>WFOE01000125.1 GCA_015488215.1 Planctomycetales bacterium
GCACGCTCAACGAAGCGTTCATCATCCTGGACGAGGCGCAGAACGCCACCGTCTCGCAGATGAAGATGTTTTTGACACGGATGGGCCGAGGGGCCAAGATGGTCATTTCGGGAGACGTGACCCAGACCGACCTGCCCTCGGGACGGCTGAGCGGGTTGCGGGACGCTTTGGACCGGCTGCAAGGCATCCCGGGCATCGCCCAGGTGTGGATGCACGCCGAGGACATCGTTCGCAATCCGCTAGTCAATCAGATCGTAAAGGCGTACGAAAAACCCCTACAATCCCAAGAGCGGGCAAACGCTTCCGACGGACGCGGTACTTCCGAGCAGCGGGACAAGGGGCATAAAGCCACTTGATCCGTTGCCCGATGGGCGAACCTTGTCGGTCTTCAGACCGGCAAGAGAAGCCACCGCGACGAAACCGATGTCCCAATCCACATCGTCCAAGCAAGCTCGTTCGGCCCGGGTTGCCGCCTTGGGGGCTCCGCCGGGCCTCTGGAGCCGTTGGAGCCGCATGGTCCGTCTCCCCCGGTTCTGGATACGCCTGCTGCCGGCGTTGCTGGCAGCCGTGGCGGTCTGGTGGGGACTGCGGCCTTGGAATCCGCCCTTGCCTTATCGCTTGGGGGACGTACCCACCCGCGACCTGGTAGCCCGAGTGGGGTTCTCGCTTGCCGACCCGCGCGGCACGCAGCAGGCCCGAAATCTGGCCCGGCAGAACACGCCCCGGGCCTATCGCAACCAGCCCCAGCCGCTGATTCAGGTACGGCAGGAGCTGCTGCAAAAGCTGCGGCAACTGACCGACGCCAACTCCTGGGAAGAAGTGCCACCGGCTCTGTGGAACGAGTTCCAACCGCACGCCCAGGCCGGCGCCGCCGAGGAGCCGCCCACCCGCGAGCAAGAAGAAGAACGCTTCGAGCAGTTCCGGCACCACCTGCTACAAGCGGCCCGAAAGAGCGGATCGTTGGAACAAGCTCTGGCCCGGGTTTTGCAGCCGCTGGAACGGCAAGGGCTACTCAAGGCGTTGCAGCACCAAGGGGCCAACCGGAGCGAAATCTACGTCATCCCTCCCGATGGCGGCCAGCGGTTGCGGGTGCCCGTTTCGCGAGTGCTCATCGGCGAGCAAAGCCAGGAAGGCTCCTGGCTGCATCGGCAGTTGAAAAACGATCCGGCTCTGGCCCCTGTGGCCGATGCCCTGTTCGCCTTCCTGCGGCACCGGCTGGCGGAAACGCTTTCGCTGGATCGGGCCGAAACACTGCGGCTGGAACAACAAGCCGCCCGCCGCGTCCCGGACCGGATTATCCACTACCAGCCTGGCCAACTGCTGGCTCCGGCGCTGGTCCCCCTGAACGAAGAACACCTGGAACTGTTACGGACCGAACACCGGGCCTGGGTCGTCCGGCTCTGGCAGCAGGGCGAATTGTGGCCGCGGATATTCGGACTGCTGGGGTGCGTGTTGGGCGTGTTGCTACTGGTGGGAGCCTATGCTTTACGCCGGTGCCCTCAACTGTGGAAAACCCGAACCCGATATCTGGCGTTCCTGGTGCTGGCCACCGCGTCGATTCCTGCGGGAGTCTATCTCTATGCCGACCCGTGGCGAGCCGAACTGGTGCCGGTGCTGTTGCTGGTGGTGGTTACGGCGTTGGCCTTTGGGCGTCAGTTCGGGCTGATTGTGGCCCTGGCGGCAAGTGCCCTCATCATGCTGGCTCTGGACACTTCGGCAGGCGAGTTCCTCCTGTTGCTGGGAGTAACTGGCACGGTGGTGCTTCTGCTAGGCCAAGTGCGCAGCCGCATGCGGTTGCTTCAGATCAGTTCGATTGCCGCACTGATGGCTACGACCATCACCCTGCTGGTAGCGGTGGTGGAGTATGCCCCGATGGACCGCTATCTGGTTTTTCGGGCTTTGCACGCCGCCCTGGCTCCGCTGGCCGCGGGCTTTCTGCTGACCGGCTTGTTGCCGGTGATCGAACGGGTCTTCGACGTCCTGACGGACCTGAAACTGCTGGAACTGGGCGACAATTCCCATCCCCTGCTGCAACAGCTCATCCGGCGAGCCCCCGGCACCTACAACCACTCGATCCACGTGGCCGCCCTGGCCGAAGCAGCCGCCGAGGCGATTGGGGCCCGGGGCTTACTGGTCCGCGTGGGCGCCTACTTTCACGACGTGGGCAAGATGGTCGAACCGAAATACTTCATCGAAAACCAGCAACGCGGAGCTCCCAACTGCCACGACACCCTGGCCCCCAAGGTGAGCACCCTGGCCATCATCGCCCACGTGCGCGACGGAGTGGTGCTGGCCCAGCAGCACGGACTGCCCGAGCCGATTATCGACCTGATCCGCCAGCACCACGGCACGACGCTGGTGCGGTACTTCTACGACCGGGCATGTCGCCAGGCCCAAGAAGAAGACGAAACGGTGCTAGAGGAGGAGTACCGCTATCCGGGGCCCAGGCCCCAGACCAAGGAGGCAGCCATCCTCATGCTGGCCGACGCGGTGGAAAGCGCCAGCCGCACGCTAAAGGAGCCAACGCCCGCTCAACTGGCCAACCTGGTCGAAATCATTGCTTCGGATAAGCTCCAGGACGGCCAGTTCGACGAATGCGACTTGACCATGCGGCAACTGGACCTGATTAAAGCTTCGCTGGTCAAATCGCTGGTGGCCATGTACCACGGTCGGGTGAAGTACCCGGGCCAGGAAGAATCCCAGGCAGAGCGGCAACCACCTCCGGGGACGGCTGCGGAGGAGTCCCGCTCCCGCGAACCAGAATCGCGGCCCGGCTCTGGCGGCTCGGAGGCCGAAACGACTCTTTCCCTGGTGCGATCCCCAAAGGCCTGATTCATGTCCGAAGAAGCTGACGTTTCCGGCACAGCGATTCGCGTGCGGGTGCTCGACTCGCAGCGGCACCTGACGCTGCCCGAGCCGTTGTTGGCCGAAGCGGTTCGCACCGTGCTGGCCGACCACGGCATCGCCGTGGCCCAGGTCAACCTGTTGCTGGTGGACGACGCGGCCATCCGCGAATTGAACCGCCGGTTTCTCAATCACGACTGGGCCACTGACTGCATTACCTTCCCCATGGAAAGGTCCGAACACGCCCTGGAAGGCGAAATCGTCGTCAGCGCCCAGACCGCCTGCCGCCAAGCGCCCCAGTACGGGCTCACCCCGGAAGAAGAGTTGCTGCTTTACGTCATCCACGGGGCGTTGCACCTGGTTGGTTACGAAGATACCAGCGAGACGGCTCGGGCCGAGATGGAAGCCCGACAGCACGACTACCTGGCACGGCTCGGCCCACGGCTGAAGCAGATTGCCGCGTCCGAGGCAGGCCCTTCGCAAGCGGGGAGGGATGAATCGTGAGTGACCAAGGCTACTTCGGCATGGCTGTGGTCGCTTTGGTGCTTTCGTTCTTGGCGGCCTGGGGACGGCGGGCGCTGCAGGAGTTTTCCCGCCGCGAGCTGGAAGAGATTTGCCGCCGCAACGAGGACAAACAGCGGTTCCGCGAAATCCTGGCCCACGACGACCAGGCAGCCTTGGGCGTCGAGTCGTTGCAAGGACTGGCCACCGTGGCGTGGATTCTGCTGGCGGAAGCCTGGGCCCTGGGCCGCTTTGCCCCGGAAGGACGCCCCTCCTTCGGCGTAACCGCCGGCGTGTTCGTCGCGGTGGTGGCGGTCTATCTGCTGTTCCAGCTCTGGCTGCCGCGCACGCTTACCCGACTGGGAGCCGCCTGGTTCGTCTATCACTTCTGGAACCTGCTGTGGCTCATCCGCCGGGTAATGACTCCGCTGGTGGCCGTGAGCGAGTTTGTGGACGTGGTGATTCACCGCCTGGCGGGCCGCGAGCGCCCCCTGCCTTCGGAGGACGCCTTCGAGGAAGAACTGCGCACAATCGTCTCCCGCGGCCATCGCGAAGGGGTGCTGGAGGAAGATTACCACGAAATGCTCGTCGGTGTCATCCGGCTGCGCGACGTAGACGTGGCCGACATCATGACCCCTCGGACCGAAATGTTCACCCTCCCTCTGAAAACCACTGTGGGCCAGGCCCTGGAGGCAATCATCCAGCGGGGATTCACCCGGATTCCGGTTCACCGAGAAAACCGGGACGACATCGTCGGCGTGCTCTACGCCAAGGACCTGCTGCCCGTGTTGGCCGAAGACCCCCAGGCCCGGCAACGACCCATCGAACCCCTGCTGCGGGAACCGTATTTCGTGCCGGAAACCAAGCGAGTGGACGACCTGCTGGAAGAGTTTCAGCGCACGCAGAACCACATCGCCATCGTGCTGGACGAATACGGCGGGGTGTCCGGTCTGGTGACCATCGAGGACATCCTGGAAGAAATCGTCGGTGAAATCGTGGACGAATACGACCGCCAGCCCGTGGAAGAAATCAAACAAATCGACGAACACACTGTGGAAGTGCTGGCCAAAGTCCACCTGGACGAGCTGAACGACCGGCTGGGCCTGCATCTGGAAGAAGACGGCGACTTCGACACCATCGGCGGCTACGTGTTCAGCACCCTGGGGCGGATACCCCGCCCCGGCGAACAACTGCAACGAGACAACCTCCGCATCACCGTGCTGGAAGCCACGCCGCGGCGAATCCAACGCTTGCGGATCGAAGTGCTGGAAAACGGCAAGAACGGAAACCAGGAGTGAGGTTTCGGGAGTCTTGCGTCTTGGGTCTTGTGTCTTGAGCGAGGTGCTTCCGCACCGGGCAAGAATGGGCTTGCGGCTTGCGCCGTGCGCCTTGCGCGGGTGCTTCCGCACCAGTGAAAAAACGATCACTCGTGCTCGTACTCGTAATTCGTAATCGGTAGCTCGTTATCTGCGAGATCTGCGAGCGCAAATCGTCTGCGGCTTGCCGCCGTAAGGAGCATGCGGTAAAGCAACGGTAGCCTTGCTCCTGCCCGGCCGGTGCAAAACTCACGCGCAGCGTTTTGCATCCCGTACCGGGCCGAGTATGCTCGAACAAGACACAATCGGATACGCCTCTGCGTCCCGGAACGCCCCCCTTTGCCCAACGGAGATACTGCCATGACGTCCGCTTCCCGACGCGCTTTTCTGGCCACGGCGGCAGCCGCCTCGACCGCAGCCGCTCTGAACGCTTCGGCCGCGCTGGCCCAGCAGCAGGGCAACAAACCAAAGCAAAACCAACTCGGGCCCGAGGAGCTGGGCCGTACTCCTCACACCCGCTTTGCCGTCAACATCGAAATGTGGTGGCGCAAGCTCCCCTTCCTGGAACGAATCCGCCGCGCCGCCCAGTTCGGCTTTCCGGCCATCGAGTTCTGGAACTGGCGCACCAAGGACATCGACGCCGTGGCCAGGCTGACTCAGGAACTGGGGCTGGAAGTGGCTCAGTTCACCGCCTGGGGGTTCCGCCCCGGGCTGAACAACCCCAAAAACCACGACCGGTTCGTCAAGGCCATCGAGGAAGCCTGCCAGGTGGCCCAACGGCTGCGGTGCAAAAAGATGACCGTCGTGGGCGGAGACGACCAGCCGGGCATGACCCAGGAACAGATGCACCGGCACATCATCACGGGCCTGCGTCGCGCGGCTCCCGTGGCCGAACGCTACGGCGTGATGATGATTCTGGAACCGATGAACATTCGCGTGGACCACAAGGGGCATTGCCTCTACGGCTCGGCTCCGGCCATCCGTATCTGCCGCGAAGTGAACAGTCCCATGGTCCGCATCAACTGGGACCTGTACCACATGCAGATTACCGAGGGGGACCTGTGCGGCCACCTGCGGGAAGGAATCAAGTGGATTGGCTACTTGCAGTTGGCCGACCACCCGGGCCGCAACGAGCCGGGCACCGGCGAAATCCACTATCCGCGTGTGCTGCGCGAAGCCTACGAACTGGGCTACCGCGGCTACGTGGGCCTGGAATGCCGCCCCAAAACCACCGAACTGGCTGCCGCCCAGGCCGTCCACCGGGCCGACCAGTGGTAACGCTCCCGAGTACAGCAATTGCCGCCCGGACGAGCCCGTTCCGCCCTCGGGAAACCGGGTCGCCGGCCGGGCTCCTTCCAAGGTGAAGCGGCGGTCCTCAAAAAACCGTGGCCCGATCAGGCTCCCACGCTCAAGGCTTGTCGCACCGAGTCCAGTTGCCCGGCCGAGCCGAGCTTCTGGTTCTTGTGCGCGATGAACTGGGCGTATTCGGCCATGAAGATTTTGCCCGGTCCGCGCAGGTCGAACTGGTCCGGGTGGTCCCGGAAAAACTCCCGGTGTACGGCGCACCAGACCAGACGGCCGTCCGTGTCGATGTTCACCTTGCACACGCCCAGCTTGGCCGCCGGCAGGTAGTGATCTTCCGGCACGCCGCTAGCCCCTTCCAGTCGGCCCCCGGCGCGGTTAATCCGTTCGACCAGTTCCCGGGGCACGCTGCTGGAACCGTGCATCACCAGCGGGAATCCCGGCAGGCGTTTCTGGATTTCCCGGATTCGGTCGAAATGCAGCCCCTGGGAACCTTTGAACTTATAAGCCCCGTGCGAGGTACCGATGGCCACGGCCAGCGAATCGCAGCCGGTCCGTTCGACGAACTCCTTGGCCTGGTCCGGGTCGGTCAGGCAGGCGTGCTCCTCATCGACCGAGATGTCCTCTTCCACGCCGCCGAGCATCCCCAGCTCGGCTTCGACCGAAATGCCCTTTTCGTGGGCCCGCTCGACCACCCGGCGGGTGATTTCCACGTTCTTTTCGAACGGTTCGTGCGAAGCGTCGATCATCACCGAAGAGTAAAAACCGCTGTCGATTGCGTCGTAGCAGACCTCCTCGGTGCCGTGGTCCAGGTGGACGGCGAAGATGGCCTCGGGGAACACCTCCTCGGCCGTACGGATTACCGCCTCCAGAAACCGCTTGTCGGTGTACGCCCGGGCGCCGCGGGAAATCTGCACGATGAACGGCGCGGCCAGCTCGGGCCGGACCGGATCATCGTTACTCTTCACTTTGCCCAGGTTGCCGCGAAACAGCCCCACGCACTGCTCCAGGTTGTTGATGTTGTAGGCTCCCACGGCGTATTTGCCGTAGCAGTGTTTGAACAGGTCGGCGGTGGTAACGATCATATTTTTTTCTCCTGGGCTGGGGCCGGAACGCTTCCGGCCCAAGGATGAGTTCGGCTGGGGGAACTATTTCGGCCGCGTGCAGCAACCGGGTAGGTTTGTTTCGTCAAACCACAGCAGTTGTTCTTCCGGCCTCGGCATCCAACGCGTCGCGCCCCGGGTCGGAGAACCTGCGGCTGATTGTAACTTCGGACCGTTTTGGATAACAGGGTCATCTCCCCACCTGCTAGAAGTCCGTTACATTGCCTCGCCTCGCCGTAGCCGAAAACTCGCCGCGGGTGTTTCGCGGGCTTACCGGGACGGACCGGGCGGCGCTGTACATGCTCACCGCGGGAAGTGGTCAGCGGGCAAGCGTGACCCGGGCCACGCTATTACTGGGAGCCGATCCGCCTCGGGTCAGGTGCAGGCCGCTTACGCCAAGAACAAGCGGCACGATACGGTCTGCCGGTGGGAGTAGCCGACTACCTGCGACGCTGGCTTACCAGCCGGGGAACGATTACTCCTGGGTTGGCAGGCCAGGCTTTGGCCGGGCACGGGGTACAAGTGGGTTGCAGATATGCTCGGGGCAGATAAGGGGCTGCTGGAAAAGAACCCGTTGGAGCATGTTCGCCCCCCCAGCGGCTCCCCTGCCGAGCGCCGGGTGTACGTACCAGTGGAAACGGTGGAACAGGTGCTGGATGCCTGTCCGAACCTGTGGTGGCGGCTGCTGGTGGTGCTGGCTCGATTTGCCGGCCTGCGTACACCCAGCGAATCGCTTTCGCTGCGCTGGGAGGACGTGAACTGGGCCGAAGGGCGGCTCGTGGTGCGAGCGTCGAAAACGGCCCATCTGGCCGGGCGCGGTTGTCGGGCTGTGCCGCTGTTCCCTGAGGTACGTCCTTGGTTGGAGCAGGCTTGGGAAGCAGCTCCCGAAAAGGCAGAGTACGTGTTTCCTGACTGGCTACGAAAACGTGCTCTTGGCCCCCAGGGGTGGTGAGGAACCAATCTGCGGACGCAGTTGGTGCGAATCATTCGCCGCGCCGGGCTGGAACCGTGGCCGCGCCCGTTCCACAACCTGCGGGCCAGTTGCGAAACCGACCGGGTGCAGCGTTTTCCCTTGCGCAAAGTGGCCCGATGGATTGGCAACACCCCGACCGTGGCTATGCGGCATTACGTCGACGTGACCGATGAAGATTTCCGCCAGGCCGTCCAAGGGACAAGCCGCCTGGATCAGAAAAAGGTGCGCAATTGGGTGCGCTGTGTGCACGAACTGGGGGAAACTGAGCAGAAAGCGCAAAGCGGCCCCTCTGCGGAGTGTGATCCTAAGTGCTGCTCTATTCCGCCCCTTTCGTCTCAGGAGCACTCTAATCGTAAGTGCTTACCAGTAAAGGAATTGGAGACGAGCGGGCTCGAACCGCCAACCCCCGGCTTGCAAAGCCGGTGCTCTCCCAGTTGAGCTACGTCCCCAAAGGACCAGGGCCGAAAAGGAAGGCCCGGTACTTCAAGCCTATCGCCCGGGCAGGACCGGTCAAGGGATTTTCGGCCTTCGGCCAGTCTGGGTTCTGCTGCGGACGGCCTGTTTCCGGTGGGCAGCAAGGGCCGGAAGTTCTCTGCCAGTGAGACGGCTCGGCGATTCGCTGGTGCCCCCGGGGATAAGGAGCAATCCCCGGGACGATAGGCAATAGAGGACAACGGGACAACCTGGACCAGCACGAGGAGAACTGAGCGAGGGGTCGGGTTACTCTTGCCGGTTTTCCCAGCCGGAGATAACCCAACCGAGCCAAAACAACGCCGCCCCGAAGACCATCGCCGCCAGCATCTGGCCCACGCTGAGGACGGGCCGGCCGCCAGGGCCGGGCCAGAGCTGCAACACCATGGCCGCCGGCAGAATCAACAGGGCGATTCGCTGAAGCATCCGGCCCATCGGGCCCCCTCGAGCTGCGGAGTTTCGTGCAAGCGGGCGAAAACAGGATTATACTGGCGCCGCTTGCCGCGGTGAAATCCCCTGGCCTGGTTGTCGTTCCGGGAGGTGAAAGATGCCAGCTCGCTGCACGGCGATAGTGGCTCTGTTGCTGGGCACGTTGCTGTTACCCTGGGGTGAGGCAGCAGCCGCCGAGACGCAAAGTCCGCCCAATTTTGTCGTCTTTCTGGCCGACGACCTAGGCTGGGGCGACCTGCACTGCTACGGCAACCGCTGGATTAAGACGCCCAACCTGGACCGTTTCGCCAGCCAGGGCGTGCGGTTCACGCAGTGTTATTCCGCCTGCGGGGTGTGCTCGCCCAGCCGTTCGGCCATCCTCACCGGCCGCACGCCGTATCGCAACGGGGTGTATCGCTGGATTCCCGAAAACCACTACTGCCACCTGCGCACCAGCGAAATTACCATCGCCGAGCTGCTCAAGACCAAGGGCTACGCCACCTGCCACGTGGGCAAGTGGCACCTGAACGGGTACTTCAACTCGCCCAAGCATCCGCAGCCGGACGACCACGGGTTCGATTACTGGTTCGCCACCCAGAACAACGCCTATCCCAGCCACAAGGACCCGGAGAACTTCGTCCGCAACGGCAAGCCGGTGGGCAAGCTCAAAGGGTATTCGGCCCACCTGGTGGTGCGCGAGGCGATTACCTGGCTCAAAAACCACCGGGACCCCAACCGCCCCTTTTACTTGCAAGTGTGGACCCATGAGCCCCATCTGCCGATTGAAACCGATCCCAAGTACCGAAAGCTTTACGCCCGGTTCAAGGACATTGGGCTTCAGCAACATCATGGCAACGTCACGCAACTGGACGCGGCGTTTGGGGAGTTGATGCAGGCACTGGACGAATTGGGGCTGACAGAGAACACCGTGGTGTTTTTCACCTCCGACAACGGTCCCGAAGGGCAAGGTATTCCCGACTATAACCATCCCGGCTCGCAGCGCGATCGCACCCGGGGATCCACCGGAGGGCTGCGCGGGCGGAAGCGGGACGATTACGAAGGGGGCATTCGCGTGCCGGGTATCGTGCGCTGGCCGGGGCACATCCGCCCGGGCACGGTAAGCCACGTGCCGGTGATTGGGTCGGATATTTTTGCCACCATCTGCGATATTGCCGGAATCCCGCTCCCCAAGGACCGCGTAATCGACGGGGCCAGCATGGTGCCGGCCTTCGAGGGCAAGCCCATTAAGCGCACCCGCCCCTTGTACTGGCGGACACGGATTGCTTCGCCCACGTGCCGCGTGGCGCTGCGAATCGGGGACTGGAAGATTGTGGCCGACGACAAGCTGACCCGGTTCGAGCTTTACAACCTCCGCTACGACTGGCGCGAAACGGCCGACGTGAAGGACCGGTATCCGGAGGTGTTCGCCCGGATGAAAAAAGCCCTGATTGAAATGGACCGCGAGGTGCTGAGCGAGGGTCCCGACTGGTGGAAACAAGACCCGCCCCGGCGACGACGACCGCGGCGGCCGGCCCGAAAAAAGAGCTCGTGATTCGGCTTTTACTTTTACTCTTGACGGCATCCCGCCCCGATAGCACTGCCAGCACCCCCTCCGATTGACCGCGGCGGGGTCGGCCCGGTAGCGTTTGCCAGCGTATGCCCTGGTTTCCGGCGATTTCTCGGCAAGCGAGAACCCCCAAGCCGCCGGGACCACCCTTTGCGGAACCTGCTGGCCCATGATTCCCCGGCCGAAGGAAGCGACGCATGGACGCGGTGCTGCTGGTGCTCAACTACAACGGTTGGGAGCTGCTCCGCTGGGCGCTGCCAAGCGTGCTGGAAGCGGCCGCCGCGTGCCGCTGGCGCTGCCAGGTGGCCGTGGTGGACAACGGCTCCACGGACGGTTCCTGGCAGCGGCTCAAGAGCCATTTTCCGCACGTGCATCGGCACCGGATGCTCAATCGCGGGCTGTGTTCTTTCAACGAAGTGGCCCGGCTCTACCAGGCTCCGGTGCTCGTGCTGCTGAACAACGACATCTATCTCACCCGGGAGTGCCTCGATCCCTGGCTGGCCCCGTTGCTGGAGTCTTCCGACCGCGGCGGCGATCCCCGCTGCTGGATGACCGCTCCCTGCGGCTGGCACTACGCCACGCGCCGCTGGGAAGGATATAAAACGGCCCTGGGCTGGCGCTGGGGATTGGTGCAGGCCACGGCGTTTTTTCCGGGGCACGAATCGTGCCAGAGCAGCGCCGACGAAACCGCCTGCGCCGGGGCGGCCCTGGCCGTGCGGCGCGAGGTGTTTTTGCACCTGGGCGGATTCGATCCGCTGTATCTGCCCGGCCGCTTGGAAGACCTGGACCTGTGCTATCGGGCCTACCTGGCAGGCTACCACGCCCGCTACGTGCCCCAGGCCCAGGTGTGGCACCTGGGAGCCGCTACGTTCGCCCGGGAACTGGGTGCCGAGGCGAACGACCGCCTGGCTCTGCGAAACACGCTGCTTTTCCAGTGGAAAAACCTGCACCATTGGCGGCACCGGCTGCGGCAACGCTGGGGCGTGGCCCTGCGGCTGGCGCGCGACGTGTTGCAAGCCCCCTTGGCCCGAAGTGGGCGGTTCGCCTTCTGGCGCGCGTGGCGCGAAGCCCGGCAAGTGTACCGGCGGCACGGCTCGCCCCGGGCGGCGGCGAACCCCCGGCGGGAAAAGGCGTTTTTTGAGCGCTACGCCCCGCAGCGTCTGGCCACCCGACCGGGGCGCCCGCTTGCAGCACCTGCACCACCCCCGCCCTGGGAGAGCGAAGCCCCGTCCCCGCCGCGAGCCAAAGCGGCGTGAACGCCGCGCCCGCAGTGCGTGTCGGTTTTCCTGAAGCGAGCCTGCTCCCGAACGAGCCTGATGGTCCTGATGACGAGTTCCCGGTCCCCAGCTCCGCTTACCCAGCCGTGGCGGCATCCGGTGTCGCGGTGGTACTTGCTGCCGGGGGTGGAGCGTTTGGCCGTGCTGGCCGCCCGGGGAAAAGTGCCCCCGGCAGGGCTTACTCTGGCCGGGCTTTTGCTGGCGGGGCTAGGCACCTGGGGGGTGGTTTGGCGGGAATGGTCGCTACACGCGGCCGCATTGTGCTTTTGGGCCGCTTGGGTCTGCGACCGGCTCGATGGGGCCGTGGCGAGGGCTTCGGGACGAAGTTCGGCCTGGGGAGCACGGCTGGACGCCTGCTGTGACGAGGCGGCCGACCTGCTGGCCCAGGTGACCTTGGCCACGGCGGTCCACCGGGCCGGATGGCCAACGGCCGCCTGGGGACTGCTGGCCACCTTTGCCGTGTGCAAGGGGGTGTTTTTGTGGTGGAATCTGCGGCCGGGCGGCGTTTCTGTTGGACCGAGCCAAAGCAGCAACGGGACCCCAGAGACAATAGCCCGCGGCCACCGGCCCCCTTCGGGCGGCCAAAAGACCGGGAAGGCAATCGGTTGCCCGGGCAACCAAGAACAGGCGGCGCCCGGCTTCTCTGAGCTAAAGGCCAGAGACAGCCAACGGGACCCCGGCAAGGGCCAACGGGCTTCCCAGGATGCGAACGAAAACCCCACCCCGCCCGCCCAGCGAACCGGACTCCTGGAGCTAGTCCGCCGCTTGTACCACTGGGGCGGTAACGCCGACCTGCGGTGGCACGGGGGGTTTGCCGCAATGGTGCTCAGCCAGCCGCTGGCCGGTTTGGCTTACGCGGCCGGCTACTTCGCCTTGCGCGTGCTGGTGGGCGGAGCCAAACGCATGGCCTGGGCAAGCACGTTTTCGCCCTGGGGATTCGCCTTCGGTCGTCCTTTTCCGGCGAGGGAGCCCCGGGGAACAATTCCATGAACCACACCAGCCCCCGGCCACGACAAGAGGCAGTTGGCAGAACCCTCCCCCCGTACACGAAACCAGCGGAACAATGTGATGAGCGACACGCTGCCCGCCATTCCCGAACTGACCGCGGTAGTCATCACGTTCAACGAACGGGAGCAGCTTCCCGGGCTGTTCGAGTCGCTGCGTTTTGCCGGCCAGGTGGTGGTGCTCGACGGAGGTTCCACCGACGGCACGGCGGCGCTGGCTGCCCGGTTGGGGGCTCGGGTGGCCGTGCATCCGTTCGACGATTTCGCCTCGCAACGCAACCGAGCGTTGCGGCTGGTGCGCACGCCGTGGGTGCTTTCCATCGACGCGGACGAACGTCCCGAGCCCGGCCTGGCTGCTGAGCTGGCCCGGGCCGTTTCCTGCGGGCGGCACGCCGCGTACCGCGTGCCGATTCGCAGCCGTATCTTCGGCCGTCCGGTGCGTTTTGGCGGCACCCAGGACGACCAGCCCGTACGCCTCTTCCGCCGCGATGCGGCCTGCTGGCGGCATCGGGTGCACGAACGCCTGGTCGTGCGCGGCTCGGTGGGGCGGTTGCACCACGGGCTGCGGCACGACACGCTGCCGGACCTGGCCGCCTTTTTGCAAAAGATGCACCGGTACACCGACGCCCAAGCCCAGGAGCTTGCCGCCCGAGGCGCCCCCGTGGGCCGGTGCACCCCGTGGGTGAAAGCCGCCCGGGAAATCGCCCGGCGGTTGCTTTACAAAGGCGGGCTGCTCGACGGGCCCCACGGTTGGGCCTTCTGCTGCCTGAGCGGGTTGTCCGAATGGGTGCTGTGGCGGAAGGTGGCCCGAACACAGGCGGAACCGCAGCCGACACGTTGCCGGGAACCAGGCCCGCCGCTGCCCTGCTTTCCCTGGACGGAGGAGCACCAGTTTCCCCAATGGTCAGGAGCGGCCGGATGAGCGCAGTTGGAACCCCGCCTTCTGCCCAGCGGCAGACATTCCGCTTCCCGCTGGCGCTTGAGAGTGTCCGCCCGGTGAGCGTGGCGCCCGAGGTACTTTGCGCCTGGGGGCTGATTTCGCCGCGGAAGCTTGCCCGGGCACGGCGTACGGCGCCGGTTGCCCCCTGCGGCCCGGTGCCCGTGGCCCAAGGCGTGGTGCGCTGGGGAGCGTGGCAGGCCCGGGAAACCGTGGCCGCCGTGGATCGCTACCAGGTGGAGCATCGGGCCGTGGAGCGACTCTGCCGACAGGTACAGGCGGAACGCGGCCTGTGCGTGCGACTGAGCCCCACGCCCTGGCCCTACCGAGCGGCGTTTTGCTTTCGGGTGGATTACGACCAGTACGAACCCGGCGATTTCTTCCGCATGTGGGACGCTCTGGAAGAAGCCGCCGAGTGGAGCAGCCACTTTGTCAACGCACGGGCCTACGAAAACGCCCACCGGGCCGTGGCCGTGCTGCGCGGCTTGCACGTGGGCGGACACGGCTATCATCATCACACCTACCGAGACCCGCGGCAAAACCGGCGTAACATCGCCCGGGGGATGGAAGTGCTCGACCGGCTGGGGCTGGAGCCTCAAGGGTTCGCCGCCCCGGGCGGGCGTTTTACGCCGGAGCTGCCCCAGGTGCTCGAAGAGCTGGGCGTGGAGTTCAGCTCCGAGTTCCAGTTGGCCTGGGACTGCTGGCCGTTCTGGCCCGAGGGCTCAGGAGTACTCCAGGTGCCCATTCATCCAATCTGCCTGGGCTCGTTTCTGGAAGCCGCCCAAGCCGGCAGAGACACAGCCTCTTCGGCGGAACAAACAGCGGCCCAAGTGGCCCAAGCGGCCAAGGACTACTTCTGCCACCTGCTGCGCCTGCGGCTGGAAGCGGGCCGTTGGGTGATTCTCTACGGGCATCCCACCGGCCGGTTGGGGCGTTTTCCTGCTCTGGTGCGGGCCGTGCTGCGCCAGGTCCAATGCACCCCCGGGGTGTGGACAACCACCATGTTCCAGATGGCCCGGTGGTGGAAGTTCCGCTGCCGCCTGACGTGGCAAGCCCGCTGCCACCGGTGGGGGCTGGAGCTGGAAGGCCCTCGCACAGCCGGCCCCTGGACTCCCCAACTGGAAATCCGCCGCGGGGGGCGCATGGCCCTGGTGCCGCTTCGGCCGGGGTGCACGCGGCTGGGCTGGGAAGAGCTGGCCTGGTTCCCCCAGCCCCAGGAGGAGGAAGAACACCCCCTGCTGGAGCTTCGGCCGCTGCGCAGCTCGTGGTCGGGACGGCTCAAGCAGTGGCTGGATTGGGAAAAGGAAACCCCCGTAGCCGAACTGCCCACTGCCGGTGTGGCGGCCCTGGTGAAGAAAACCCTGCGGCTGCTTCGCCGCTGAGTGCCAGAGTAGGAACGGAATCCACGCACCGACGATGACCGCTTCGACGGAACCCAGGCACGCCTTCCTCATCGGCGGCTCGGCCACCCGGCACTGCCCCGGCGGGGGCGAAGTGCAGCTTGAAGCCACGGCCGAAGCCCTCCGCCGGCGCGGAATAACCGCGCATACCGAGCTGCCTCCGGGGGACCGGTTCGGTCCGGGAGCGGTGCTCCATCTGTTCGGCAGCCACCGGGAGTTCGTGTCGCTGGCGGAAGAGGCTCGACGGCAGGGGGTGCCGGTCGTGCTTTCGCCCATCGCCTGGTTCGATCCGGCTGCGCGGTGGCGGGAGCCGGGCCCATGGGCTCGCCGGGCCGGGGGCGCTGCGGCCCTGTGGCTGCGGCAGCGGGGGATTCGCTGGCCTCATTGGCGTAGCCGGCTCTACCGCCTGGCCGACCGGCTGCTGCCCAACTCCCAGGCCGAAGCCGAACAACTGATCCACCTGTTCGGCGTGCCGGCGGAAAAAATCGCCGTGGTGCCCAACGGCTGCTGGCCCCGGTTTGCCCATGCTGCCTGGCTGGCTCGGCGAAGCACCCACCCGGTGCTGGCCCAGTGGCAGGGCTACGTCCTCTGCCCCGGAAGAATCGAGCCAAGGAAAAACCAACTGGAACTGATTCGCGCCTTAGCCGCATCGGGCCGGAAACTGGTCCTGCTGGGTCGGGTGGTGCCCGGGCACGAAGACTACCTGGCCCAGTGCCGCCGCGAAGCCGGTCCCCAAGTGCGCTTTGTGCCCCCGGTGCCCCATGCTTCGGCCGATCAGATGGCCGCTTACGCCCGCTGCGGCTGCCTGGTGCTGCCTAGTTGGTTCGAAACGCCCGGGCTGGTGGCTTTGGAGGCGGGAGCTTCGGGCACGCCGCTGGTGCTGCCCCGCCGGGGAGCCGCCCCGGAGTACTTCGGCCCGCTTGCTCGATATGTGGACCCCCGGGACCGCCCGGGAATGGCCCAGGCCGTGGCCGAAGCGTGCCGCCAGGGGCGCAACCCCCGGCTGGCCCAACTGGTGCTGGACCACTTCACCTGGCATCACGCCGCGGCGGTAACGGCCGAGGTTTACCGCCAGGTGCTCGGTGCGCGTTGCTCGTCGGCCAGGAAGCGGGAGGTGCCGCAGTGAGCTTCGTTTCGGTTACCAGTGGCACTCCGCAACCTTCTACCCGGTGGCGGCGATTCCGCATCCGGCAGCCGCGGCGGCGATTGTATCGCTACGTGCGGCGGCGGTGGCGGGTGCTGTTCGCCCTGGTGGATGCAATCGGCTATTTGCTGTTTTTCCCCTGGTGGCTGCGGCGGTCCCAGGCGCTGCGGCGGTGCCGGGTCCCGGGAGCCCGTTTTCTGCTGGTGCAGTTGGACCGCACGGGCGATGCCATCTTGAGCACGGGGCTGGTGCAGGCGCTAAAGCAACTGTTCCCCCAGGCCCGGCTGGACGTGCTCTGCGTCCCCTGGAACGCCGAAGTGTTCCAAGCCCTGCCGGAAGTGGACCGCGTGTGGGTCATGCCCACCAGCCGTTTTGCCCGAGCAGGCCGCGGTTCGTGGCTGCGGGAACTTTGGCGCTGGGGGCGGCTGTTGCGCCGCGAGCGTTACACGCTGGGAATCGACCCCCGGGGCGAGGCCCCTCATGCCCTGCTGCTCTGGCTGGCCGGATGCCGGGTGAGGCTCGGGTTTGCCTGCGGCGGAGGCGGGTTCTGGCTTACCCATCGGGCAAAGTTCGAGCCCCAGGTCCACGAAATCCACCGCCGCCGGGAGCTGCTCGCAGCGCTGGGGCTGGACGCCCGGGGACTGGAGCTGCGTCCCCGTTGGCCCGGTCGGGCCACCCCTCCGCGGCAATTCCGTCCCGGACCCGAAGCCGGCCCCTGCGTGGTGTGCCACGTGGGAGCGGGCACCCAGGCCAAAAGCTGGCCCCGGCCCTACTGGCGGCAACTAATCTCCTGGCTGCTCCAGGCACCAAGGGCCACGGTCTATCTGGTCGGCGGACCCTCTGATGGGGAAACCGCCCGGCAGTTACAAAAGGAATTGGGCCACCCGACCCGACTGCACGATGCCACGGGACAGCTCACCTGGTCGGAACTGGCCGGCTTGCTGGCCCAGGCCCACTTGTGCATCGGAGCCGATTCGGCCGTGGTGCATCTGGCCGCGGCGGTCGATTGCCCGGTGGTGGCGCTTTTCAGCCGCACAAACCAGGCGGCCGTGTGGCGTCCCTGGGGCCGTGGGGTGGTGCTCCAGGCCCAGGTGCCCTGCGGGCCCTGCCACCGGGAGCAGTGTCCCGTGCCGGGGCACCCTTGCATGAGCTGGCTGACTCCGCAGCGGGTCATCCAGGCAGCCGGCTTGCTTCTGAAAAGAGGAATAAAGGACACAAAAGTCCCTTGTGTCGAAGCCACTTCCGGCGAATTTTTGTTGCAATCCCAGGCCAGCAAGCGCTATAATGCAGCCGATACATAAAAGTGTGCTGATGTTTTTAAAAAATCCCCGTAACATCCCCTCGCCCTGTATCAATACCCCACTGGAAGACCAACCTCCACGGAAGACCGGCAGAGCATGTGCTGCCGGTTCCCAACAAGAAGCCTGCCTCAAGCACTGCAGTTCGCATTCGGAGCGGGCTGTTCCACGCCACAAGGGAGGGTACCTGCCGTGTTGACCATCACAAGTAACCGCTGGAGTCGGGACTGCGAAGGCCATACCCGACGCGAGTTCCTGAAAGTGGGTGCCCTGGCCGGCACGGGAGTGACGCTGGCTACGCTGCTTCAGGCTCGGGCTCAGGCCGCGGCCGAGGGACGCCCGACCAAGGACACCTCGGTGGTGTGGCTCTGGCTCGGCGGCGGGCCCACCCATATCGAAACTTTCGACCCCAAGATGACCGCCCCCAGCGAGTATCGCAGCGTGACCGGCGAGGTGCGCACTTCGCTGCCGGGGGTGACCATCGGCGGCACGTTCCCCAAGCTGGCCCGCGTGGTGGACAAGATGGCCCTGATCCGCTCGTTTGCCCACACCAACAGCGGGCACGGCGGCGGGACCCACTTCGTGATGACCGGGTATGACAACCGGACAATCGACAACGGCGGGCTGCCCACCCGGCCCTCGATGGGTTCCATCCTGGCCCGAGTCCGCGGTCCCAATCACCCCGTAACCGGCATGCCCACCTACGTGCGGCTTGGCGGAATCGGTTCGGATGGACCGGCGTTCCTCGGAGCCGCCTATGCTCCGTTCGACCCCAACGGCGAAGCCCGGCGGAACATGACCCTCTCCCTGCCCGAAGAACGCCTGGCCGAACGCCGCGCGTTGCTCAAGGGGCTGGATACCATCAACCGCAAGGTGGACGCCAGCGGTCTGATGGAAGGCCTGAGCAAGTTCGAACAGCAGGCGTTCAGCCTGGTGCTGGGTAACGCTCCCAAGGCGTTCGACCTGAGCAACGAAGACCCCCGCGTGGTGGAACGCTACACCGGCGGGCGTCGGTCCCGGCTGGGCCAGCAACTGCTCCAGGCCCGGCGGTTGTGCGAAGCCGGTTGCGGCTTTGTCACGATCCACTACGGCGGCTGGGACATGCACAGTAACATCGAACGCTCGCTGCGTTCCCGCTGCCCCGAGCTGGACCACGCTGTAGCCGCCTTCATTGAAGACGTGTACCAGCGCGGCTTGCAGGACAAAATTCTGCTGGTCATCACCGGTGAGTTCGGCCGTACGCCGCGGATTAACCGCAACGCCGGACGCGACCACTGGGCTCCGCTGAGCACGTTGGCCCTGGCCGGCGGCGGGCTGAAGATGGGCCAGGTGGTCGGCGAGTCGGCTCCCAAGGCCGACGTGCCCAAGAGCCAGCCCATCCATCCGCAAGACCTGATGGCCACGGTGTTCCACGTGCTGGGAATCGACCTGCGGGTGCAGTTTGTGAACCAGACGGGCCGGCCGGTCTATATGATTGAAAACGGCAAGCCGATTGCCGAGCTCATTTGATTCCGCTCCCGAAGCATGCAGCCTGCTTGAGGACTGCCACAGCCCAAAGCACGCGAGGCGACCTTTCCCCCGCGGGAAGGTCGCCTCCGGCATTTAGGGCGCCTGCATCGCAGACCAATGGGAATGCTGACTCACCCCCAAATGGGTCGGGTTGTAAGAAGAGTATCCGGTCAAGAACGCACCGCCAGACCCTCAATTCTGCATTCTGCGATACAGCGAGCCCCGGATTTTCAGTCCTGGGAGGTCCGGTTCTGTGAATAAACGCGTGTTCTTGCACTGGAGCGGGAGCTCCCAGTCGCCGACGGCCGTACCGTCCTCCGGGAACTGACGTTCCCGGCTCGCTGTCTTCGGCCGACTAAAGTCGGCGGCTCGCCGTTGGCAAGAATTGGCGTTTGTTCTCGCTCCAAAGCGAGAGCACTTGTGCAAGCCGATTACCGGCCCGGTGCGGAAGCACCCCCACCATCCCCCCACGCTCCCACACCTCCACCGCCTTCGGAGCGGAAGCTCCTGCTCAAGACACACGACCCAAGACGCAAGACCTCCTTCCGTGGCGGCTCGCCGGGTGGGCAACGCCTTCAGGACTGCAAAACAAGTGCGGCCCCTTAGGCTTCGTCTTCTTCCTCTTCCTTCCTCTTGTTTTTCAGGGGCTGGCCGAGGACTTCCTCCGGGTCGAATGACAAAAGCAAGTCGCCCTCCTGGTCGCCGTCTTCTTCGTCTGCGTCCTCCTCGCCCGCAATTGGCATCAGCACTTTCCAGCCCTCTTCGCCTTGGCTCATCAGTACCTGGAGCAAACCAATCGTGCCGTCGGGAAACTGTTGCAGCTCGGTGGCTACGTAGAGACCTTCGTTTTCCGGCACGGGGTCGAGCTGCAGGATTTGAGTTTCGATCCCCTTGAGATCCGGAAACCCTTCCTCCTGCATCGTAGTGCGAAACAGCGCTTCCAGTTCCGCTGCCACCTGGTTGATGATTTCCTGCTGCTCGGCAAGCATGGGGAGGACTTGTTGCAACAGCAGACGGGCCTCGGCATGAAAGTCCTTGCAGGCCACCGCCTGTTCCAGGTCCTCCTGGCGAAAGGCGTCTTCCAGGGCGTGCAGGGCTTCCTGGGCGGTTTCAAATTGGGTCCGACTCATTGCGTTTCCACTCCTTCCGAAAAACTCCTGGAACAAGGCGGCCGGCAAAACGCCGGCGCCTGCCGAAACCACCCCATTGTAGAGGGAAAGCCCAAAGCAGCCCAAGCAGATTTGGCCGTTTTGCCTGCAAAAGGGAAAAATCCGCTCTCAGGGAGAGCGGATTCTTCCGGTGGGAAAAGCAATGTTTTTCAGCAAACGCCACCTGCTGGGTATTGCAAGAAAACCGGCGGTGCGAAACGCCACCAGGTGGCTTGCTCTTTGTTGGCAGAGCCGTTTCGGCCAAGCGGCTAAAGCGTGAGCTTAGACCCACTGACGGATGGGTTCGATTTCGTCTTCCAGCAGACGGATGGGGCGTCCGTCGGGAGCCTGGACAATCAGGTCCAGCGGGATGCCCAGCTTGTGGTACACGGTGGCCGCCACGTGTTCGGTGAAGTACTGGTCTTTGACCACCGAACTGCCGTCTTCGCTGGTGGCCCCGATGACCGAACCACCCGGCACGCCGGCCCCGGCCATGATGACGAAACCGGCCTGCCCCCAGTGGTCGCGTCCGCTGGCCGAGTTCACCTTGGGCGTGCGTCCGAAGTCGGTCAGCCACACCACCAGCGTGTTTTCCAGCAGTCCGCGCTGTTCCAGGTCGATGAGCAGTTGGCTCACTCCCTGGTCCACCGGCGGCATGCGGTATTTTTTCAGCGCGTTGAAGTTGTTCGTGTGCGTGTCCCAACCGCCGTCGGTTACGGTGACGAACCGCACGCCCGCTTCAATCAGCCGCCGGGCCAGCAGCAGGCTCTGCCCGGTGCGGGTGCGTCCATAGCGGTCGCGGAGCCGCGGGTCTTCTTTTTCGATCTGGAAGGCCCGCTTCGTCTCCGGAGCGGTAATCATGGCAAAGGCGGTCTTGGTGTACTCGTCCAGGGCCTCGAACGCTTCCGGCTGGCGGTCCACCTGCATCTGCAAGCGGTCAATCGCCTGGAGGATTTTCCGCCGTCGGGCCACTCGCTGCTGGGTGATTCCGCCGGGAAGCGAAATGTCCCGCACGTTGAGCTTCTTGGCATTCGGGTCGGCGGTGAGCACAAAGGGGTTGTGCTCGATGCCCAGAATGCCAGCCGAGCCGCCGCCGAAACGCTTATCCAGCGAAGTGCCCAGTTGCACGAACGGCGGCAGCACCGATTTGAATCCCTTGTAAAAGCTGACCACCGAGCCGTAGCAGGGATAGTGGACGGCCGGATTGAAGCGGCGGCCGGACATCACCCACTGATCGGCCATGCCGTGGCTGGCGTTGCGCGGGTTCCAACCCCGCAACAAGCCAAAGCGGTGGGCGTTTTGGGCCAGGTTGGGGCACACCTCGCCAAAGAGCACCCCCGGCACCGAAGTCGGAATGGCCTTGAACTCGCCGCGCACGTTGTCCGGGGCTTCCGGCTTGGGATCGAAGGTGTCCACGTGGCTGGTTCCGCCGTGGGTCCAAAGGAGAATGCAGTTCACATCGCCCGAAGGCTGCCGGCCCTGCGAAGCCGCCTGGGCTTTGCCGGCTAGCCACAGGGGAAGCGAGATGCCCAAGGGGGCCAGGGCGCCCACTTGCAAGAATCCGCGTCGAGTAACTCGCTCGCAATCACGCAGATGGTGCGACAGGAGGTTCAACATGGTTGCAATCTCCCTGTGGGTTCCTTTCAGGCGGGATGGCCACACGGGTGCAGCCCTTCAGGTGGGACGCGGCCAACGGCTGCACGGAAGGCGTCTTTTATTGTATCGAACCGCGGGAACGAATCAACAGATTTTTATTGTTCCCTGCTGGCCAGCCCAGCCAGAGGAAATCTTCGGTGCCCCGGTGGAATCGTTCCGGCTGGAAGCCGGCGGTGGTCGCATCTTCTGGCCGGGAGCGTTGGACGCAGCCGGCGCCAGCAAGTAAAGTTTGCCCAGGGTGGCTGGCTTGCCCGACCCGGTTGCTCGCTTCGGCCCGCTCGTCTCGTTCCCTTGGAAAAGCTCCCGGCGATGTTCGTCACCGAGCAGGAATGGTTCTATTTTCCCCCCGGCGACCAGCCGGCCCATCTGGTGGTTCGGTTAGGCGGCCAGAAGGGGGTTTCCGGCTGGGGCGACTGTCCCTGCCCTTGGCCGCAACCGCAGGTGGCCCGCCACTGCCGCGGCTTGCAAGGGCTGCTAGCCGGTTACGATCCGGCCCAGATTGAAGAACTACACGTGGTGCTTGCCCACCTTCCGCCGGAGGTGCGGACCGCCCTGGAAAGCGCTCTTTGGGACCTGTTGGCCCGCAGTCTGGACGTGCCCCTGCACGTGTTCTGGGGCGGCTTGTTCCGCAGCCGGATTCCGCTGGCCGTGCAGGTAGCTTGGACACCCGAGGACGACACGCCGCAACAATTTTGGCCCTTGCTCCACGAATGGCACTCACACGGCTTTCGCACGCTGCTGGTGGCTCCGGCGCGTGCTGCCGGCCGGGAAGCATGGCAGCAGTTCCTGACTGCCTGCCGGGAGTGGGAGCCTTCGGTCCAACTGCTTGTGGACGCATCGGGCGTCGGTCCCGAAGAATTGCTCCCCTGGCTTGATGAAGTGCATCGGGCAGGCATCACCGGCGTGATCGATCCGGCCCGGGCCGAGAAGGCCATCGAAAAACGCTGGGCCACGACGAGTCCCGTGCCGGTTTGGGCCTCCGCCTGGATTGAAAGCCCGTATCGGGCCTGGGAACTGCTCTCCTGTCAGTCCGTGCATGCCGTGGCACTGGACCCGTTTCGCCTGGGCGGCTGGCTTCGGCTGCGGGAGTGCGTGGCCGTGGCCGCAGCGGCCGGTGCGCCGGTTACTTTGGACCTGCGGCGTGCCTGGCAGCCGACGTTGGCACTAGGATGCCACCTGGCGGCCAGCACGCTTTCCCTGGCTCGCCCGTTGTGGACCACCGCTAGGAGCTGGCAGTCGCTGCCGGATCAGACGCCGTTGCGGCCGGGAGCCGACGCCATGCTGGCCGTGCCGCGAGTTTGCGGAAGTGGAGTCGAACCGGACCGCCGCGCGCTGGATGCCCACCTGGTAAGCTGAAAGCGGCCCTGGCAAGCCGGGGGGCATCGGCTGCCCCCGACTCCTGCGAGCATCGGAAGCGGCCCGGCTTGTATAAGCGGTCCGGAACCGGTTAGCCCACCTTTTCCTGAGCCTGGGAAGGCTGTGCTCCGGTGGCTGCCTGATGTTCGCGCACCAGCTTTTCCAGCTCGTCCACGCCTTCTTGTTCTTCCAGAATCAGGTCTTCCAGCAGAACGACCAGCGGGCGGTCATCGGCGCAGATGTCCAGCGCTTCGCGATAGTGTTCCACGGCCGTGCGTTCGAACTCCAGGGCGTGCTCCAGCATCTCCCGTACGTCGGTCGATTGCTTGACGGTGTTGCGTTCTAGCGTGGGCACGCCGCCCAGGGCCACAATCTTCTCGCCGATGGTACGCGCGTGGCGGAAACACTCTTCGGCGCTCTCGAAGAACATCTTGGCATACGGCTCGCGCCACAGACCGCGAACCAGGAATCCCTGCTGGGAATACTGGGCCACGCCGGTCCATTCGTGCTTGAGAATCTCGTTGAGCTTGTCGATCGCTTTCTGTTTGTCCATTGTTCTTCCTCCGGAAACGGACAGGGAACTTTCCTCGGCCGCCGGGTTGTTCGCCCAGCCTGGCACGCTGAAACCATCGGCCCGGTGCGCTTGTTATCTTAAGTGCCGAAAAAGCAGAGGCAAACCGTCCCGGCAGCCGACCCCGGGGCCAGAAAAGCTGCTGAAAAACGGTTGCAACTGGGGCGCGTTCCAACACGTGCCACGGCCCGGGAACAGGGGCGGAAATGGCTCGCATTTTCCCCTGGGCAGCGGCTTGTTGAGATAGGGTTTCAGCAACACCCGGTCTGGCAGCCTGAGAAACCCCGGCAGAAAGTTTTTGAAAAATTTTTTGCCCACCCCCCGTTTATGCGGCGGCTACTGGTTCTTGCTGGTCGGGGCTGCTGCCCTCGATTTGGCCTTGCAGCCAGTCGGCCCAACACCCTATGTGCCACGGCAGCCAGCGCACGCGCGTGTAGGCGGCATGGCCTAACATGCCGCGAACCAGCCGCCGCTGCGACTTGCCGTAGTCGATGACCAGCAACCGGCCGGCTTGGGGCCAGTGCGAGTTGCCAAACAGATTGCCCGGCATGCGGAGCCAGGAATCGTTCCGGTCCAGCAGTCGGGAGAGGGCCAGCTCGGCCCGCCACATCTTCCAGGACAAAAACAACCCCGGGGGAAAGTTGGAACCGGAAGTGCCCAGTTGCTGGATGATGTCCCCGGCCCACAACCGCAGCCGTCCCCAGCCCAACCGGCGGAAGTCGTGCAGGCTTTCCGGCTGAGCAGCCCGCGGCACCCGGTAGAGCAAATGCAGCAGGCGGTCGTGCACTGCCGCAGGCCAGGCGTAGCGGACGGGCGTGCCCAGCGTAACCAGCCACAGCCGCTCCAGGGCGTTTTGTTCCAACAGCAGTTGCCGGGCTTCGGCGGCTTGTTGCCACAGATGCCGCAGGGTGGTTCCGCTGCGGTAAAGCGGAGCTACGGCATCCAGGATCGCCTGGGCCCGTTCGGGCTCGGCTAGCAGTTGGCACAACACGGCCAGTACGTTGCCCCCGTGGCTGTGCCCGACCAGGAGCAGCTTGTCTTGGTGCGTGCGGGCTTCCGCTGCAAGTCGGGGCAGCAGTCGCAACGCGGCGTCCACTCGGGCTGTGTGGGTGTTTTCGCCGCTCCAGCAAAAGCGCTCCACCTCCAGGGGCGAACCGGCCTGCTCGGCGGCCCGCCGCCACAGCTTGAGTGTCCGAGGCGGGAAGTTGCCCCGGTCCCCGGTCAGCACATCGCTGAAATACTTGATGGTCTTCCGCCAGGAGCGCGCTGCGGCCACAGAGACTCGTTCCAGCAGCAATCCCCACTGGCCGACGTCGTTGCCCAAAAACGTGCCATGCACCAGAACGACCGTCCGGATTCCGGCTTCGGTCAGCTCCAAGCAGCGCTGCTCAAGCTGCTGGTGGAGTTCCGGGTCGGAACGCCGTGGGGCCGGCGGAGCCTGGAGAAAAGTCCAGCGGATCGGGGGGGCTTGCGGGCTCTGACTCACGGCAAGCTGCTCTCGCTAAGCTAAAGGAAAAGAATAAAAGGGCTCCGGGCAGCCCAGTTACGCAACGGAACTTCTGCCCCTTGCGGTATTCTAGGCCGCAGCAGGGAGCCGACGCCACTTGATTTATGGCGGAAAACCGCCGTGGCACACAACGACTTTTCCGCCCCGAGGGCTCTGCTTTCGGTGATGCCGTCTCGCCCCAAACCCCCTGGTCGCAGCCGTCTGGGAAGGTCGCCTTGACCCCTCGCTAGCAAAGCGGTAGTATCGGCACAGACAGCTCGACCCAGTTGTCGGGCTTTTCTTTGGCGGCACTTTGTGAAACAATTCACAAAGTGTGCTGTCTGGCACGGCTTGGTTGTAACAGGTTTTTCCTCGGTCGCTTGCGGCAAGGTTGCCCATGCCCTCGGCTGTTCAGATTGTGGTGTTCGTGGCCCTGTGTGCCAGTGTGCCGTTGGGGATGCTGGTGTTGGGCTGGCTGTTGGGCCCGCGGCGGGACAACCCGGCCAAGGCCATGCCCTATGAGAGCGGCATGGACCCCATCCACGACACCCGGCGGCGGTTCGACGTGCGTTTTTATCTGGTGGCGATTGCTTTTTTGCTGTTCGACGTGGAGCTGCTGTTCCTGTACCCCTGGGCGCTGGCATCGCGCGACCCGCAAGGCGTGGACGCGGCCGTACAGCAAGGTTGGATCAGTTCGC
Organism: Planctomycetales bacterium; assembly: GCA_015488215.1. Classification (GTDB taxonomy): domain Bacteria; phylum Planctomycetota; class Planctomycetia; order Pirellulales; family S012-138; genus S012-138. The sequence goes on from WFOE01000125.1 coordinate 25,991, forward strand.
GAGGGCTGGTGTTTGCCGAGGCGATGGTGTTCGTGGGCCTGCTGGCCCTGGGCCTGGTTTACGTTTGGCGTCGAGGAGTGTTCCGATGGCGGTAGAACTGCCCGAAGGCGTGGTGCTGAGCCGCTTGGACGCTCTGGCCAACTGGTGCCGGAAAAACAGTCTGTGGCCCATGCCCTTTGCCACCGCCTGTTGCGGCATCGAGCTGATGGCCACGGCGGCCAGCCGGTACGACCTGGCCCGATTCGGCGCCGAAGTGTTCCGCTTCAGCCCGCGGCAAGCCGACCTGATGATTGTGGCCGGCCGGGTGGTGATGAAGATGCTGCCGGTGTTGCAGCGCATCTGGCTCCAGATGCCCGAGCCCAAATGGTGCATTTCGATGGGCGCCTGCGCCAGCACCGGCGGGGTGTTCGACACCTACGCGGTGGTGCAAGGGATCGACCGCTTTTTGCCGGTGGATATGTACATCCCCGGCTGTCCCCCGCGGCCGGAGCAACTGATCCAGGCCGTGCTCGACTTGCAGGAGAAGATTCAGGCCGAAGGGACCCTCTCGGGCCGGGAGTTCCAGCGTCCCTGGGCCCAGGTGCGCCGCCGCGTGTTCGACCCGCAAGGACTGGTACAACTGGAAGTGCCCCCGGCTTTGCGCAGCGAGCAAGCCAGCCGGAACTGACAAGCGGCTTGCGCCGTGCGCCATGCGGCTTACGCGGTGCTTCCGCACCAATGCAAGAACAATCGCCGATTCTCGTAATCGGCGAGCCGGGGACTTTAGTCCCCGGAGAAAAAAACGAGCAAAACAAGCGGTTGCAAATCACCTCCCCGGACTGAAGTCCGGGGCTCGCCAGTGCAAGAACGCCCCCCTACCAGCGGCGAACAACCGGAATGAGCGACCGTCCCAGCTACGACGAGCAGCTCCAGCAACGGCTCCGGGAAGCGTTTCCGGAGTACCCGTTGAGCACGTTCCGCGGCCAGTTGCGGATGGTCGCCCCGGCCGCGGAGCTGATGTCCACCATGCGCCGGCTCAAGGAAGAGTTCGGCTTCGACATGCTGGTGGACGTCACCTGCGTGGACTACCTGCACTACCGGGGGGCCAAGGACCGCTTCGGGCTGGTGTATCTGCTGGCCGACACGGAAAACAACCGGCGGCTGACCGTGCGGGTGTACCTGAACGAACCGGAACTGACCGTGCCCAGCATGTACCCGCTGTGGAAAGCCGCCGACTGGCTGGAGCGGGAAGTTTGGGACATGTTCGGCATCCGCTTTGCCGGCCACCCGGACCACCGCCGCATCCTGCTGCCCGAGGAGTTCACCGCCCACCCGCTGCGCAAAGACTACCCGTTGCAAGGCCGCGGCGAGCGACACAACTTTCCCGTGCTCACCCGGCCGGAAAGCTGAGCTGCGGCTTGCGCCATGCGCCTTGCGCGGTGCTTCCGCACCAGAGCAAGAACAAGCGACAACGTCGAATTTCCCCGGACTAAAGTCCGGGGCTCGCCGGAAAAGCCCCGAAGCTTGCCAGGAAAGCCCGAACTTGCCGGGCGACGAACCTAGCGCCCGAGAAGACGCTTGCCCCAAGCGACCGATTGAAACGCCAGACGGAGCCATCTGCGATGCCCGTGACCCAGGCGCCGTTCCAGACTCGAAACCTGGCCCATGACGAGGCCCAGGAATACGTCTGGACGCTCAACTTCGGCCCGCAGCATCCGGCCACACACACCACACTGCGCCTTGTGCTCAAGCTGGACGGGGAACGGGTGCTGGACGCCATGCCCGACATCGGCTACCTGCACTCCGGCTTTGAAAAACTGGGCGAGCACCTGGACTACAACCAGTACGTTACGGTCACCGACCGGATGAACTACATCTCTCCCATGGCCAACAACGTGGCCTGGCACCTGGCCGTGGAGAAGCTGCTGGGGCTGGAGATTACCCCGCGGTGCAAATACGTGCGGATGCTCGTGGCCGAGCTGGCCCGAATCAGCGACCACCTGCTCTGCTGCGGGGCGATGGGGCTGGACCTGGGAGCGTTTACCGTCTTTCTCTACGCCTTTTACCAGCGGGAACGTATCTATGACATCTTCGAAACCCTTTGTGGTGCGCGGTTCACCAACAGCTACACGCGCGTCGGCGGCGTGATGCACGACATCACCCCGCAGGTGGTCCAGAAGGTGCGCGAGTTTGTCCGCACGTTTCCCCGCACCCTGGCCGACATCGAACGGCTGCTACACCGCAACCGCATCTTCATCGACCGCACCCGGGGCGTGGGCGTGCTGAGCAAGGAGGACGCGATCAACTTCGGCTGTTCCGGTCCCGTGGCCCGGGCAAGCGGCGTGACCCGCGACCTACGCAAAGACGAACCCTACCTGGCCTACGAGGAGCTGGACTTCCAAGTGCCTTGCGCAAGCGAAGGGGATTGCCTGGCCCGATACCTGGTCCGCATCGAGGAGATGAAGGAGAGCCTGAAGCTGGTGGACCAGATCGTGGAGAACATCCCCCCGGGGCCGGTCAACCTGGACATGGACCAACGGGTTATCATCCCGGGCAAGGATCAGGTCTATCAGTCCATCGAGGGCCTGATAACGCATTTTGAACTCATCATGTGGAACCGGGGGCTGGAGGTGCCCTGCGAGGAGTGCTACCACGCCATCGAATCGCCCAACGGCGAGTTGGGCTTTTACCTGGTGGGTGACGGGACGCCGCGAGCCTACCGGGCTCGCTGCCGCCCGCCTTCGTTCATTCACTTTGCGTTGTTCCCGCACCTGATTTGCGGGCACACCCTGAGCGACGTGGTGGCGGTGCTCGGCAGCTTGAACATCATCGCAGCGGAGCTGGATAGGTAGCGAGTTCCTTCCCAGGCGGAGCTGGTGGTCATGGCAAACGGAGAATCGGCGGCCCCGGTGGCCGAGTTTCGCGTGCTTTCGCCGGAGATGATCGAGGAGATTCGCAGCTATTTTCCGCGCTATCCCACCCGCCAGGCGGTCACGCTGCCGGCGCTGCACGTGGTGAACCGCCACCTGCGCTACGTGCCGCTGGAGGCGGTGGAGGAAGTGGCCCGGCTGCTGGAACTCCCCCCGGCCCAGGTACAGGACACGCTGAGCTTTTACGGCTTTTTCAAACAGGATGCTCCGCACGGCCAGGTGCGGGCGTGGGTGTGCCGTTCGCTCAGTTGCGCCCTGCGGGGGGGCGAAGAAGTGCTGGAACACATGTGCCGCCGCCTGGGCATCCGGCCCGGCCAGACCACCCCGGACGGCAAGCTCACGCTGGAGTTTGCCGAATGCCTGGGGGCCTGCGAATACGCCCCCTGTATGCTGGCCGGCGAGGAACTGCACCGGTGCCTCACGCCGGAGGAAGCCGACCGGTTCCTGGACGCCCTGGGCGTGCAGTCCGCGGCCGGAAACGGCGACCAGCCCCCGGAAGCCGAAAAACCGCAAACCAACGGCAACGGCCAGTCGCCGGCCTGAGGCCGGCTTGCGGCTTGCGCCGTACGCCTTGCGCGTGGTGCTTCCACACCGATGCAAGAACCAACGTAACAACACCAAACGGCGAGCCGCCGACTTTAGTCGGCGGAGGCGGCCGGGCCGCAGCCACTGGGTGCTTCCGCTCCGAGGCGAGAAATGGCTTGCGGCGTGTGCCTTGCGCATGGAGCTTCCGCTCCGATGCGGGAATAAACGCCGATTCTCGCCGAAACGCGGAGTAAGAGCGTTTACCGGTCTGCTCCAAGAC
>WFOE01000126.1 GCA_015488215.1 Planctomycetales bacterium
ACGCCCCCGAACTGCCGGGCGTGGAAGTGGCCCACTGGATTGTCCCCTCGTTTGCCAAAACGGTGGCCGTGCGGGCACTGGGACCCCACAAACTGCAAATCGTGCTGGAACGGCCTACGCCGTATTTTCTATACCTGATGGGCTTCTATCCCATGTTTCCCGTGCACCGGGAAACGATTGCCCGTTGGGGCCAACAATGGATGATGCCCGAGCACTTCGTGGGCAACGGCCCTTACGTGCTGCACAGCCGGCGGGTGCGCGACCGCATCCGGCTGGTCAAAAGTCCCACGTACTGGAACCGGCAGCGGGTGCAACTGGAAGTAATCGACGTGCTGGCCGTCAAGTCGGACACCACGGCGCTGAACATGTTCCTCACCGGCCAGGTGGACTGGGTGCCCACCGTGCCGCATACGGTGGTGCCCGAGTTGATCCGCCGCAAAATGCTCCGCCCCGGCAGCTATCTGGGAACGTACTATTACCGCGTGAACGTAACCAAGGGGCCGCTGCGCGACGTGCGCGTCCGCCGCGCGCTGAGCCTGGCCCTGGACCGCCGCCAGATTATCGACACGGTGCTTCGGGCCGGACAGCAGCCGGCCTATAGCTTCGTGCCGCCGGTAATCAACCAGTACCTGGAAGCCCTGGGCCACCGGTACCAGGTGGCCCGCTGCCAGCAGGAAAATGTGAAACTGGCCCAGGAACTGCTGCGCCAGGCCGGCTATCCCCAGGGACGAGGGTTCCCGCGGATCGAAATCCTTTACAACACCAGCGAAGCCCACCAGGCCGTGGCCGAGCTAATCCAGTCCCAGTGGAAGCGACACCTGGGGATCGACGTGGGCTTGCGGAACATGGAATGGGGAGCGTACTTGGCTGCCCAGCGCGAAGGCGATTACCACGTGGCCCGGGCCGGATGGATTGGCGATTACCCCTACCCGGACACTTTTCTCCGCATGTTCCACAGCCAAAGCGCCAACAACCAGACCGGCTGGAAAAACGCCCGCTACGACGAGCTGGTGGACCAGGCTTCGCGCGAAGCGGACCTGGGCCGCCGCCTGCGACTGTACGAGCAGGCCGAACGCATCCTCATGGACGAACTGCCCATCATCCCCATCTACTACTACAGCTCGCTGGCGATGGTCCGCCCTTGGGTGCGCGGTTGGGAACGCAACGTGCAGGACGTCCATCCGTTCCACGGCACGGTGGACCCGCTGCCGGACGGGCGGCCGGGCCACCCGGGCATCTGGATCGACCGCGCACTTCGCCGCCGCCTGCTGCAAGGAGCCGGGGCGTGGTAGCCGTCTGGTTCGTGCTTCGCCGGGCTTTCTGGATCGCGGTGACGGTCTGGGTGGTGTTCACCGTTTCGTTCCTGCTGATGAAGGCCGTCCCGGGCGGACCGTTCGATAGGGAACGGGCCCTGGACCCGGCTATCGAAGCCCGACTCAAGGCCCGTTACGGACTGGACCGTCCCCTATGGGAACAGTACTGGAACGAGCTGCGTCACGCGGTCCGGGGCGACCTGGGCTACAGCTTCCGCATGCCCGATTTGACAGTCAACCAGATCATCGCCCAGGGGCTGCCGATTTCGGCCTCGCTGGGCCTGCTGGCCCTGAGCTTTGCCCTGGCCCTGGGTCTGACGGCCGGAGTGCTTTCGGCCCTGGCACGCGGCACCTGGCTGGACGTTTCGCTCCGGCTGGCGGCCACGGTGGGGATCGCTCTGCCCAGCTTCGTCATCGCAGGACTGGCGATTTTGTTCTTTGTGTTTTTGATTCCGCTGTTCCCTGCCGCCGGATGGGGCTCGCCGCGGCAACTGGTGCTGCCGGCGTTGTGCCTGGGCGGACCGTATGCGGCCTACATCGCCCGGCTGACCCGCACCTCGATGCTCGACGTGCTTAGCCAGGACTACATCCGCACCGCCTACGCCAAGGGATTGCCGCGGCGGCGGATTATTTTGGTGCATGCGCTGCGTGGGGCGTTGCTGCCGGTGGTCAGCTTTCTGGGACCAGCCGTAGCCGGCATCCTGACCGGCTCGCTGGTTATCGAGGAGATTTTTTTCATCCCCGGCTTGGGCGTCCACTTCGTGCAAGCGGCGCTTCAGCGGGACTACACGCTGGCCATGGGGTTGGTGCTGCTCTACACGGTGCTCATCTGCGTGATGAACCTGCTGGTGGACCTGGCCTACGCGGTGCTGGACCCGCGGGTAAAGCTGGAATGAAGCTTCCGCTGAGTATTCCCCGGTCCTGCCGCCGGGGGCCAATCGAGTTGCTGCGGTTCGCGCCGCCCGGTTAGAATAAACGCACCTGGATGGGTTTTCGCTCCCGGTTCGTTCCCCTCCCTCCTGCAAGCTTCTGGTCCCGCTCATGCTCTGCAACGGTTCTTTCCGACAACCGGCGGCAAACCGCTCCCCCCAACGGCACCTGCTCGGCATCCCCGGCAACTGGCTGCGCCTGCTGGCGGGACTGGTGTTTTATTTCTGCGGCGGCGCCGCTGCGGTTTGGGCCCAGCAGCCGCTGGTGGCCCCCGAGCCGGTGCCGGATTTCGTCAGGGACGTGGAACCGCTGCTGGCCCGACACTGCTACGATTGCCACGGCCCGGACCTCCAGGAATCCGACCTGCGGCTGGACATTCCGGCCCTGGCACTCCGCGGCGGCAATCGCGGTCCGGCCCTGGTGCCGGGCAAGCCGGAAAAAAGCCTGCTCCTCCAGGTCGTCGAGGGTAAGCACGAACTGACGATGCCCCCGGAAGGGGAACGACTGACCGCCCAGGAAATCGCCGTGCTGCGCCGCTGGGTGGCCGCGGGAGCCAAGGCGCCGGAACGCCCCGTGCCCCGCAGACGGTCGGACCACTGGGCCTTCCAGCCGGTTCGCCGTCCGGAGTTGCCGCTGGTGCGGAACCCCTCCTGGTGCCGCAACCCGATTGACCGCTTCGTGCTGGCCCGACTGGAAGCAGCCGGGATGCAGCCTTCGCCCCCGGCGAATCGCTACACGCTCATTCGCCGTGTGTACCTGGACCTGCTGGGACTGCTGCCTTCGCCGGAAGAGGTGGATCGGTTCGTCAGCGACCCCCGGCCCGACGCTTACCAGCGCTTGGTGGATCGGCTGCTGGCTTCGCCCCACTACGGGGAGCGCTGGGCCCGCCACTGGCTGGACGTGGCCCGATACGCCGACTCCAACGGCTACACAATCGACGGGCCGCGGCAGATCTGGAAGTACCGCGATTGGGTCATCCAGGCCTTGAACCGCAACATGCCGTTCGACCAGTTCATCATCGAGCAACTGGCCGGCGATCTGCTGCCCCAACCCACCACCGACCAGTTGGTGGCCACCGGGTTCCACCGCAACACGCTCATCAACCAGGAAGGCGGCACCGACCCGGAACAGTTCCGCGTGGAAGCCGTGGCCGACCGGGTGAACACCACCGGGGCGGTCCTGCTGGGGTTGACGCTCGAGTGCGCCCGCTGCCACGACCACAAGTACGACCCGATCAGCCAGCGCGAATACTACCAACTGTTCGCCTTCTTCAACGACTGCGACGAGCCGACGCTGGAGCTGCCCACGCCGGAGCAGGCCCGCAAGAAAAAACGCTTGCAGCAGGAGATTGCCGCGTGCCGCCGGCAGATCGAACAGCTTCGGCGAAAACTCCCCCCCGCCAAAGGGAAGCTGCCGCTGGTGGCCCCCGGGGCTGAACACGCGGCGATCGCCGCCCGGCTGAAGCGGAAACAGCAACAGCTCAAAAAACTGCAAGGGGAGTTGCGTTCGCTCCAGGGAAAAATCGTTACCACGATGATTCTGCGCCGTCGAGCCCAGCCGCGCAAGACGTTCATCCACGTGCGAGGCGACTTCCTGCGGCCCGGCGCCCCGGTCGAACCCGGTGTACCCGAGGTGTTGCCGCCGTTGCCGCCCCAGCCGGGCAAGCAGCTCACGCGGCTGGACCTGGCCCGGTGGCTGGTCAGCCCCCGCAACCCGCTTACGTCCCGTGTTACCGTCAACCGCATCTGGCAGCGCTATTTCGGCCTGGGGCTGGTGGAGACGGAAAACGACTTCGGCACCCGCGGGGCACCGCCTTCGCACCCGAAGCTGCTCGACTGGCTGGCTGCCGATTTCGTAGCAAGTGGCTGGGACCTGAAACGCCTGCACCGGCTCATCCTCACCAGTGCCACGTACCGGCAACAGTCCCGGGTGCTCCCGGCCAGCCAGCAGCGCGACCCGCGCAACCGCCTGCTGAGCCGCGCGCCCCGACTGCGACTGGAAGCCGAGGTGATCCGCGACACAGCGCTGTGTGCCGCCGGGGTGCTCAGCCGCAAGATTGGCGGCCCGGGCGTCTATCCCCCGCAGCCGAAAGAAGTGTACCGCTTCACCCAGGTGAAAAAGCCCTGGCCGGAATCCCAAGGCGAAGACCGCTACCGGCGCGGCATGTACATCTACTTTTGGCGGTCGAGTCCCTATCCGTTTCTGATTACGTTCGACGCCCCCCGGGCCAACGTCACCTGCACACGACGGGTACGAAGCAACACGCCGTTGCAAGCGCTGGCCCTGGCCAACGACCAGCAGTTCGTGGAGCTGGCCCAGCATTTCGCCCTGCGCGTGCTGCGCCAGTCAGGCAGCCAGGACCTCGACCGGCTGCGGCGAGCGTTTCGCTTGGCGCTGGTGCGGCCGCCGGACCGGGTGGAGCTGGAACTGCTGGCCCGTCACTTGCGCCGGCAACGGGACTACTACGCCCAGCGGCCCGAGGAAGCCCAAGCGCTGACCCTGGCCGCACTGGCCCGCAAGCAGAAGGTGCCGCTGCCGGAGTTTGCCGCCTGGAGCAGCGTGTGCCGGGTGCTGCTGAACCTGGACGAGTTCGTCACCCGGGAATAAGCCGCCCCCCGGGTTAGTTGGGCAGGCGGCCACTTCGCGCGGCGTTGCGGCCCCAGTGGGTCCAGCCTGCGAGTCGGGGATCGTTCAACTGGACCACCCGAAGCTGCCCCTGCGCGTTGGTGACGAAGATGCTCCCTTGGGCCAGCAAGGGCTGGAACCGAAGCGCTCCGCCAATTTTGAATCGCCGGAGAATCTTACCGCTGCGGGCATCCAGTTCCCAGAGTTCCCCTTTAGTCAGGCTCACGTAGAGCTTACCGGCCGCTCCAGCCGGCGGGGCGGCAAGCGAACCGCCCAGTTTTCTCATGTCGCCAGGCAGTTTCTGCTGCCAGTGGATTCGTCCGGACTCCAAGTCGGTGCAGACCAGCAGATCGCCGCCGAGGCACGCGTAGTTACGTCGGCCCCAGTTGAGGATACGCGATCCCTGGAACAGTTGAATTGAAGAAACGTTCCACTGGCCGATGTTTTCTTGGGCGGCCATTGCCCCGACTGCCGCGGGAGCCCCGGCGGCAAACCCGTTGGCTGCGTCCAGTTGGTCGGCCATTGCTTGCCAGTTGCCCAGGGCCTGCACGCGGGCGTCCAGTTGCAGGGCCCGGCGACGCAGGTCCACGCGGGCTTTGGCTGGGCCCAGTTGCACGGCCAACCCTTCTTCCACTTGGGGGTTCTTCGGATTGTCGGTTCGCCGGGTGAACAGGAGCTTTCCGGGGGCCAGCACCACGGGCGCGGAAGTGGCACGGGCACGGCGGGCTTCCAGAATCGCTCCGTCGGACTGGCGAAAGCGATAGACCGTTCCGCCCACGGTGGCCACGTACAGTTCCCTGCCCGCGGCCACGGGAGAGGAGATCGCATCGCCGTCGATCCAACGGCACCAAAGCAGCTTGCCGGTCTTCAGCTCAAAGCAAGCCAAAGCGTGCGACAGCGGCGGAGGCTGTTTCCCCTTGGCCTTTTTCCCTTTGCGACGGGCTTTCGGCTGGGGGAGTTGCGGCACGGGACCTGCAATCTGCTGCAAAGCCTGCGGCAGTGCCTGAGCTGGGGCACCCCCAGCGGGAAATGCCCCACCCCCGGCGGGAAACACTGTAAACACCCGGCCGCGGGCAATCGTGGGAGCACTCATCAACGGGTCGCCCAGCCACCAGGACCAAAGCAACCGCCCGGTGCTGGCGTCGTGGGCAAAGAGCGTACACGATTCCGTGTTGTAAACCACCACGCCTTCGTCCACCGCCGGAGAGCTTGGCCCGTCGTCGCTTACGGCACAGGCCCAGACCACGTTTCCGGTTCGGGCATCCAGACAGTAAAACTCGCGGCTGCGAAACCCTCCGCCGGTGTAGATTTTTCCCTGATAAACGGCCGGCGTGGGAATCGGGGCCTTGCTCGGAAACTGAACCACGTAGCCGTCCTTCAGCCGCCGCACGGCGTCTTGGGACAGTTGGTGCGGCCTGGCCGTTCCTGGGCGGAACTTGCTCGGCGGAGCGGAGTAGGTGTCGGAGTTGTAACGCTGCATCTGAGCCGTTACGTCCTGGCCGAGGATTTCGTCGCCCACCTGGACTGGACCGCGGGATTTTTTCGAGCCCCGTGGCGCCTGTTGCGCCCAGGCCCAAATCCCGTAACTGCCCATTCCCAGGGCCCCGGCTGCCCAAACGAGCCATCGCCTGCGGTTCATGATTTTCTCCCCCCATGGATGTGGAAAATAAGCGAAATGCTTCCCTGCTTCTCTGGTCCCGCCCCCACCGGCCCGACCTGACCACCGGGGGCAGGCCGTTCTTAAGGACGCTGCCGGCGCGGAAAAAGTTCCCGGGAATCGACTAATTTTCCGCGGCCACTTTATTCCCCTTTGCGCCCGCTTCTCTGGAGCCGCTTTCCCGCTTCAGCCCGACAGAGGGTTTTCTTGTCCCGCACGCACCGGGCGGTAAAATAAAGGTTAAACTTCCCCGGCTGGATGCATCGGTTATGCTGCAAGGAGGAGCTCCGACTCGGTTCACGGGTGCCGGATCTGCTACGCTTAAAAGCAGGCAAGGAACTCGATTCGCCCATGTTTCCCTAATTTTGCCGCTGTTCTAACCATGAGTGACTATCTTATTTTCGTTGATACAAACATCTTCCTTGATTTCTATCGTGTCAGGCATGAGATTGGCCTAACGTTACTTTCGACACTTGATGGAATTCACGATCGTCTCATTACAAGCTGTCAAGTAGAAATGGAATTTAAGAAAAATCGCCAGCGAGTCATTTTGGATTATCTACGAAATCTAAAGGATCGAGAAAAAGTTCAAGCAGCTGCTTTTTTGGCCCAGACAAAATCAGTTGAGGTTCTAAATCGAAATATTTCCGAATCGAATCAACGTATCCAGAAATTACGAACTCGCCTCAAAAAGGTTCTTCAAGAGCCAACAAAACGGGATCCTGTATACAAAGTTGTGCAAAGGATGTTTAGGAAAGACTCACCTCTTAATTTGAGTCGAAACAAGGAAATATGGTGGACTGTGCGACGGCTTGCCTTGCGGCGATTCATGCTCGGTTACCCACCTCGAAAGCCCGATAGCATCTCGATAGGAGACGCAATCAACTGGGAGTGGATGATTCACCTTGCACAAGAGACCGGCAAGCATGTTCTTATCGTGTCAAGGGATACTGATTATGGAGTTGAGTTGGACGGCCGCTCATACATCAATGATTGGCTTATCCAAGAATTTCGAGACCGTGTGTCGAAAAAACGTCAATGCGTCTTATTCAATCGATTGGCTCCGGCGTTCAAGCTCGCAGGTGTTAAGATTGCGCAAGAGGTAGAGGAGGAAGAGGAGGAATTAGCGCGGCAGCCTGGAGAGCCTGAGCGGCAACAAACTGTTTGGCCGTTGTTGCTTGCGAATACGGCGTTGCTTGAGTTGCTCAAATTGTATAGTGACGCAACTGAGCCAACTACAGAAGATAAAAGTCAATCATGAATTGGTAACGAGCAACTTAGGCTTTTCGAGAAGGTATTAGCGGTTCCTTCGTGCCCGTGGGTTGGCTCTAGGCCCATTATACTGTCGATGTGTTGCTTACTTGCATGTTGGTGATGCCGCCATGTGCCAGTTTTTCTGTAAGATGCGGGTATCGTGAAAAACTGTGTGCTATCACAAGAACGTATCCCCAGCGGAGCTGCGCGAGTGTCCGTAAATGCTCTGAAGACCGGTGGCTTGACGCCGCTGGGATGCCGCAGGGATTCGGCAGCAGAAAAACCT
>WFOE01000127.1 GCA_015488215.1 Planctomycetales bacterium
AACCCGCCCCTGCCCAAGCATCCTCCCCTTCTCGGAAAAAAGCCCAGCCCGCCCGGACCTCCCCCACGCCGAAAAAGCCGCGGTGGTTTCTGCGTCCGCTGGGGGCGGTGTGGCTTTCCGGCTGGGGATTCTGGCTGGCCATGCTTTACTGGCTGTTGCTTCCCCACTGGGCCGGAGTGTTCGGCTGGCTTGCGCTAACGCTTTACTTGTCGCTTTACGTCTGGGGATTCGTGCTGCTGAGTGCCCATCTGATGGCTCGCTGGCACTGGCCGTTGGCGCTGGCGGCTCCGGTGGTCTGGGCGGCCGGATGTGTGGTGCGGGCCAGGCTTTTCGGCGGGTTTACCATCGCCTCGCCGGCGTATGCCCTCTATGCCCAACTGCCCGCGGTGCAACTGGCCGAACTGGGAGGCCAGCACTTGGTGGATGTCTGGGTGGTGTTCGTCGCCGCGGCGCTGACCCAGGGCCTGTGGTACGCCCTGGCCGAAAAAAGGCGACGCGCTGCCGCAGTGGCTCTGGGGGGCGCTGTTGCGGGACTTGTCGGCGGCTGGGCTTACGGTTCCTGGCGGCTGAACCGCTTACCTCCCGCCCGGTCGGAACCGCTTCAGGCCGTTCTAATCCAAAGCTCGTTCGATACGGTTTTCGGCCAATCGCGGCAACGCATCGTGCAGATGCACCAGCAGTGTCTGGAGCTTACCGTCCAGGCCGTGGCCCGGCATCCGCAGGTGCAGCTTGTCCTCTGGCCCGAGACGATGTTCCACCCGCCGCTGGAATGGCTGGCCCGCGACCCGGAGATGGTCAGCGGCCGGTTCCTCGATGCGCTTGGCCGCCTTCATGCCCTGGCCGGCCCTCGCTGGATGGTGTTGGGCGTGCACGGGATCGAACACCAGCAGGTGCCGCCTCCACCCGGTTCCCGACCCCGGCGATACAACACGGCGGTGCTGGTTTCCCCGCAGGGGGACGTGGTGGCCCGATACCACAAAATGAAGCCCATCATCTTCGGCGAGTACATCCCGTTGGGCGATTGGTTCCCCTGGCTTTACCGCCTGGCGCCGATGGATCAGGGGCTTTCCTCCGGACCGGCCCCGGCCGTCTTCCCCTGCGGCCGGATCGCCCTGGTGCCCAACATCTGCTACGAAAGCATTCTGCCGCACCTGGTCCGATACCAGGTAAACGAGGCGGTCCGGCAAACCCAAGGACGAACCCCCTCCCGGCCCGAGGTGCTGGTCAACTTGACCAACAGCGGTTGGTTCTGGGGCTCAAGCGAGCTGAAGCTGCACCTGCTCAGCCATGTGTTCCGCGCCGTGGAAACGCGCCGTCCCGTGCTGGTGGCGGCCAACACCGGCATCTCGGCGGCGGTGGACCACCGGGGGCGGATTCTGCTGGCCGGTCCGCGACGCCGGCCGACTTTCCTGTTTGTTACCATTCACCCTTACGCCCAGCCTACCGGCTATCTGGCTTGGGGGGACGCTTGGGCCTGGGCATGCGCCTTCGTGGCCGGCGTTGGCCTGGCTCAGTTAGTCTTCGAACGACTCCTTGCCAAAAAACATCGAGCAACGGTCGACACGTCCAAACCGTAGCTCCGCTGTCCTGAACGGCCCATCGGGCCGCTGGCTGGATGAACGGCCGGGCGCGGACATTGCCAATCCGGCTACCCCTCCAACTGGCGGCGGATTTCGGCGCGGGCTTGTTCCAGGGCCTGGGGCAGCTTTTCCGGCAGTTTGCCGCCGGCCTGGGCCATCAGCGGTTTGCCGCCCCCGCCGCCGCCTACGACCGGGGCCACCTGGCGAATCCACGCCCCGGCATCCAGACCCCGCTCGGGCAGGTCGCGGCTCAGTCCCGCGACGAGCAACACTTTGCCCCCTTGGGCCGAAGCGAGCAACACGGCCACCGGGGCGGCCTTCTGGCGCAGTTGGTCAATCAGTTGCCGCATCACGGCCGGGGTACCGCCGGGCACTTCGGCCACAACGACGCGCACTCCCTGAATCTGCTCGGCCTGGGCCAGCAGATCCTCGGCCGAAACGGTCTGCCGCTTGGCCTGTTCGGCCACTTGTTGCTGGAGCTCCTTGAGTTCCCCCAGCAGTTGTTCCACGCGGCGGGGGACGTCTTCCGGGGCGATGTTCAACGCCCGGGCGGCTCCTTCCAGTTGCTGGCGCACCGCCCAGGCACTCATCTGTTCGACCGAGGCAGCTCCCTTGGCCTTCAGGGGCGGAAGCTGGGCGTCCTGGGGCTGGGCCATCCCTTGTTCCAACGCTTTACGCGTGCGGCGTACCGTGCGCACCAGCTCCTGCACCCGGGTGGCCACCTGCTCGGGCGGCACTTCCAGCAGCCTGGCCGTCTGTTCGAGCAGCTCTCGGGACTGCTGGACGAACTGCCGGGCTTTGGGACCAGTCAGAGCCACCACGCGGCGCACGCCGGCTCCGACGCTCTCCTCGCTCACCAGCTCGAAGGCTTCCACTTGCGAAGTGTTTTCCAGGTGCGTCCCGCCGCAGAGTTCCTTGCTGAAATCGCCCATCGTGATGACCCGCACCGGGTCGGGATACTTTTCGCCAAAGAGCATCATGGCTCCTTGTTTTCGGGCTTCGGCCAGGGGCATCACCCGGGCGGTGATGGGAGCGGCTTCGGCCACCCGTTGCCGCACTTCTTGCTGGATCTGTTGCAGCTTTTCCGGCGGCACCGGCTCCAGGTTGGTGAAGTCGAACCGCAGCCAGTCTTCGTCCACCTTGGAGCCCTGCTGTTGGGCGTGCTGGCCCAGGTGCTTGCGCAGGGCGTAGTGCAGCAGGTGCGTGGCCGAGTGGGCCCGGCGGATGCCCTGGCGGCGCGCGGCGTCCACTTCGGCCGTAACCTGGTCCCCCTGGCGCAGCGTGCCGCGGCGGAGATGGCCGATGTGCAGCACCAGATCTCCGCTGCGCTGGGTGTCGATGACTTCGAACTCCATCTGGTCGTTGTAAATGCGGCCCTTGTCGCCCACCTGACCGCCGGCCTCGCCGTAAAAGGGGGTCTGATCCAGCACCACGGTGATGGGCTGCTCATGCCCCTGTTCGGTCACGTGGTCCACCAGATGGTCCTGGGCGATGATGCCTACCACGCGGGCCGGGCTGGTAGTGGTCTCGTAGCCCAGGAACTTGGTGGCGTGGACGGTGCGTTTGAGAGCATCGAGCGGGCCGGAAGTGAAAATCTCCACCTGCACGCCCTGGTCGTCGGCTTCCAGGCGGCGGCGGAAGCCTTCCCAGTCGAACGTGAGATTCCGTTCGGCGGCCAGTTGCTCGAACAGCTCGGGCGGGAACCCGTGCGTGGTGTACATGTAGTAGATGTCCTCGCCGGGCACCATGATCTTGCCGCTTTGTTCAAGCTGCTGGAACACCCGGGCGATGCGTTCCAGTCCCGCGTCAATCGTGCCGAAGAAGTTGGCTTCTTCCTGCTGGATGACCCGGGCCACGCGCTGCTGGGTTTCGAGCAGTTCCGGGTAGGGGTTTTTCATCATTTCCACCACCACCGGCACCAGGCGGTAGAGGAACGGTTCGCGCATGCCCAACCGGTGGCCGTCGAGCACCGCGCGCCGCAGCAGGCGGCGGATGACGTACTTTTCCTTGTTCGGGCCGGGATAGACGTTTTCGTGGATGGCGAACGTGCAGGCCCGCACGTGATCGGTAATCCGTCGCAGCCGCCGCCCGGCGTCGCTGGCCGGGTCGTACTTCACGCCGCACACTTCGGCCGCGGCCTGGACGATGGGCAGCAAGATGTCGATATGGAAGTTGGAATCCACCCCCTGCAACACCGAAGCCATCCGCTCCAGGCCCATTCCGGTGTCGATGTTTTTCTTGGGCAGCGGATGCAGGTTGTTCGGCGGGGGGCCGACGCGGTTGTACTGCGTAAAGACCAGGTTCCAGATCTCCACGGCCTGGCCCGAGTCGGTATGGTAGAAGATTTCGCTGCACGGGCCGCAGACGCCGTCGGGGCCTTTGCTAGGGGCGCTGGCGGGCCAGAAGTTTTCGTCTTCGCCCAGCCGCTGAATCCGCTCTGGCTCCAGGCCGATCTCTTTGTGCCAGATGTCGTAGGCTTCGTCGTCTTCCAGATAGACGCTGACGCTGAGCCGCTCCGGGTCCAGGCCGAGCCACTTCGGGGAAGTCAGGTACTCCCAGGCCCAGTGAATTGCTTCCCGCTTGAAGTAATCGCCGAAGCTGAAATTGCCCAGCATCTCGAAGAACGTGTGGTGGTAGGGGGTGCGGCCCACGTTGTCGATGTCCCCGGTGCGGAGACACTTCTGGCACGAGCAGGCCCGGGTGAACTCCAGCTTCACTCGGCCCAGAAAATGGTCCTTGAACGGGTTCATCCCCGCGGGGGTGAACAGTACCGAAGGGTCCCAAGTGGGCACCAGCACGTCGCTGGGACAGCGGACGCACCCTTTGGATTCAAAAAAGCTCAGGT
Source organism: Planctomycetales bacterium (assembly GCA_015488215.1). Taxonomy (GTDB): domain Bacteria; phylum Planctomycetota; class Planctomycetia; order Pirellulales; family S012-138; genus S012-138. The sequence goes on from WFOE01000127.1 coordinate 4,426, forward strand.
AGCTTTCGCGAAGTTCGTCGGCTTTCATCTTCCGTGCCGCTGGGGTAAGGGGAATCGAATCGGGGCCAGACAAGGGCCGAGAATAAACAGGCAATATAGCATACCCCTTGTTCCCAGCCAGCGACCAGCGGGCCGGATTTGCCGGTCAGGGCCACTGCTTGTTCCATGAGGGCGGCCTGGCAGGGCGGGATTGCTTTTCGCAAGAGGTCGTCCGATGCCTTGCTACGAACGGACAACCTAGCAGTCTCAACCGGGGCCAAAGTGGCCATAGAACAATTCACTGCCGTCGTGCAGCACCAGGCAGGTTAGCTCCGGTGGGCAGCGCCACCGCAGGGGGCATTTGCCAGAAAGTCCCCGTGAAACGTGCATTACGGTGTTGCCCCGGCGATAGACTCCGGCGGTGGCGTACTTCACCCCGTAGCGGCTCGGGGCCACCACGGGCCCCAGCACCGGCAGGCGGATTTGCCCCCCATGTACGTGCCCGGCCAGCACCAGGTGGAACCCGCAACGGGCAGCCCAGGCAAACTCGTCCGGCGAATGGGCAAGCAGCAAGCGGAACTGCGGGGCAGGAGCACCCTCGGCCCGGGCGGCTTCTTCCACTCGCGGGCGAGGCCCCAGCCAGGGCCACTGGCTGCCGGCGACGAGCACGCTCTGGTTGCGCACCTGGATTTGCTCGCATCGGGCTCCCAAGTAGGTGATTCCTGGCAGTTGCTCCAGGCGTTGGATTACGTGCCGGGCGCCCAACTCCCTATCGTGATTGCCCAAAATGACCAGCACGCCGCCGGGAAGTGCTTGCAAGGGGGCAAGCACTTCCCGGAGCCAGTCCAGACAACCGCGGCGGTCCACCAAGTCGCCGGTGATGGCCACCAGGTCGGGTTCCAGTTCCAGGACCTGCCGCACCGCTTGCTCGAAAAACTCCCGAGGCACCGCGCCGGCCAGATGCAGGTCGGAAAAGTGAACGATGCGCAGTCCTTGCAACGCGGCGGGCAACCCTGGCACTAGCAGATGTTTTTCGTTCACTTCCAGATGCAGGCTTTCGTTGCCCGGCAGGCGAAGCAGCCAGCGTTCGATTCGCAATCCCAGCGAGCCGGGCGGTAGCACGGTGCAGCCATCGTCGGTTGTCCAATCCATCGGCGGCCGGTGTTCGGCTAGCGTGCGTTGCCGGAGCAGTTCGGCCGGATGGCGATGCCAGCGGTCCCAGACCCAGCCGGCCATCACTTTGACGGCCCACAACAGGCAGAATCCGCCGTAGCCGACGGCAGCCCAAGCCGATACGGTCCGGGGTACCTCCTGCGCCGAACCGACAAGCAGGCCCCAAAGTCCCTGGGGAGAATACCACGCCGCGGCGGCGAGCAAGGCCAACGAGCCGAACAGGGCCACCGCTTTGGCCGCCGCGGAAACGAGCCGTACGGCCACTTTGGGCCAGGCGGTGGCGTGGGCGGCGTTGCTCACCCGCAGCCACCAGGCAAAATGTCCCAGGGCCGCCAGCAGCACGAGAGTCCAGCCTGCAATCACGTCTTTCCCTTATTCGGCTTTCCCTCATTCGGCAGAGCACTCGGGAACGCCCCCGGGCAGGAAGGCGCTTCCTCGGGGCAGCGAGCCTGGATGATACGCCCCGGGGCCCAGGGCTTCCAGAACAGATGCTCCCCGGGGCCGGAGTCGTGCCGGCAAATCGGCATGCGGTGGCCGGGATGGGTTCGTCAGCCGGAAACCTGGCTCGGTTGGTGTCGCAGCACCATGCGGCCCACGGTTTCCAGCAACTGCTGCACCCGAAACGGCTTGTAGAGTACGGCTTTCAGCCCCGCCTGGCGAGCCCGGACGATGGAGTGGGAAGGGTCGTACCCGAAGCCGGTCATCAACACCAGCGGCACCGGATCGATAATCTCCCGCAAGGCGAGCATCAGCTCGTAGCCGTTCATGTCCGGCAGGCGAATATCGGCGATGATGCAATCGTAGCCGCGGGAACCGGAGAGATTGCGTACCATCCGCAGGGCCTCTTTGCCGCCGCGGGCGGTTTCGACCACGCAGCCGTAGCGTTCCAGCAGTTCGTGGGCGGCGGTGCGCACCGCGTCGTCGGCGTCGGCCACCAGCACTTGCCGGCCTCGGAGTTCCGGGTGAGGGTTTTTTACGCCCCAGTTGTGCACCCGTTGGGGCACCTGGGTGGTCATCTCTTCGCCCACTTTCTGGATCATGGCTTTGATTTCCCGAGCGTTGGCGGCGATGCGTTGCAGGCGGCCGACCACTTCCGGATCGTGCCCGATGTACTGTTCGATGACGGTAACGGCGTCGTTGAGGATTTCGTCGATGGGCAGGGCCACGGCCAGAAAGGTGGCTTCGGTCTGGCGTTGGGCCGTGGTGGCTTTTTCGGCGGCCAGCAGTTCCAGGGTGTTCAGGGCCATGGCCACGTCGCGGGAGAATATCTCCAGGAACTGCATGTCGCTTTCGTCGAAGGCGTCCGGCCGGGGGCTTTCCACGTTGAACGTGCCGATCACCTCCTCGTGCAGCACCAGCGGCACCGTCATCGAGCTTTTGGCTCCCTTGGCCCCGGGCAGGTAGAGCGGATCGCACTCCGTGTTGCTGCACAGGTAGCTTTTGCCTGTGGCAGCCACAAACCCGGTTACTCCGTTTCCTTCGGCCCTGGCGTAAAGTTCCCGGCCGGCCGCTTCCGGCTCCATGCCCACGCACAGCAGTTGTTCCAGCCGCCCGGTGTTCCGGTCCAGCAGGCGGATTTCCACTGTGTCGTAATGGAGCAGGTCCTGGGTGTAGTGGATAATCTTGCTCTTGAGCAGCTCGATGCGGTCCTGGACCGACATGGGCAGATGCTCGGGCTTCAGGTCCGCCAGATCGATCCCGGCCCGGTGGATCGCTTCCATCTTTTGCTGCTGGAGCACTTCGTCGGTCACGTCCCGCAGCGAAACCACCAGATGCCGCGGCGGCGAGTTGTCCCGGCTCAACGCCGTGGCCTGGAGGCGGTAGTACTTCCCCTCGGGAGTTTTGAGCACCGACTGGCTCGCTCCCCGGGTGCTGAGGGCCGTGTGCAGGGGGCAGAAGTCCGGACCGACGATTTCCGGGCTGCCCAGGGCGCGGTAGAAGTTCTTCCCTTGGGGGGCTTCGGGGCACCAGGAGCAGAAATGCTCGTTGGCCCAAAGGACCGTATTGTTCCGGTCCAGCAGCACCACCCCGTCAGGCAGGCAGGAGATGAGATAGTGGGCCTGGAACAGTTGTTCCAAAGGAAAAGCCTCCGGAGAGTTTCCGGAGGCTATGATGACCTGGTCGAATTGTTCGGAGCACAAACACTGAGCGGCCTGGTCCAGGGTGGCGACCACCACCACGTGGCCGGTCTTTTGCAACTCCTGCAGTTCTTCCTCGGGAGTCGGCGAGGGGGCCAGATACAGAATCCGCTTCTTAGCCAAGCCTACAGCTCCGATGCCGGTTGCCGCGATACTCTGTTCCATTGGAATTATAGGCCACCCTAGCAGCAGGAACAACCGCGTGGGTTGGACTGTTCTGCTTTCTCGGCCGATTCCCCCGCTGTGCTGAAGGCCAAGCCAGCCGTTTTGTCCCAGGGTCCGGCACGCCGGAACGGACACAGCTTTTGTTCGACCTGGAACGCCCCCCTGGCAGACGCCTCGAGCGCAGAATACATGGCAGCCGCCGGGCTACCGCGGCGTTCCGGCTTCCACCAGCGGGCGGAAGAACTTCAGGTCCTCGGCCGTCTGGCGGATGCAGCCTTCGGTGTCCAGATTGCGGAAGCTATGGCTCCCCTTGTATTCGCTGTGCAAGGAATAAATGCCCCGGTAGCCCAACTGCCGCAGGCAGGCGACGAAGTCGGGAATTGGCGAGACCCCGTCGGCCAGTGGGCAGTTGCGGGTGTGCCACCGCAGTTGCCCGTGGCGGTCGCGCCGGCCGGTTTCCCAGCGGAAGTTCTTCACCGCCACCAGAGCAATCCAGGGGGCCAGCAGGTCCAGCCCCTGACGCCAGCCGGCCCCGCCTCCTTCCAGAGCCATGTGCAGCGTATCGACATACGCGCCCAGCTCCCCGGGCTCGAAGTCCCGCAGCAGTTCGTAAAGCATCGTGCCATGCGACGGGATATAGGGGCCGGAATGAATATGCACGCAGGGCAGCACGCCCAGGGGCCGGGCCATTCGGGCGATGCGTTCCAGGTGGCGTTTCACTTCGTCCATCCGCCGCCTTAACTGGCCAAAGCCCGGATAGCGATAGTAGCCCAGCTTCACCCGCGTGATTCCTTCCTTGGCGGCCGCGGTGAGCAGCTTTTCGGCCGCCCGGTCCGCCTGGGTAATCGACGTGGTGAGCATCAGCACCCGAAGGTTCTGATGGTGCGCGGCCAGCACGGCCTGCGGGAGCAGCTCTTCGGCGTCCTTGGGGTGGATGTGGCCCCCGGGGCGCACGGTCAGGTCGAGCCCGTCCACGCCCAGCTTGCGAAAGATGCGGCAGACTTCTTCGATGGAGCGATCCTGGAAACTTTTGGTGAAAACGGCAATCGGCACGGTCCGGCTCCTTGGGCAAAAAGAGGGACGCTCCCCACTGGCGGCACTGCTGCTGCCACTAGCGGCTCTTCCCTAGAGCATGTGCCGCCGCAACTGCTCTTGCAACCGGCCGGGTAATTTGCCAGTAACACTCCCCCCGGAGAACGCTCCGGAGCCTTTGACGCGTTTCCAGGCCCCGAGGACCGCAACCCAATCCCATGACCGGCGAAAACACAAACCACAACCCACCGTCTTCGGCAGCGGATGTGCCGCCCGGGGGCAGTCTTTATCTGGCCCTGCTCGGCGGCGGCTGGGTGTTCGTGGTGGGAATGGCCCTGCTTGGCCCCTGGGCTGTTGGCACGCAGGTGGAGAGCCGCCTGGTGCTTGCACCGGGGGAGGGTACGGACGCGCCTTCTCCGCTTTCCCAGGCGCTTTGGCCTGCGGTGGCCCGGGCCCTCTGGGGCGAACCGCCCGGCCAAGCCAACGCGGCCGAGGTGGAACCCCGGCGGAAAGAGCTTCGCTGGGAACAGCTTTCCCCCGACCAGCAGCGCCGCTTGATGCACTCCCTGGGCCTGACAACTGCTCCGGAGGAGTTTCATCTGCGTTGGGAACCAGGCTCCCCCCGGCCGGAACTGCATGTACGGATGGTGCTTGCCCGGCCCGGCATGGTCCCCGCCCGGTTGCAAAACCTGCTTCACGGCTCGGCCCAGCAAGCGCTGGCTTTGTGCAAAGAGCAACTTTCCCGGCAGCTTGCCGCCGCTCGAGCCGAAAGCCGCCGGCACTGGCAGGCCCTGCTGCAAACCGAAAGCCACCTGCGCCAATGGTTGCAACAGATGTTGGGCCCCCAGGAAAACGTCACTCCCGTGGCATACTGGCGCCACCTTCCCCAGGGGGATCCGGATGCGGACCACGCGCCGCGTCTCGTGGCTCCCACCCCTTCCGACGGCCAGGAAACTGCCGAGGGCGACACCGCGGACTGGGACCGCCTGACCATCCAGCAGCTCCAACGCCGCGTGGCCGAACTGGAAGCCCAGGACCAGGAACTGGCCGCCCGATTGACCGAACTGCACCCCCAACGCCGCCAGTTGCAGGAGACGCTGCACCGCCTGCGCGTCTATCTGGCCCGGCGGCTGAAACAAGCGGGCCAGCATCTGGTCGAACAATCGCAGCAAGCCGCATCCCCCGCCGCAGAAGAACAACCCGCCCAGGTCCAACTGGCCCGAGCACTCCAGCAACACGCCCAGAAACTCCAGGAGTTCCAGCAGGAACTGGAACGGCTCAGCCAGGCCTACCTGCAAGCCGCCCAGCGGGAAGAACGGCTCTGGGCAAAGTGGCAAGAACTGGACCGCTCCCAACGAATCGAGCTGGCCGCCCCGCAAGCAGCCCCCGTGTGGCTGAAGCGTTGGCGCAATCAACTGGCCCTGCTGCTCGTGCTGGCCGGGGGGCTGGTCGCCGTGGGACTGGTCCGCTGGCGGCGTTGGAGCCTGGAAACATTCACCAGCGTGGAGCAGATGAACCGGGAGCTGGGCGGTCCGGTGGTTGCCCTTGCCCCGTGGTGGTACGAAGCGGCCAATCCGCCTCGCCGTCGCTGGCGCAGGCGGCTGCTGTACCTGCATCGCTTGCTGGAAGGAAGCCTGGTGGCCCTGGCCCTCGCCTGGGCGTCGCTGGCCGCGGTCAACACCCAGTTCCGCACCCAGTTGCTCCAGGACCCGTTGCTGGCCCTTGCCTGCACCTGGCAATACCTGGGGGTGGGCTGATTTGCCCGCGAGCGGATTGGCCCGATCCAGCAGCAGGTCAAAAGAGGAAAACTGTTTCGGTTGAAGCGGTTCTGCTCCCGGTGCCGATTGTAGCGACGGGCCTCCGGGCCCCAGTGGCAGCCCTCGGGCACTTTCAGTGGCGGTGAAACGGTCCTTGGTTGGTACTCGCGACAAACCAGGCGGAACGATGTACGAGAGCTTTTTCGGTCTTTCGCAGCGGCCGTTTCCGGCTGCTCCGGTGGCCCGCCGGTACTTTCCCGGCACGTCGATTGACGCGGCCCGCACTCAACTGACGCGTTGTTTGCAGCGCGGCGAAGGCCCGGCCCTGGTTGTCGGCGGCCCCGGCCTGGGGAAAACCCTCCTGTTGCTGGTGGTGGCCGAACAGCTTCAGGAGCAGTTTCCCGTAGCGTTGCTCACCTGCGGGCTGATTCGTTCCCGCAAGGAACTGCTGCAAACGCTGCTGGATGCCGTGGGTGAAGACGATCTGCTGGGCGAAGAAGCGGACTTGCGGCTGCGGCTCACACGCAAACTGGCCCGCGACGAACGCTTTCAGCAGGGGTTGCTCCTGCTGGTGGACGAAGCCCACACGCTCCAGCCCGGCTTGCTGGACGAGCTGCGGATGCTGACCAACCTGGCTCGCGAAGGCGAACCGGTGGTCCGTCTGGTGCTGGCCGGCACGATGCGGCTGGAAGAGCTGCTGAGCCTGCCGGAACTGGAATCGCTGAACCAGCGGCTGGCCCTGCGCTGCTACCTGGAAAGCTTCGACAAGGCCGAAACGGCCGACTACGTGCGGTTCGAGCTGGCTGTCTCCGGAGGCCAGGCCGAGCACGTTTTCCAAAGCGACGCCTACGAGGCAATCTTCCAGGCCACCGACGGCGTGCCCCGGCTTATCAACCAGGTGTGCGACCACGCATTGCTGCTGGCCCAGGCCCGGGGAATCAAGCCGGTCCCGGCGGCGCTGGTGCAGGAAGCCTGGGCCCAGTTGCAGCAGTTGCCCACTCCTTGGACCGAGCCGCAAGCGGCCAGCGGAGGCGAAAACGCTTCGGCGGCAGCGGTGATTGAGTTCGGCTCGCTGGAAGAGGAGCCGCCTCCACCGGCAGACGAACCCACCGCGGAGACGGAACCGGCCCCAGAGAACTTCACCACCGAAGAACCCACCGGCTCCGGCGAGACGACTTCCTCTAGCGAGGCGACTTCGGCCGGGAAAATCGATTCGGAAACGGAACTGGCCCAGACGGACGCTTCGGGAGCCGAAGGCCCCGGGGCGGAAGCGGCCACCGGAACCGAATCGCAGCCGGCCACTTTACCGCAGCCGCAGGACGCCCCGACCGGCGAGGCTGCCGAGGTGGCAGAACCCCCTGTCGCAGAACCCCCTGTCGCAGAATCCCCTGTCGCTGAGCCCCCTGTTGCAGAATCCCCTGTCGCTGAAACCACTGGGGAAGAAACCGCAGAGACCACCGCGGCAGAGACGACGGGACCAGAGTCCCCCGCCGGGGAAGCCACCGCTGCGGAAACCCAGCCAGCAATCGGTTCGCTGACCAAAGAAGCCCCGGCCGAGGAAACGCCCACTACACAGGAAGCTGCCCCGGAGGAAGAAGCGACCCACGAAAAGTCACACCCGGAGGAGTCCACCACGGCAGAAACGCCACCGGCCTTCGCCCGAGGGTCGCTCGATATCAAGCTGACGCTGGAACAGATCGACCAGACGTGGCAGCAGTTGCTGGCCGACTCCGGGCCGGAGACCGATTCCCAGCCGGGCGAAGCGGCCGCCGAGTTCCCTTCCGAACCGGCCGCCGCGGCTGGCGAACCGGCTCCCGAGGAGGAAACCCACACTCCAGCTCAGCACCAGCCCGAGGGCACATCCCCGATGGCGGAAACGGAACCGGCCGCTTCGAACGAAACGGCGGAAACCGCGCCGGGAGACGAAACCACCGGAAGTTTTGAAGAAGAACTAATCGAAGACCTGTACGCTGCGCTGGATGCTCGACGCAGTTGGCACGGGGGAGGCTCCGCCCCTCGGCAGCCAGATACCTCTGCCCGGGACCAGACCGCAGCGGAACAAGCGCCTGAGCCTGCTGCGCCCGCGGAAGCCTCCGCTCCCGAGGCGGCAGCCCAGCAAGCCGAATCGCCCAACGCGACCGAAGAGCGTGCCCAGCTCCTGGTCCACCAGCAAGGCGAGCAGATGCAGGTGGTGGTGGACCCATATGCGAACTTGACCAGCGAGGAAGCCGCCACGGAAGACGGCAAGCGTCCCGAGTCACCAAACGCCCAGCAAGTGTCCCCGGCATCGGACGAATCGCCGCAGGTGAAAGTGCCGCTTTCCCAGGCGCTGCGCCAGACGGCAGCCCCGGCCGGGCAGGACGCTCCGGCGACGCGCACCCCACAGGCAGCCGGTCCTTCGGACGGACAAGGGCAGGAAGCCGCCCCGTCCTCTCCGGAACAAGAGCAACAGGTGTTGGAGCCGGTTTCCTCCGAGTTGCCGGAGCTGGAACTGGGCAGCAGCGGCATTGTGCTCATTGACGAGGAAGAAGAGGACGAAGAAGCCGCCGCCCTGGACGTGTGGCCGATTCCCAAGGATCAACTGGCTGATGCGTTCGAACGGCTGCAAGGGAACACCGAGTCGGAGCCGTCTTAGCCCACCCGCCGGCACCGGCACTTTGCCCCCCAGCCCCTGGTGTCCAGGGTTTCTGTGACCGACGAGTTTTCAGAACAACACGCCATGAACTCCACTCGCCGACGCGTTCGCCAGCGATTGCAAGCCGCCTGCGGGCAGGTTGTGGCGCATCTCTGGTCCCCGGACGGAACCGCTCCGGCCGGGCCGGAAGTGGCAATCGCCTGGTATCGCTTCCCCGAAGAAGCGTCCGCCCCGGCGGCTTCCGCCGCGGATGAGGCGGACCGCTGGCTCTTCGTCCCGTGGGTGCTGCCCGAAGGACTGCTGCTGTGGCACCCGGACTGGGGCTGCCGTTGGCTGGTTCAACAAGGGGTTCGGCTTCCGCGGCCGGAAGCGTCGGCCGAATCCAAGCTGCGCCGGCTGCGGATTGACCGGCCGCAGAACGTCTCAGGCCCCCATGCCCCGGCAGCCGGGCAGGTTGCAGCTCCGGTGGAGCCCTCCGAGCCGTCCCCACCGCCGCCGAAGGAATCGAAGCAGCCCCTGGCTCCAGAGGGGGCTTCGGCCCGGGCCGGACAAGACGCTTCGTCGCAGGAGCCTCGCCCGAGTGCAGGAGCTGCTGGCGCCCGGGCAGAGTCGGCCAGAAAAACTCTCGTGAGGGCCGGAGCCGCAGACGAAACACCCGCGGGAATCCCAGCCCTTTATCTGGAACTGGCGCGGCAGTGGAAATCGCATCCTCGGTGGAAGCCAGCCCCCGCGGTGCTGCTTTGCCCGGTAGAACCGATTACTTCCCAGTTGCACGAGCTGGCAATCCATCTGGCCGGAGCACTGGCCCATCTGGAACAGGCCCAGGTGCTGGTGGTGGATTTCCGCCCCCAGGTTCCCGTCGGACTGTGGCAGAACAGCGCGGGAATGTGGGACCTGCTTGCCTCGGATGCGCGGTTGGATTGGGAACCGCTGCTTCGCTCCACGGCGTACCAGCGGGTATGGCTGTTGCCGCGAGGTCGTCGGCGCGGGCCGGCAAGCCGCCGACAGAAGGACGAAGTTGCCCGTTGGCAGCAACTGCTGGCCCAATGGCAACGGCGATTCGCAGCCGTGTTGCTCCTGGGGCCACCGGCTCTGGCCGCCGACCAGGAACAAGTGCCTCCGCCGCCGGTGCAGTGTTGCCTGCTGGCTGCGTTGGAATCCAGTAGCCGCCAGGGGGTGCTTGCCGGGTACGAGCGACTGCGGCAATTGGGCGGCTCGTCTCCGCTGTGCTTCGCCCTGCCCGATCTAAGCGGCACGGCTGCACCCCCTCGAGCTGCCTGAACCCACCTCACGAACCGCCGCAGCGGCAAATCCAGCCCGGGCCGACCACGGCGCCGGGAAAGCCGCGCGCGGCAAAGTTTCATCGGCCGGTAAAAGTCTTGCCAACCGGCCTGTTTGCTCGTCCGGAATAACCCCTTGCCGCCACGGCTCTTAGCAACGGCAGCCCCGCTGGCAGGGTTGGGTCAGGCTGCGGGGGCAACTAGAATAGAAGTGCCCGATCCCTAGCGGATCGCCTGCCTGGCATCCCAACCACGTCCATCGAAATTTCAGGGGGAAATTGTCGTGGCCGCCGCGCAACGAGTTCGTACCAAACGCCTGCTGACCGAAGCCGAAGGGTACCTGGAACTGGGCATGCCTCAGCACGCCCTGGAAGTGCTCCAGCGGATCGACGATCCGGCCACGTTCCGCGCCCAGTGGCTCCATCTGCAAGGGCTGGCTCGGCAACAGTTGGGCCAGATCGACGAGGCGGTCGAACTGTTGGAGCAGGCAGCCGACCTGGCTCCCAGCAACCTGGGCATCCAGTTGACCCTGGCCGCGTTGCTTCGGCTGCAGGGGCGAATCGGCGAAGCAACCCAGCGACTGGTTTCCCTGCTGGAGCACAGTCCCGAGTTGGCCTCCGAAGCCGCTTTGCACTATATGCTGGCCCGGCTCTACAGCCTTCAGGGCGACAAAGAAAACCTGCTCTGGCACTTGAACAAAGCGGTGGAGCTGGCCCCCGAGCTTCGCGAACGGCTGCGCGAAGAAGAGGACTTCCGTCCCTTTGCCGACGATCCGGACTTCCAGGCGCTGTTTTCCATCATCGTGTAGCGGCACCGCCAAACGGCTTGCGCGTGGAGCTTCTGCTCCGACGGAAAAGCAAGCGTTCGTGCTCGTAACGGGTATGTTCCGAGTCAAGACGCGTGGTGGGGAACCGCATTTTTCGTCCTCGTCGCCCAGAGGAAAGTGAAGCGGCTGCGGGCGAAAAAATGCTTCGCACACTCGGTTCCCCCAACTGCACTTGCCAGAAAGAGCCGCCTGGGGTCTCCTGTTCCTACCGGGTCTTGGGACAGGATCGCCTGGTGGCGGCTGGTCGAGTTTCCGTCCCCCTTCCTGAAGACAGAAAGGAGCGCCAAGAAAAAGGCAAGATGAAGGGCCGGGCGATCCTGGGGCCTGCTCGAGCACGAATATGGGCGTCAAGCCCGCGCTCGTAATGGAGCGCCCCACCGGCCCACCCGGTTGAGCCTTGAGCTCGAAGAGGTAGTTGCCGTATTGGCCCTTTCGTTTTACCGGCCGCCGAGCCATCAAACGATCTCTTACGGATCATGCTCGGCATGGCCGGGGCCGCCCTCCGTCTTGCCTCCGGCGAGTGTACCATGAACACGCCTCCTTCCCCTAGCCAGGTTCGGTATGTCGGACTGGATGTCCACAACCGGATGCGAGGCGTTTGTGGACTCGCTGGCAAGC
>WFOE01000128.1 GCA_015488215.1 Planctomycetales bacterium
AGATGTGTATAAGAGACAGCCCCCAAGCCTCCACGCCCGCCAAAGCCCGCGGCTGACTGGGAAGCTACGCTCCTGTGTTCTGCCCAAGAGCGCATGGCCTCGCTAAGCGCAGCGGGGGACCACGTCGGGCCGGAACCGTCAGCGGCGTTGTTTCTGGGAAGGCTTGCGAGGTTTTCTGGAAGGACGAGGACGCGCCTCGCGCGAGGCGGCGGCCGGAGCCGTTTTGGCCTGGGTCTGGCCTGCCGTGCCGGTCAACCGCGGCAGCAGCTTCCGTTCCGCCACGCCCCAGAGGCTGGACGTAATAAAGTAGATGCACAACCCGCTCGGCACGCAGTAGAACATGAAGCCGATTAGAATCATCATGAAGCCCATCATCTTCTGTTGCATCTCCTGCTGTTCATCGGCCGGCGGAGGCGTAAACAGCTTCTGATGCATCCAGAAAAGCGCGATGGTGACGATGGGCAGCACGTTCAGATACGGGCCCAACCACCCGATTGGCGAAGCCAGGAAGGCCGGCAGCACCGGTTCCCAGTAAAGGAGCATGTCCGGCGCGGCCAGGTTGGAACACCAGGAAATCCCCGGCACCAGCGGCGCCTGCCGCAGCGCCACGTCAACCATCAGCGCCCGGTACAGTCCCACGAAGATTGGCAACTGGATGAACACCAGCAGACAGCCGCCGAAGGGATTGTAGTTGTGCTTCTGGAACAGTTCCCGCATTGCCCGGCCGTAGGCTTCCGGGTCGTTCTTGTACCGCTGGCGGATGGCCTTCATCTCGGGCTGAAGCTCTTGCATCTTCTGGGCGCTGAGGGCCTGTTTCTTGCTCAACGGGAACATCATCGCCCGCACCAGCACGGTCAGCAGAACGATGGCCACCCCGTAGTTCCGCACCAGAAAATAAAAACCGTGCAGGATCGCCAGCATCAGCCGGCTGACCCAACCGAACCACCCGTAGTAGAGCAGGTTGCCCAACTGGTACTGGGGATGTTCCAGCAGCGAGCGTTCCTTGGGGCCGGCAAACACCAGGAACTGCTGGCCGTATTTGCTGCCCGGTTCCAGGCGCAGCGGCACGCTGGTTATCCGCACCGACGTGTTGGCGAGCTTGTGGAGCTTGGGCTCCTTGGGCATCAGTCCCACCCGCCACGGGCGAATCGACCCGATGGGAAGGGCCGGCACGGGCTGGCCCGGCGTATGGAAAGGAATGATGGCCACGGAAAAGTATCGGGCGTCGGTCGCCGCGTAGCGGAAGTGGATTGCCTGCTCGCCGCCGCCCAGGGCGTCGATGTCGGAGTTGGTGGCAATCTGGGGGCAGCCGACCATGTCCGGCCCGGTTTCTTCCAAGTCGTAGGCAATATCGCGCATGCCCACCGCCCCCCAACTGCGCGATACCTTGTGCGCGTACCACCAGCCGGCCGTGGGCAGCCCGTTGGCTCCGTCCAACTGCCAGGCCACCTGCTGGACCTGTTGGCCGTGGTTGAGGATTTCCAGCCGCAGCACAAGATGAAACCCGGGCTGGTCTTTCTTGGGCTCGGCGCGCACCAGCTCGAACCGCTTGACCAACTCTAGCGACCCCACCCGGCGGCGAAACTCCACGTGGCGTTCGCTGCGGGAAGCGACTTGCCAAATGCCCCGGTGCAGGTTCACCCCGGGCAGTTCGGCCGGCAGCACCACCACGGTCTCCATGGGCGTTTGGTTCCGCAGATAGTGGACACGCAGCTTCATCCCCGGGGCGTAGGTGGCCAGCAGTTGGTTGAGTTCCGAGGGGCGGGTCACTTCGTGCACGTCGATCTGCTGGATTACGTCGCCGGGACGGAGTCCAGCCCGATGGGCCGCCCCCCCTCGGGTCACAAAACGCACCTGCACACCCGACTCGTCCGGGGTGGAATCGAATTGGGCTCCCAGATCGGCCACCAACTGCTGTTGGTTCCAGCGGGCCAGAGTGAGCAAAAACGAAGGGGGATCCGGGCCCAGCACGAACACGGTTTTTTCGTTCCGCAGCACTTCCGGGTGGATCGTTTCGCGGCGGATGAGCACCAGCGGCGGCTCTTCCAGGCGGATGGTCTTTTCCATCTGCCGGGAGCCTCGCTGCCAGCGGAGCTTCAACGGGCGGCCTGGCCGGAACCGCTGGGCCAGCAGTTCCCAGTGGGTGCGGGTTTTGAGCTTCACGGGCGTTTCGTCGCGGTACTGGGCTTCCAGCAGGACGTCCCCGGGCTGGATTCCCGCTTGCTGGGCCGGCGTACCGTGCCCGACCACGCGCACCAGCAGCCCCGGCGACTTTTCTTGCAGGCCCAGGTAGCCCAGGTAGCCTCGCCGCCAGGGATGGTCTTCCAGGTTGAGCACGCGCCGGCCGTGGGCCTGCGCGTTGAGTTCCAAACGTTCGACGGCCGCTCCGCGAGTGGTGAAGAAGACCAGCATCCGGTAGGGGCTTTCCGGCTCGACCGAACCCAAGGCGATGAGTCGTTCGGGTTCTTCGGGTTGGGCCGGCCGGGGCGGCTGTTCTTTCGGCTCGGGTC
>WFOE01000129.1 GCA_015488215.1 Planctomycetales bacterium
CACGGTGATTCGCAGTCCCGGCGGCCAGCCCCGGTACTCCAGGTACCGCACCAGGATGCGTGCCCGTTTCAGTTCTTCGTAGAGCCGGCGGGCCGCGTGTTCGGGATGGTGACACCAGAGGAAGTTGGCCTGCGAGGGGGTCACTTCAAACCCCAGCTCTTTCAACCGCTCGGCCATCCGCTGCCGCGTGGCCAGGATGCGGCTGCGGGTTTGCTGCAGCCACGCCTGGTCCCGGATGGCCGCAGTGGCTCCGGCAATGGAAAGGGCGTCGCAGTTGTAGGAATCCTTCACCTTGGCCAGTTGGGCGATCAGCCGGGGCTGGGCTACCACGAACCCGAACCGCAGCCCCGCCAGCGCGTACGATTTGCTCATCGAACGGCTGACCAACACGTTTTCGTGCTCCCGCACCAGTTCCAGGCAGTTGGTTTCGGCAAAGTCGGCGTAGGCCTCGTCGATCAGCAACGGACAGGGAAGCCGCCGGGCCAGCTCGCTCACCTGCTGCGGCGAAAGCACCGTGCCCGAAGGACTGTTCGGATTGGCCAGATACACCAGCCGTAAACCGGCGCGCGGCTCGGTAAACTCCTCGGGCAAAGTCCAGTCGGGCCGGAACGGCACCTCCTCGAAGTAGGCCCCCTGAAGCTGAGCCAGGGTCCGATAGAGCACATAGCTGGGATGCGGGTAACGGACCCACTGCCCCTGACCCACGCAAGTGCGGGTGAGGATGGTCAGGATGTCGTCCGAGCCGTTGCCGCAAAGAATCCAGTCCGGCTCCACGCCCAGCAGGTCGGCCGCCGCCTGGCGAAAGCTTTGGGCCATCGGGTCCGGATACAGCGGCAGGCGGTCCAGGGCCTGGAGTATGGCCTCGCGCACCCGGGGCGAAGGCGGGTACGGGTTTTCGTTCGTATTGAGTTTGACGAACCCGCCCTGCTGCGGCTGTTCGCCGGGCGTGTAGCCTTCGATGGCCAGGATTTCGGGTCGGGCAAAGCTGTTCATGGCCGCTCGCTTCGGTTGGAGGAGGGTCGTCCGGGCCGGGAAAGAGCAAGCCGCGCGGCTACTCCACTCGCAGTCGGACCGCTTGCCAGTGGGCCGGCAGCCCTTCGCGCCGGGCCAGACGCTCGACGTGGACCGCCTCGCGTTGCAGGTCTTCCGGCGTGTAGCAAATCACGCTGTGGGAACGCATGAACTGCACGGCCGAAAGCCCGCTGGCGAACCGGGCCGTGGTGCCCGTGGGCAGCACGTGCGATGGACCGGCCACGTAATCGCCCACAGGAACCGGGCTCCAGTGGCCCAGGAAAACCGCCCCGGCCGAACGAATCTGCTCCAGCAGTTCTTCGGCCTCCTCGGTGGCCAGATGGAGATGTTCCGGAGCGATGCGATTGGTTAGCTCAATGGCCTGTTCCCGGTCGCGCACCAGCACCAGCGCCCCGTAGCGGCGGAGGCTTTCCCGGGTCAGCTCGGCCCGATCCAGCTCGGCCAGTTGACGCCGTAGTTCCTGCTCCACCTGTTCCAGCAGCGGTTCGTGCCAGGTGATGAGAAAACTGGCCCCGGGCGAATGTTCGGCCTGGGCCAGCAGATCGGCGGCGGTCCAGTCGGGTCGGGCCGAAGCGTCGGCCACCACCACCACTTCGCTGGGACCGGCCAGGGCGTCGATGCCCACTTCGCCGAACACGTATTTCTTGGCCAGGGTGACGAACAAGTTGCCGGGACCAACGATCATGTCCACCTGCGGCAGCCCTTCCACCCCGTAGGCCAACGCGGCCACGGCCTGCGCTCCGCCCAGGCGGTACACTTCCCGCACCCCCAGCTCCCAGCAGGTGGCCAGCAAATCCCGGTTGTAAGCCCCGTAGGGAGTGGGTGGAGCCACCACGGCGATCTGTTCCACGCCGGCGGCCTGGGCCGGGACGGCCGTCATCAGCACGGTGGAAGGATAAGCGGCTCCTCCGCCCGGCACACAGATTCCCACCCGCCGCACCGGCACCCAGCGCTGCATCAGGTAGCCCTGGCCTTCGGGCAGCGGAATCCGCACCACCCGGGGCACCACCGCTTGCTGGAACCGCAGGATGTTTTCCCGCACGTGCCGCACGGTTTGCAACAACTCGGCGTCGGCCTGGGCATGGGCGGCGGCCAGTTCCTCTTCCGGCACGCGGATAGTTTCCGGTTCCAGCGTCGCCTGGTCGATTCGTCGCGTGTATTCCAGCACCGCGTCTAGCCCGCGACGGGCCACCTCGCGGCAGATTTGCTCCACTACCTCCTGCGGCGAAAGCGGCCGACCGAACACCTGCTCGGTGCGGCGGCGGCTCTCCGGGCTCTGGATGTCGCCGCGGATGGTCAACTGGTCCAGAAGCGGCTGCACCGCCTCGAACACGTCCTGGCGGCGGTAATCGATCCGCGCCACAAGTTCGCCGGAAGCCATAGCCTGGGGTTCCTCGCTCCAAGGGAAAGCCGACAGACAAAACCGCCCGGGCATTATCGCAGCGGCCGCTCTATTGTGAACCGCTCCCCAGCGGCGGAAAAGAGTCCCCGGCAAACACTCCCATGTGCCATCGAGAATGACGACGGCGTCGCCATCGCCCCTGGTGGCCGCAGGCCGTCAGGGCTGCTCAAAACTCTCTGCCGCCGCTTCAGCCGGCTAGTTTGACCAGGTGGAACCCATCCGGGCCCAGCTCCTCCTGGGTCAGTTGTACCAGGTGGTCGTGGTGGGTGAAGAAGATGACCTGGGTTTTTTGGGCCAGTTCGGCCAGGGCGCGGAGAGCGGCGGCTGCCCTCTGGTCGTCGAACATGATGAGAATGTCGTCCACGATGAAGGGGATCGGCTCCTCACGCCGTTCCAGGGCGTGTTCCAGCAAGGCCAGACGCAGGGAGAGATAGAGCTGGTCGCGCGTGCCGTCGCTCATGCCGGAAACGAGCACCTGCTCGCCGTCGGGACGCACTCCCACCAGCACGGGCTGGTCCTGGCCGTCGTAGCCAATTTGCAAACGCTGGAACGAACCACAGGTGAGTTGGGCGAAAAGCGCGGAGGCCCGACACAGCACCGGCCCTTGCTGTTCTCGCCGGAACTGCTCGATGGCCCGCTGGAGCACCGCGTCGGCCAGAAAAACGGTAACGTAGTGTTCGACTTCTTCCTCCAGTTGGTCCAGCAGCAGCTCCTGCTCTTGCTGCAAGGCCGCCGCCTGGCTGCTGCCGTCGAAGCGTTCCAGCTCCGCCTCGCACCGGCCTTCTTCCTTTTGGGCTTCGGCAAGGGCTTCGTTCACTTCCTCTAACTGGGCGGCACAGGTCTGAAGTTGCTGTTGCACCTCCTCGGGGCGGTGTTGCCGGACTTGGGCAACCCACTGGTCCAAGGGGACCGGGCCGGCCAGGGCCAGAAGCCGCTCCCGCAGTTCTTCCTGGCGCTGTTGCAGGCTTTGCCGCTGCTGGGAATCCCTTTCCACTTGTTCCAGTTGCTCGGGGTCGTCGCACCGGGCTTCGCGGCAGAGTTCCTGCAACATGTTTTCCAGTCCTTGCCATTCACCTTCCAGTTGTTGGAGCTTCTTCTCCTCCTGTTGCAACTGGGTTCGGATTTGGGTGGCACGCTCTCTTTCCCGCCGAGCCTGCTGGAGTTGGTTCTGGAGCTGAGTCACCAGGTCCCGAAGCTGCTGGGCGTCGGGCCGGACCAGCTCGGCCAGCTCGGGGGCGACCCGGCGAACCACCTGTTCCACGCGCTGTTTGTAATCCTCCAGGTCCTCGTCGATTCCCCGAATGCGTTCCTCCAGCGTGTCGATTTCTTCCATGACGTTGCGGATATGTTCGGCGGTTTCCAGAAAGTCTCTCACCTGGTCGGGGCTTGCCTGGGGGTCGTGGCCGAGCTGCCGGATTAGTTCCTCCCATTGGCTTTTCCACTGCCGAAGCTCTTGCTGGTTTTGTTCCAGTTGTCGCTGGAAGCGTTGCAGTTGCCGCTGGATGGTCTGGTGACGGGTTTCTAGGGCGTGCCGGTGCTGGCTTTGCTGTTGCAGTTGCTCCAGTTGACTCCGGCAGTAAATCAGGAGCTGGGACAAGGAATCGTGTTGTTCCGGCGGCGCAATGCCGACGCTCTCCAGACCCCGCAGAAGAGCCTCGACGGCCTGAGCCTGCTGGTGCCCGAGCTGTTGCAGTTCCTGGCTCTTGTTGCGGTGTTGTTCCAGCCGTTCGAGCAGTCGCTGGTGGTTGCGATACCAGGAGGCCATGTTTTTGGGGCACTCCGGCTCCATGCCGGCCGAATGCCACTTTTGCTTCCACTGGGCGAGGGTGTCCTCTCGGCGCCGGCGGTTTTGCTGAAGCTGCTCCTGGCAGCGCTGCTCTTCCTGGTCGAGCCGTTCCAGCTCGGACTCCAACGCGGCTCGTCGGGCCACATGCTGGGCTTCCTGGCGAAGCTGGTCGGCCAGGCGGTCGGCCCGTTCCATAGCCAAGCGGAATGCATCCTGCAATCCGCCGGCCCCTTCCACCTGTTGCACGTATTGCGCCACCTCGGCATCGGTCGGGGTAATGCTTCCTTCCAGCAGGCGGCAGATGAGCTGCCAGCCCTGGTTGCGGAGAGTGCGGGCCTGGGCCAGCTCTTCCTCGGAAGGGACGGCATGTTCGGCCAGAAGCCGGCGCAGTTCTTCCCGGTGGCGTTTTTTTCTGCTGCGAATCTCTTCGAGCTGGTGCTGGATACGGTCCTGCTCGGCGTCCAGGACCTCAAGACGGCTGCGGAAGTCTTCGCACACCTCCTCGCCCGGGACGGCCAGGGAATCTGCCTGCTGGCGTTTTTCTTGGGCAAAGCCGAGGCGACCGACCAAGGCATCAATCTCTTCGTCGAGTGCATGAAGTTCGGCTTGCAGTTTGCGGGCCTGGTCTTCGGCGGCCACCCCCCTTGCGGCAAACTCCACCGCCTGGCGCAACACGTCCGGGTCGGTCTGGTGCGGACATGCGGCCAGTTCCCTCCGGGCCTGTTCCAGCTCTTGTTGTTGTTCCTGCAGATTGCTTTCGGCCTGGCGAACCTGGCCGGCCAGCTCGTCGTAGCGGGAGATGAGTTGTTGGACGCGACGTTTCTTTTCCAGGCTGGCTTCCAGTTGCTCGGCACGCTGGCGTTCCGATGGCAACCGGAGCTGCTGGAACAGCTTTTCCACCAAGTGTTGTTTGGCTTCGCGTTGCCGCTGCAGGTTCCTGCGGTCGCTGGCCGCTTTGGTGTGCTGGCCGATTTCCTTGAACAGCTCTTCAATGGCCACTTCTTGCTGGAGCAAAGGGCTTTCGGGCGGAAGACCCTCGCCTTCCTGCCGCAGTTGGGCAACTCGTTCCCGACAGGCGTGGAGTTCGCCAAGCAAGCGACTTCGTTCCCGAAGCACCCGTTGCCGCCGGGCGGGAAAGTCTGCCGCCAGCAGGGGGACGTGCTCCAGGCGTTGGAGCTGCTCCTGAAGGTGCTGGAAACGGCCAAGAAGCGGGAAAGAATCGGCTATCCTTTCCAGTAGGGCCTGCTGTTGCTGGAGCTTCGCCAGGCGTTGCTGGAGTTCCCGGCACCGCTGTTTTGCCTGCTGGTGTTGCCGGTGAAGTTCTTGCCATCGATGGGCCGTCAGTAGCAGCTCGTTGCGCTGGATGCGCACTTGCTCGATTCGGCGGCATAGGGCGTTGATGCGGGGGTTCTGGGCCCGGGGGCGGAATCGACTGTCCAGTTGCTCCTGGAAAGTGTGTTGGAGTTTTCGTAGATGGGTTAGCCCTCCGGCGGCAGCGAACAGGGCCTGGCCCAGCTCCCCATGGCCTTGGAGCAACGCTTCGCTTCCTTGAAGCAGCTCGTCGTAGTCGAATGCGAATTGACGGCAAAAGGTGGACCGGTCGAGCCCGCCCAGCAGTTCCTCCGGCGAGGGGCCTTCCCAGGGATTTCCCTCGGGGTCCAGGAGCGTGCGGTCGCGCCCCCGGCGGCGGACGAAGTGGAACACGTCCCCGCCGGCTGCTTGCAGTTTGCCGCCGACGCGCAACCGGGAAGCCGGATGCCGGAAATCGTCTTCCACCCGGTGCGGAAATCCGAACAGCCAGCAGTGGACTGCCCGCAACGCAGAGCTTTTGCCCGCCTCGTTGGGCCCCTGGACGATGGAGAACTGCGGCCCCTGCGAAGGAAAAACGAGACGCCGCCCGGCAAACGGCCCGAACGCAATCAGGTCCAGCTCCAGGATTCTCATTCGCCTTCTTCCCGGTTCAGTTGAGCAAGGAGCAGTTGCTGCGCCTCGCGGAGCCTGGCTTGCAGGTATTGCAACTTAGCCGGGTGCAGTCCTCGGCCGCTGGGCAACTTGCTTTCCAGCGGACGAAGTTGCTCAGCCAAGCGTTCCAATTCTTGGGGATCGTCCCGCAGCTCTTGCAGGGATTGCATGACCGCCTCGACCACCGTGCCGTCGGTCGGCTCGATTTCCCGCTGAGGCTGCCCCGTGGCCACCTGGAACTTCTCCAGCCACAGGTCTTCGCCTTGCTGCACCAGGATGGCCTGGAACTGAGCCCGCCAGTGCTCCTGGTCGGCCACCAGCTTTGCGTGCAACGGCGTCTGACCTTGGAGCACCACCCGGATGGCCAAGGGAAACTCCGGGTGTTGTTGCCGCAGGTGGTCCACGTGGGAATCGAACTGGTGGAGCAGTTCCTCGGTGTCCTCGATTCCCGTTACGTCCAGCTCGCACACTTCCCAGCGAAAGCTGTCCAGGGGAACAAACTCCAGCTCGCACCGGCCCCCGTGGTCTAGTTGCACCAGGTAGCAGCCTCGGGCTCCCGGCTCGCGGATGTGCCGCCCCTGGGTGTTGCCCGGAAACACAATCGCCGGCCGCTCCTGCTGAATCACCTGCCGGGCATGGATGTGGCCTAGGGCCCAGTAGTCGTAGCCCTTGTTCCGCAGTTGTTCCACGGTGCAAGGGGCGTAGTGGGCGTGCTGGTCGTAACCTTCCAGACCGGTATGCAGCAGCCCGATGTTGATGTGCCCCGGCACGGGGTCGGGATAATTCAGCACCAGATTCTCTTCCACCCGTTCCCTGGCGAACGACTGACCGTGAACGGCCACTCCCAATTGCTCCAGCACCGGGTGGCGTGCCGTGTTGGGCCTCTGGTCGCTGAGCACTTCCACGTTTTCCGGCAACGGCAACTGGCGGGTAATCCGGCTGGCCGCGTCGTGGTTGCCGCGAATCAGCACCACGGGAATGTTCGCCTCGCGGAGTCGAGCCATTTGGCGGACGAAAAACAGACCCGTGTTGAAGTCCTGCCAGTCGCCGTCGTACAGGTCGCCGGCCAGGAGCACGAACTGCACCTGCCGTTCAAGCGCCACATCGACCAGGTTGACCAACGCCTGCCGGGTGGCCTGACGAATCTGCTCCGCCGGGGCTTGTTGGTACCGCCCCAACCCCTTGAGCGGACTGTCCAAGTGAATGTCGGCTGCGTGCAGGAAATAGACCATCGAATCCCCTTGGGTTCCTCCGTGCAGGGCGAGTCTTCCAGGACCGCCTCCGAAGCGTGCTGCATCTCCCTCCCGAAACACACGCCCAGCAGAAGCTCTTCTTCGCCGGAGAGGAAGCGGCGGCAGTCTAGCCCCTTGTGCCGGAAAAAAAGAAGGACGTTTTCCAGTTATCCTGAGATTCTATCAGCCCCTTGGAGCATTGCCTAGCAGACCGTTTTTCGCGCACGGGCCCCCCCTGCGCCGGTTCGCCGCCAGGGGAGTTCATGCGGCGCTTGGCACGCCTGGTGCGGTGCCAAGCGGCAAACCGGCATGGATTCCTGCCCACTCAGGACTGCGGAGCAGAACTTCCGCGAATCTTTGCCCCGTGAGCCCTCGGGCCTGGCAGCGCTTAGGCCGCGGCCCGGTCTAGCCGGCGCTGATCCACACACAAAGCACCATGCCGCTGAACCCGAAAATCACCACGGCGAACAAAATGCCGGCGATGGTGCCCATCGCCTGGCGGTCTTCTTCCAGCAGGTGCTCTTGTTCTTCGGGGTTGAATACCTGGTGGAACAGGTCTTTTCCCTCGGCAGAAGCTGGTTCGGTCATGGCGGAGACAACCTCCTTTCGAATCGGCACAGGGGCTGCTCTGTTCTTCCCTATCAGCGCTCAGGCTGCCCTCCAATTCTACCAAAACTCCACAAAGCTGATGCCGCTGCCGCGAAACGGTCGAAACCGGACCGCAAGCGGATGCGGGAACCCGGTCGTGCAAACGCTGCACCAAATGTCCTGGACACGGCTGCGTAGAAAAACGATTGCTATTCGCAACGCTTGTTGCGGTAGCCACTTTCGGGCAAGTGCTGGCTGGAAAGACTCGTCTGGATGGCAAATGTGTTCTTTGGGCTGCGGCGCGCCGCTTTGCACACCTGAGCTTTTGCGGCACGCACTGGGTAACCACACTGCGGGCGTCGGGGCACACCGGCAGCAAGCCGCGCGAACGTAACTTCCAAGCAGAGGGGGAGTGTGGAAATGCGGATATATTTGTCCGCTTTTCGGCACCCCATTTGCGGCTCGCTGGATCGGAAAGTTTCGGTGAAGCCCGGCGCGGCCGGAATGTGCGTGTCGCGGCAAGGGGGCGGCTTGCGCCCCGGGGGCTTCGCCAGCCGCCAGTGCAAGGAGTCCCGGGATGAGCTCCTCTGAATTCCCGGCACACCGTTTTGCCCAGCAGACTTCCCAAGAGCACGTGGCCCTGGACCACAAGCTGGAGCAACTGAGCCGGAGCACCGAGCAGCTCCAGCAGCTTTGGGCCTCGTGGCAGGAACAACTACGGCAGTTGCTCAAGTTCCTGCAGGGACACTTCGCCGCCGAAGAACACGGAGGCTACTTCTGCCAAGTGGTGCAACACGCTCCCTGGCTCAAGGAACAAGTGGACAGACTCCACGCCCAGCACGAACAGTTGCGGCACCAGTTGACCCAGATGGCCGCCCAAGCCGAGCACGGTCAGGTGGAACTGCTGGCTCCCCTGGTGGAACAGCTTCGGTCCTGGACCCAGTTGCTGGAACAACACGAGGAAGCGGAAAACCGCCTGCTTCAGGAAGCGTTCACGCAGGACATGGCCGAAGGAGATTGAGCCCTCCCGAAGGGGCGCGTAACACCACCTTCGGGCCCGCCCGGCGCGGAAGCCTTCGCGGGGGCAGGCCTTGGCCGAGCCCAGGGGCGTTTCGCTTCCAGCGATTCGAGGAGCCGCAGGCGGCAGAAAGGGGAGCAAGTTGGCGCATTAGGGGGTCGGTTGTTCGGGCTGTTTTTCTGCCCGGCGAATCCGCCCCCAAAGATGCCCGCCGTGGTCGCCGGCGTCCCAGGTTCCCGCGTACCGGTCGCCGTGGATTACCACCCGGGCCGAAAATGTTCCCAGCCCGGGCACAGGGAGTTTGTCCAAGGTGATAACGGGCGTCTGGCCCGCCCAGAGCACAGGCAACGTGAGCGGCACTTTGACGTCTTTGCCGTCGTACTGGATGCGGACAACCAGCAACCAGTAGTTGCCGCGGAGCTTTTTAGCCTGTTCGATTGTATAGCGGTCCTGGCCCATCCGTTTTCCCCGGGCGTCTTCGACGGTGTATTGTCCCTCGAACACAGCGCCGCTGAGCAACCGGGCCAGGGCCTGTTCTCGCTTTTGCTGGGGCGAAGGTTTGGCCGGTTCCGTCGTTTTCGGCTCCGGTTGCTGAGCTGCCGCCACAGTCCACAACGCGCAAAGAACCAGTCCGGGAGCAACGAGCAGGGATTTCATGGCTTGCTCCTTGGCAAACGGGTGGCAAAAACGCACAGGACACACCCCCAACGAACTACGCCCAGTTACACCAGCAAACATCATACCACAGCCACGCCCCGGGCTGGCGATGTTCCTGCTGCCGCGAACGCGGCGTTTCCGCTGGGGCTCCGCTTGCGTTTTCGGTTGCGGTCCCTAGCTTTCCGGTTGTAGCGGAAACTTGACAGTGGCGGAATCGGCTGCCTATGATCGACTTATAAGCGCTGGTCGCTTCAGGGCTTTCCGAGGGCGGTGGAAGCGTTCCATCGGCCCAGGGAGCCAGGGCGCGAAGGCACCTCTTTTTTTCCAGAGCCGACCGCTCGGACATTTCCGCAAGGGTCGTTCCATGAGCACGCTGAGCAAGGTTCTTTTGTTCTTCCTGCTGCCTACGTCGATGGCGCTGGCGTACTTGTCCATGCGCACGTTGAAGACGTGGGACGCGTGGCGCACCCCGTACGAAAAATACAAAAAGGCCATTTTCCAACGCGACCAGCAGATCGCCCAGTTGGAGCGCGAGGTGCACCAACTCAAGGTGAACCTGGAGCAGGTGTTCGCTCTTCGCGGCCGCGTCTGGAGCGATTGCCAGCGGAAACGCGTGGATCCGAACACCCAGGACGTGGCTCTCCGCGTAGAAACGCCCAATCCGCCCGGCCTGAAGCCTGGGCAAGTGGTTTACCTGTTCCAGGTGGACGGTCCGCATTACCTGGGCGAGTTCAAGGTTACGGCCACCGGCCAGGCCGACCCCAACGCGCCGGATGTGCCCAACGTGGTGCTGAAGCCCACACGCCGCATGCCCGACTGGCTGTGGAACTATCTAGTGCGAGGGACCCCGAACCTGGAAATCCGCGAGTCGCTCCCAGTGGACTTCGAGGAAGCGTTTGCCGACTGCGACGAACAGCGACTGCGGCAACTGTTCCCGGTGCCGAACAACCCGGAAGTCAAACCGTACTTCGAAGCCTCGTTGAACGAGCACCTGCGGGACGGCAAAGAACTGGGAGAAGATCAGGACGTGCCGCCGGAACAAGTGCGGGTGGTGGTGCGATTCCTCAAGGACGCTTCGGAGCTGTCGCCGCAGGAATCGCAACTGCTGGCCGACCTGAAGATTCCTAAGGAAGTGGTGGTGAAGAACGAGGAAGTGTGGTTCTGGCCCGACGTGGCCCAGCCCCTGCTCCAGTCCGGCCAGTTGGCCGAGCTGGTGCGCCGGGAATACCGCCGGCCGTTGCGCGACTACGCTCTGCTGTTCGACGAACTGGAACGGCAGTTCCCGGTGCTGGTCGATCAGGTCCAGCGCGCTCAGACGTATCTGACCTACTTGCAAGAGGCCGTTCAGTCGGCCCAGAAGCAAGCCGCCGCCCGGCAGGAGTATCTGGACACCCGGCTCAAGCCAGAAAACCAACGGCTGACCCAAGAAGTGGAAGTAACGAGGGCCGTGCTGGCATCGTTGCAGCAGCAGTTGCAGGTTTACCGGCAGCAGGTGGATCGGCTGCTGGAACAAAACCGGCAGTTGGCCCAGCGTTACCGCCAGGCCCAACTGGCTCTGGCCCGCAAGATTGAACAGCGTGCCAAGGCGGCTGCCGCCGCGGCCACAACGGCTCCGTAACCTGCCGGGGTTTGGCCGCCTGGTTCTTCAGCCAAAAGCGGAAGTGTCTTGCAGCAGCTTGCTCAGTCGGGCAATTGGAACAGCTTGCGCAGCGCCTCCAGCAGCCCGTGCGGCACCCCTTCCTGGGCGTGGTCCCGCAGCGATTCCAGCGGCGGGTGCAGCAGCTTGTTCAGCAGGCGGTGGAAGGCGTATTCAATCTCCCGACGGCTGCGGGGGTCCAGGTCCGGCAGTTTGTTGAACAGACGCCGCAGCTCGTCGTCTTTAATCTGCTGCCAGTTCTGCCGCAGGCGGTGGATAATCGGGCCGGTGGCCCGGCGGTTCAGCTCCGCCATGAAAGCGGCGGTTTCTTCCTTGAGGATTTCGACAGCAGCGGGTAACTCCTGCTGGCGTTCGCGCAGGTTTTGCCGGCACACTTCCTGCAAATCGTCCACCGAGAACAGGTACACGCCCAGGCAGTCGCCGATGGCCGGGTCGAAGTCGCGGGGAATGGCCAGGTCCAGCACCAGCAGCGGCCGCTGATAGCGCTTCGGTTCGATGCGGCGGAAATCTTCCAGACGAACGATCGGCTCGGTCGCTCCGGTGGTAGAGATGACCATGTCGGCTTCGGCCAGGGCGTCCAGCAGTTGGTCCCAGGGCCGGGCGCGGCCTTGCCATCGCCGGGCCAGTTGTTCGGCCCGATCCAGCGACCGGTTCACCACGGTAATGTGCTTGGCCCCCTCGTCGGTGGCGTAGCGGAGCGTCTCTTCGGCCATTTCGCCGGCGCCGATGACGAGCACCTGCTTGTCGTCGAAGCGTTCGAAAATCTGCTTGGCGAACTCGGCCACGGCCACGCTGGGCACGCTGACCCGCTTGCGGTGGATGGAGGTTTCGTTGCTGACGCGTCGGGCGGCTTTCAACGCGGCCTGGAACACGGCGTGCGTGACCGGTCCGGCCGTCTCGCAGCGGCAAGCCAGGTCGTAGGCTTGTTTGACCTGGGATCGGATCTGCGGTTCGCCGACCACCATGCTGTCCAGCCCGGCGGCCACCATGAACAGGTGCATCACCGCTTCCTGGCCGCTGCGGCGGAACAGTTGTTCCAGCACCTGGTCGGCGTCCAGTTGGTGGAATCGGGCCAGGAACTCGCCCATCTGGCGGTGGCTGAGCAGCTCCTCGGGGCTTTCGGCCGCCGTGTAGAACTCCACCCGGTTGCAAGTGGACAGGACCACGGCTTCCACCTGGGGGAACTCCCGGCGGAATCGGGCCAGGGCCTGCTCGGCTTTCTGCGGCGAGAAAGCCAACTGCTCCCGCAGCTCCACCGGCGTGTTGTGATGGCTGCAGCCCACCAGATGGATCATGGTTGTGGACCCTCCGGCAAGCTTCCCACGGGGCGGATTGTACCCAGCCGCAGCGCCGAGCCGGTGCGGTCTCCGGCCCCTTGACCACCCGCGTGTCCCGGAGCCCGAAACACCGCCACCAGGGCCACCAGCAGAAACAGGAAACTGGCCAGCGTCAGGTAGGCCACTTTGCGCCCCTGGCGCGCCGGACGGTAAAGCAGAATGAACACGGCCACCGCCACCAGCCACACCATCAGCAGCGTGGTGGTCCACACCACCGGATCGCTCCAGTTGATGTAGCCGTGGCGCAGTTGGGAAAGCACCACGCCCGTGACGAAGCCCAGGCTCAAACAGGCCAGGGCCAGCAGCAGGCAGCGCTGGGTCATGCGCTGGAGCCATTCCAGGCTGGGCAGCCGCAGCAGCCGGGGAGGCCGGTGCTTGCGCCGCATCCAGTAGGCCGAAATCAAGTACATCACCCCGGTAGCCAGTCCCAGAAACACCACCACCGTGCCCACCAGCAGCGAAAACCCGTGCACGGCGGCCAGGATGCGGGCTTCTTCGCTCTGGGCGAACGGTTCCCGACTGGCCACGGTGGCCGCGGCCAACTGCAACAGCAGCACCAGCGGCAGGGTGAAGATGCCGATGGGATGGTTCGGGTGATAGAGCGTCAAGTACAGATACACCACGGCCAGCACCCAGGCGGCCGACAGGCACCAGTCGAAGATGCTGGAGAACGGGTCCCGATGCAGCACCGACCAGCGGTAGCCGATCAGCAGGGTATGAGCCGCCAGTCCGCCCAGCACGAGCCCCACCAGCGCAGCCCCCCGCAACTGGCTGCGGAAGTAGATGCGGCTCACTTCCAGCAGCAGCGCGGCCAGATAGGCCAGGGTGACAATCCAAAGGAGCGAACCGTGCATCGTGTCGCTACCAGGCTCCGTTGTTTCGTGTGGAAAGCCCGTACTGCCGCAACTTCTTGTGCAGCGTGTTGCGGTTGATGCCCAGTCGCGAGGCGGTCTTCACCTGCACGCCGCCGCACTGGCGCAGCACTTGGGCAATCAGTTCGCGTTCCACCCGGTGCACGACTTCGTAAAGCTGGTCCTGTTCCTCGCCGGCTTGCTCCAGGGCGGTGCGAACCAGTTGCTGGATCATCCGGTCCAGGTCGTCTCCCTGGTCCGGCTCGGCCGGGCGGCGGCCGCGGACCACCACCTCGGGCAGCAGGTCCAGGGTCAGTTCGTCACCCGGGGCAAGCACCACGGCTCGTTCAATATAGTTTTGCAGCTCGCGCACGTTGCCCGGCCAGTCGTAGTCCTGCAGGGCTTGCAGGGCTTCCTTCTGGATGTGGACCACGTAGCGGTCGTTTTCCTCGTTGTAGATTTGCAGGAAGTGGGTAACCAGATCGACGATGTCTTCTCGCCGCTGCCGCAACGGGGGCAGGTGAATCGTTACCACGTTGAGGCGGTAGTACAGGTCTTCGCGAAACCGGCCGGCGGCCACTTCGTCGGCCAGGTCGCGGTTGCTGGCGGCCACCACCCGCGTATCGACGCTGATGGTGCGGGTATCGCCCACCCGCTCGAACTCCTTGTGCTGCAACACGCGCAGCAGTTTCACCTGGAGCTTGTCGGTGGTGGAGTTGATTTCGTCCAGGAAGATGGTGCCCTTGTGGGCGGCTTCGAAACGCCCGATGCGGTCCGCCACCGCCCCGGTGAACGCCCCGCGCACGTGGCCGAACAGCTCGCTTTCCAGCAGGCTTTCGCTCAACGCGCCGCAATTGACCCGCACGTAAGGTCCGTTCTTTCGGGGGCTGTTTTCGTGAATGGCCCGGGCAATCAGCTCCTTGCCCGTGCCGGTCTCGCCCAGCAACAGCACCGACGCCTTGCTGCGGGCCACCTGCCGGGTGAGCCGGTAGACCCGCTGCATGGCCGGGCCGCTGCCGATGATGCCCGGGGCAGGCGGTCGGGCCAGATCGTCCGGATCGTACAGGGGGATCGTCTGACTCATCGTCGTGGCGGTCGAGGGCGACCGCGGCGTGTGGGGGAGGGAACTCAGCGAGTCGAGGCGGGCGGTTGGTCCTTGCGCTGCTTGCTCCACTGTTCAATCACGTCCAGCACGCCGGAGAGCAGCTTCTGCGTGGCGGCGTCTTCTTGCGCGCTTTGGTTGTAGCGGTCGTACTGGGCCAGGATTTCCCGCGGCGGCAACAGCACGCCGAAACGCTTCACGCTGGCGGCGAACGCTTCGGCACAGGCACGTCGCATGGCCAGCGGAAACGCGCTTTGGTTGACCACGTCCAACAGCGCGCGCTGGCTGCGGTAGCTACCCCAGCGGGCCAGCACGTCGGCAGCCGCCGCGTTCAACGCCGGCACCAGCAGCGCCTGGTGAATCCACTCTTCCTGCGAGGCCACTTCCAGCCAGGAGGGGCGTTCCTCCAGCCACCGAGCCAGCAATCGCAACGCCCCTTGGGCTTGCTGGAGCCGCTGTTCCAGATTGGGCCAAAGCAAAGGCTGTTGGGCCAGCAGGGTTTCCATCTGGCGTTTGGCGTCTTCCACCTGTTCGGTGGGCACGAACTCCGGCACGCCCGGCACCCGATCCGCCTGGCCGCCGGGAGCCAGCGGATCGTAGCGCAGCACGGTGGCTATCGGCACTCCCGCCGTGCGGAAATCGGCTCGCAGCCTTTGCACCAACTGCGAAGGCTTCATTCCCGGCAGGTAAGGGTCCAGCAGAACCAGCTCAGCATCGGGAGTTTCGACAGCCTGCCGGAGCAGCTCCCGGGCCGAACGGCAAAGCTGCACGTCGAATCCCAGCGGCCGCAGCACTCCGGCAATGCGCGAGGCCGCTTCGGTGTTTCGCATCCCCAGCAGAACCACCCGTTCTCCGCGGGCCAGCGAAAAGTGAGCCAGCAACTGCGGCACCAGATGGCAGCCGGGAAATGCCTGCTGCGGACGCCAGGATGCCACCGCCTGCAGGGCGGCGAAACGCACCCGAGGATGAGCGTGTTGCAGCATCCGGGCCACCGGGGACCAGTTCCCCTGGGCGTCCGGCTCCAGCAGTTTGGCGTTGCCGCAGTGGGCCAGCAGTTCCAGCACGCCCACTTGCAGCGCGATGCGCCGATGGTTTTGGAAATGTTGCAACAGGTCGAACAGTTTTTCCGAATCGCCCATCGGCCCGGGCCGCTTGGGCAGCGGCGCGTTCCAGGGGCTGCGCCACCGCAACAGTTCCACTTCGCAAGCCAGCAGCAGCCGGTCCACCTGACGGTTCGGGCCGGAAAGTCGCCGCACCGGCCGCAACACTTCCAGGGCCAGCCAGGCGGGGATTTCTTCCTTGGGCCGGGTGTGTTTTCGTAATCCCCGCGGCTCCCATTCCCAGTACTCCAGCTTTTCTGCGGCGGCCCACTGCGGCGGCAACTGCCCGGCGAAGTAGCGTTCCGCCTGCGGGTACAAGAGCGTAATGACCTGAATCCGCGAAGGCATCCGGCCCAGCAGACGAATCACTGCTTCCTGGGCGGTGCGGATGAGGGCATCCACGTCCTTGCGTTTCGGCAGGTAGGCCACCGAGAGCAAATGTGGCAACGCTTCGGGCCAGCGCTGCCGCGAGGCGACTTCGGCGGCCAGAGGCCAGGTGTGCGCCGCCGGCAGATGCAGCGCGGCCAGCACCGGTCCCCGGGCGTCTTCCTTGAGCAACAGCAACACGTCCCGATATATCTGCCAGTCTTCCGGCTTCTGTTTCTGCACGTATTGCAGAATTGCGGCCGCGGCCTGTTCCCGGCCCTGAACCAGGGTGCGCAGCGCCTGCTGGCGCACCTGGGGCGAAGCATGGGTCAACTGCTCCACGGCTTGCCTTAGCCGTTGGGGGTCCTGAGTGTGGCGTTTGAGCGCCTGCAACACCCGGCGGTAGAACTGCTCGCCCTGGGGAGCCAGCTCGGGCGAGCGAGCCAGCCGCAGAAACAAGTCCAGCCCGTGCCGCGAAGCCAGTTGGGCCAGTTGGGCGTCGTTCAGTTGCTTCTTGCTCAACTGCTCCAGCAGCACCTTGGCCACCGCCCCGCGCCGCCGTTGCAGCAGCAGATCGATGGCTCGGACCAGCTCGTCGGGCGTACTGGGCTTGGTTTCCAGCAGCGCTTCGACGAACGGGTCTTTCACCTCCGGCAGCGAGGGGGTCTGCGGCTCCTGGGCCCGGAGCGGCAGTCCCGTGCCCGAAACGCAAAGGAGCAACACTGCGGTCCCCACCGCGAAGCGAATGATGCTGGTTTGCATGGGCTGTTTCTCCACCCGATGGGCGGCGCGGCCTTCGGCTGCGCCTTCGAGGGCACCAAGGACCGGCTGTGGCCGCAAGCAGCCGTCGCCGGCCGAGCCTTCCGTGGGGACTATTCCTGCTCCAACCGTTCCTGCCACAGTCGGATTTGTTGTTGCACCTGTTCGGGGGCCGTGGAGCCGTAGCTGCGAAACGCCTGCACGGCCCGTTCCACCCCCAGCACGTCGTAAACGCCCCGGTCCACCTCGGGCCACAGGGCCTGAAACGCCTCCAGAGGCAGTTCCTTCAAAGGTACCTTCTGTTCCATGGCCTGGCGCACCAGTTGTCCCACGGCGTGATGGGCCGCCCGCTGGGGCATGCCGCGGGCGATGAAGTATTCCATCAGCGTGGTGGCGTCCAGGTATCCTTCTTCCAGCCCGGCGGCGATTCGCTCCCGGCACAGCCTGGCCCGGGCCACGGCCGCCGCGGCAATCTCCAGGCAGTCCCGCAGCGTGTCGAACGCGTCGAACAGCGGCGGCTTGTCCTCTTGCAGGTCGCGGTTGTAGGCCAGCGGCAGGCCCTTGAGCAGCACAAGCAACGCCGTCAGAGCACCCACCACCCGGCCGGTTTTGCCGCGGATTAGCTCCAACGGGTCCGGATTCACTTTCTGCGGCATGATTGAACTCCCCGTGCACAGCTCCTCCGGCAACCGCAGAAAGCCGAACTCCACGCTGGACCACAGAATCCACTCCTCGGCCCAGCCGCTCAGGTGCAAAGCCACCATGGCCAGAGCGAAGGCGGTTTCCAGCACGAAATCCCGGTCGCCGGAAGAATCCAGGCTGTTGGCCGTCGGGGCGTCGAACTCCAGCAGCCTGGCCACCAGATGGCGATCCACCGGCAAACTCGTCCCGGCAAGCGCCGCCGTGCCCAACGGGCACTGGTTGACCCGACGCAGCGCGTCCTGCAAACGCTGCCGGTCCCGCTCGAACCGCTCGCAGTAAGCCAGCCAGTAATGGGCGGCCAGCACCGGCTGGGCCCGTTGCAAGTGGGTGTAAGCGGGCAGAATCACTCCTTGGTCCTGCTGGCACCGGTCCAGAAACGCCCGCTGCAACCGGCGGATCAGGCCGCAAATCTGCTGGATCTGCTCGCGACACCAGAGCCGCAAGTCGGTGGAAACCTGGTCGTTGCGGCTTCGGGCCGTGTGGAGCTTGCGGCCCAGGTCGCCCAGGCGGTCAATCAACGCCTGCTCGATGTTCATATGTAC
>WFOE01000130.1 GCA_015488215.1 Planctomycetales bacterium
CCGCCCCCCGTGTTTCCTAGCCGGGCAAATGGGAAACCGAGGACGACTCGCTCGTTTACGGCTTGCCGCGGTGGGCGGTGCGCGTCAAAACAGAGGCACCTCCGGCGGGTCCCGTTTGCCCGTTCCCAAGTGCTATCCAAGGTCGAGTGTCCCATGGAGCTAATCTACCTGGACTACAACGCCACCACGCCGGTGGCTCCGGCGGTGCGTGAAGCGATGCTTCCCTACCTGGACCACCAGTACGGCAACGCATCCAGCAACCACAGCCTGGGCCGAGCTGCTGCGGAGGCAATCCAGCAGGCCCGGGAGCAAGTGGCCGCGCTGCTGGAAGTGAAGCCCGAGGAAATCGTTTTCACTTCCGGTGGCACCGAAGCCAACAACCTGGCCATCAAGGGGGTGGCCCTGGCCCACTGGGAAACCAAGGGGCATCTGGTCATCTCGGCCCTGGAACACCCGGCCGTGGTGGCCCCGGTGGAGTTCTTGCAGCGGCACGGGTTCGCCGTGTCCGTGGTGCCGTGCAACTCCGACGGCTGGGTCGATCCGAACGACGTGCTGGCGGCCATCCGCGACGACACGTTGCTGGTGAGCATCATGCACGCCAACAACGAAATTGGCTCGGTGCAGTCGATTGCCGAGATTGCCGAAATCTGCCATGACCGCGGCGTGCTGCTGCACACCGATGCGGCCCAGAGCGTCGGCAAGGTGGAAGTAACCGTGCCACACCTGGGCGCGGATTTGCTTTCGGTGGCCGGGCACAAGATGTATGCTCCCAAGGGCGTCGGCGCGCTGTACGTCCGCCGCGGGGTAAAACTGGAGCCGGTGTTGCACGGGGCCGGACACGAACGGGGCTTGCGCCCGGGCACGGAAAACGTCCCGTACATCGTGGCCCTGGGCCAGGCGGCCCAACTGGTGCGCGAAGACCTGGCCGCGGACATGGATCGCATGGCCTATCTTCGCGACCAGCTTTGGGAACGCCTGCTGGCCGGCGTGGGTGCGGAGCTGACGGCCAACGCGTTGCGTACTGCCCGGTTGCCCAATACGCTTTCGGTCAATTTTCCGCGTGTGGCCGGCCACGAGCTGCTGGAACAGTGCCCGGGGCTTTGTGCTTCGACCGGAGCGGCCTGCCACAGCGGAGAAACCCGCGTTTCTCGCGTGCTTCAGGCCATCGGGCTTTCGCCCGAAGTGGCCCGCGGCACGGTGCGGCTTTCGGTCGGCCGCTACACCACCGAGGAAGAAATCCACCGCGCGGCCGAAATGCTGCTGCAAGCCTGGCACCGCCTGGCGGCTTAGTCGGTTGCAACATCCCTCGTCCCTCCAAGGTGTTTCCCTACCATGCCTACCGTCGAAGAACTGATGGACGCCTCCAGCGGCTGGTTCCAGGTGGAACAGGCCGAGCAGTTGCCCACGCCCGTGCTGCTGGTTTTTCCGCAGCGCGTGGAGCACAACATCCAGCAGATGCTCCAAGTGGCCGGTTCGCCCGAACGGCTCATGCCGCACGTGAAGACCCACAAGTGCCCCCAAGTGGTCCAGATGCAGTTGGAACGGGGCATCCGCCGCTTCAAAGCGGCCACGGTGGCCGAAGCGGAGATGACCGCCCGACTCGGTCCCCAGGAGGTGATGCTGGCCACGCAGCCGGTGGGGCCGCATGTGGAGCGAGTGGTTCGCCTGGCCCAAAGTTATCCCCAAGTGCGGATTACCACGCTGGCCGACTCTCCCGGGGTGATTGACCATCTGGCCCAGGCAGCCCGGCAGGCGGAGCTAGAACTCGGGGTTTACATCGACGTGGACCCGGGGCTTGGCCGAACCGGCGTGCCGCCGGGAGAGCGCGTGCTGGAGCTGTTTCGCCGCATCCAGGCCCACGAGTATCTGCGTTTCGCCGGGCTGCACGTGTACGACGGGCACATGGGCAAGCTGGCCCCGGAACAACGCCCCGCGGCGGTCGATGCCACCTGGAAGCGGCTCGAACCGCTGCTCGGTCGCCTGGAACAAGCCGGTGCGGAGCCGTTCGACGTGGTGGCCGGCGGATCGCCCAGCTTTGCCCATCATGCCCGGCACCCGCGTGCGATATGTAGCCCCGGTACGACGCTCTACTGGGACCTGGGTTACGGCACTCGCGTGCCCGAGCTGAATCTGCAACTGGCCGCGGTGCTGGTGGGCCGGGTGCTCAGCCGTCCCGAGGGAGGCCGCGTGACGCTCGACCTGGGCATCAAGTCCCTGTGCCCGGACCAGCCTCGCCGGGCGGAAGTGTACGGACTGGTCGGAGCCGAGATGCGGTTGCACAACGAAGAACACTACGTGCTGGAGCCGGAACAACCGTGTGACTGGCCTGTGGGCCGGGTCGTCTATGCCGTCCCGTACCACATCTGTCCCACGGTGGCCTTGTACGACGAGGTGTACGTGGCCCGCGAAGGCCAGGTGGTGGGCCGCTGGCCGGTGGAAGCGCGCCGGCGGGCGTTGGAAGTGTAAGGTGCCGTTCAGCCCGTTCCTCCTGTAGTGAGTGCCACGGGAGCGCCCGTCTATGGAAGCCGAAATCTACCTGAACAAGCTCACCCGCCGTGAGTTTCGCCAGCGGATGGACAGCGGCCAGTTGCAGTGCTGCATCCTGCCGGTAGCGGCCGTGGAGCAGCATCTGGAACACCTGGCCATGGAACACGACTGGCGCAGCGTCAACGAAGTGGCCCGCCGCGTGGCGCTGCGGCTGCGGCCTCGTGTGGTGGTTGCCCAGGCGCTGATGGTCGGTGTGAGCGAACACCACATGATCCATCGGGGAACGCTCACTCTGCGGCCCGGTACGTTCCTCAGCGTGCTGGACGACCTGCTGGATTCCCTGGTGCGAGCCGGGTTCGACCACATCCTGGTGCTCAACGGCCACGGGGGTAATATCGCCCCTTGCTGGAACAACTGGGACCAGGTGCTGCGGCAGCACCAGCGGAACATCCACTTTCTGCCCTACTGGAACGTGCTGACCGACGACGACGCCCGCGAGCTGCTCCGCAGCGGCCATCGACTGCCGGAAGACCTGCCCGGGCACGCTCAGGAGTTCGAAACCGCCGTGGCCCTGGCCGCCTTCGCTGAGAACGTACGCCGCGATGCACTCCGCGATCAGCCCGACCCCACCCCGGCGATGGCCACCGCCGAAACGGGCCGGGAGTTCCTCCGGCGGATTGAAGAGCGGGTGGCCCAATACGTCGAAGAGATGATTGCCGGGCTGCGCGTGGCTCCCGTGCCGGTTTACCATCCGTAGCGGACAAGCTACCCGGGGAAGAGCTGGTCGGATCGCAGGCGTTGGACGTCCCGAGGCAATCAGCGAGCAAAGTGCTCCCGGGGTACGGTGACCGTGTGGGTCTGCGTCCCGGCCAGACCGGGGCGAAAGTGTAGCCGCAGGGCCGGATTTTGCAGCCCCAGGCTCAGTGCACGGTCCAGCTCCTCGGCTGTGCGTACGCTCCACTGCTGCACGGCGTAGAGCACTTCGCCGGGCAGGACCTTACCGGCCAGGGGGCTTTCCGCATCCACGCTGTTGACCAGCAGCCCTTGCTGCGACTCGGCCAGTTTCAGACGGCGGTTGACCCGAGGGCTGAGCTCCAGCACGGTCAGGCCCAGCGCGTCCACGTCCCAACTGGGCAGATCGTGCCAGCGAACCAGCTCTTTTCGGGGCAGGGTCAGGTCAGGTGGAGTGCTCTTGCGGGACTGGAAGCCCCCAGGCCGAGGCACCAGCGTGGCCTGGACCTCCACCGTGCGGCGCTGCCGCCACAGTTCGATTCGGACCTTTTTGCCTACGGGAGTGCTGCCCACCAGGTTGATGAGGTGGATGTCGTCTTCGACTTCCTTGCCGTCGAATCGCAGGACCACGTCGCCTGGCTGAATACCGGCCCGTTCGGCGGGACTGTCGGGCGTGACGGCCGTGACGTAGGCCCCCATCTTTCGCGGCAGCCCGAGTTGCTGGGCCCGAGCCAGGTCGAACTCGCCGTCCAGGTTGACTCCCAAGAACGCCCGACGCACGTGGGAATGTTCAATCAGCTCGCCGGCGACGAACATGACCATGTTGATAGGGATGCTGAAGCCAATGCCCTCGTTGCCGCCGGAGTTGCTGGCAATGGCCGTGTTCATGCCCACCACTTCAGCGTGCAGGTTCAGCAGGGGGCCGCCGGAGTTGCCAGGGTTGATTGCCGCGTCGGTCTGCAAGAAGTCCTGATAGCGAACCTGCTGGCCGCCCAGTTCCAGTTGCCGGCGTCCCTTGGCGCTGATGATGCCGGCGGTTACCGAGCGGCTCAGTCCGAACGGGCTGCCCATCGTCAGCACCACCTGGCCAATCTGCACCTGGTCGCTGTTTCCAATTCGGGCCGGGGTCAGATCGCGGGCGGCCACCCAGAGCACGGCGATGTCGGTTTCCGGGTCGGAACGCAACCGCACGGGATGTAGTTCCCGACCGTCGTAAAGATGCAAGGTGATGCGGCCCAGGGGAGCGCCATCGACCACATGGCGATTGGTCAGCACATAGAAGCGTCCCTGGTGCTGGATGATGATGCCCGAGCCGGCTTCTTCGATGAACGCCCGGGCGGCGTTGCTGCGCGGGTTGGGTTTTTGCGCTTCGATATGCACCACCGAAGGCGAGGCCGCCTGGACGACCATCTGGTAAACCTGCAGGTGGCGTTCCAGCTCGTCGGCCGCCTGGTCCAGGCGTTGCAGAAGCTGTTGCCGTTGCTGGCGAGCCGAAAGGGGGCTCTGGGCCCGGACCGCCCACCAGAGCCTGGGGTAGGAAAGCGCGTTTCCTAACACCACGCCCAGCAGGAGAATCCCTCCGGCCCACAACGACCGCTGCAAGCTCATGTGCTCTCCTTAGCCTTTTCAGCTTACCGTCGGTTCCGGACCGCGGCCAAGGAAATGGCCCCCCCTATGGTTTCGGTCCGAGACGCCCCCCTACCGCTGCCGAGGAGCCTTCCGTTGCTCTCTCCGGCGGAACCGCAGCGGATTAGGAGAAGTCCAGCTCCAGATCGTTGGTGGTGAAGAAGTCTTCTCCTGCCAGGGGGAATTGGCCTTCGTACTCCCCTGCCAGCTCGGCTTCCCGCTGGCATTTGACGCACATGGTGGCGTAGGGGAGGATTTTCAGGCGTCCCACGGGAATCTTCTGGCCGCAGGATTCGCAAATGCCGTACTCGCCCGACTCGATGCGGCGCAGAGCCCGCTCGATCAGCACCAGTTCGCGGCCTTCCACTTCGGCCAGTTGGGAACTCAGCTCGTTCTGCTCGCTGTCCAGGGCGGCGTCCACAACATCGCCTCCCCGGCTGCCTTCGCTCTGGTATAAGGTGCCCAACTGCCCGTGCAGGGTTTCCCGCAGGGCTTCGCGCCGCTTGAGCAACAGCGCCTTAATCTGTTCCAACGACCGGGAAGACTTCTTCTTTCCCTTGGCCGCACCACTGGTGGACTTTTTCTTAGGCATGGCAACCCCCTTGCTGGGATATGTTTCAGGATCGTTACAAGCTCGTTTGGCCGATGGTTTTCTTGCCGTACCGCGGCTCAACTTGTGCCTTTTTTACGGGCTGTTCCGCGGCTTCGGTTCAGGACACCCAAACTATAGTACGCAAACTCACCGCAAAGGATCAGAAAATCCGACCAAAGGGTCCGACTTGCCGCAGGTAATGGCTGGCTTTTGGTAAGTTGTTTTCGCACAAAGGGTTATGGTATCCGCTTCGGACTGCCGTGCCCGAGCGGGATTCGGGCCACAGGTGGCATGGGGATTCGGGGACATTTGGGGAACGCACTGCCGGTCCTTTACCGGCGGCTTTGCCGTACATCGTCAAAAGCTTCCGGGATATGCAGATTTTTTGTGTTGTAAGGACCGGAAAGGGGCAGGCGCCCCGGCTCGGGCACGCCCGGAGGCAGGCAAGAAAACGCGGCTCTTTTGCCCTCCCGGTGGAAAAAAGCTATCTGTTTTCAGGGTGTTTCGCAGCCTGCGCAGCGACTGAGCGGGCGCGGGAAGTTGCTGTACGCCAGGGCCGGGAACCCGGCGCGCCCGGAAGCCGTGTCGATACCGTTGGACTTTGCCACCTCCGTTCGTCCCAAGGAACCCGAACTCATGGCGGACCAACCCACCTCCGCCGGGCTGGAAACACCGGTCTGGACGCCGCAGTTTTCGCTGCGTATCCATGCCGGAAAGCAATATCGGTTGCAAGTCAGGCTGCCCGAATGCATCGTCGGCCAAGCCGCCGACGCCGATATCCGGCTTGCCCACCCCAGCATCGCTCCCCGCCACTGCTGCTTCTATTGGGCAAACAAGAAGCAACTGTGGGTCAAAGCCCTCGAAGGCGAAGTGACTTTGGCCGGACGCCTGCTGCAAAAGGCCTTGTTGCGTCCGGGGGACATCCTCGACTTGGGACCGGTTCGTCTGGAGGTACTGGCCATCCGGGCTTTTGGCGCCGTGCCCGGGCAAGACGAATCGCCTCGGGACGGACGTTCCGCCTCCTCCTCCGCCCCGACCGAGCCGGAAGTTGTTGAACCGTGGTGGCACGGCCTTTCCAGCCGTCTGGACCAGCTTGAGCAATGGTTTCGCCGGCTCAAGGCGGACGAAGGCGACCTGGCCGACTTTTGCGCCCGGCTGGAAGCGCTTGAACGCCGCTTTACCGCACCGCTTCCTGAGCACCACCTGGAACAAGCCCTGGCCCCCCTGCTGCAACGCCTGGAACGCTTGGAGCGGCGCCATGCACGGCTGCTCCGGCGCATTCTCCGGTGGCGGCACCAGCAGGAACGCTGGCAACGCCACCTGGAAGAAGAACTGCGGCATTGGGATACCCAGGCCCGGCAACTGAGCCAGCAACTGGAACAAGCCCAGCAGTCGCTCCAACGCGCGTGGGACCACTACCAGCACCTGGCCGAACAAGTAGCCGAACTGAAGCAAGCGGAAGCCGAAGCAACGGAACAGGCCGGCAAAGACACCTTGGAGCAGGCTCTCCGGCAGATCGAGCACCTGGAGTGGCGGTTCCGCGAATTGGAACAGTGGACCCGTTGCCTTCGCCGGGAACTGCGCAACGACACCCATTCGGAAGTGGAAAGCCGACTGGCCGATCTGCGCGCCGAGCGCGAAGCACTGGAAACGCTGCGGCAGGAGCATGGCGCGGCCCCAGTGGGAATCCCGGCTACGGCTCCCGGCGTGGGCTTTCCCGTGGCCAAGGAAAAAACTTCGCTCGAAGCGGATGGTGCCCCGTCGGGTGAACCTAGCGCCGAAGGGGGAGAGCACGCCGAGGACGAATCTCCGCCTGAGCGTGTTTCGGCCGAACCTTCCCTGGACAGCGATGCGGCTGCTCCCGCGGAAGAATCACCGGCTGCCGACCCGGATGGCGAGCTCCTCCCCCCGGCTGAAGCGGAACCAGGAAACGCCCCGGCCGAGGAAAATCTCAGCCAGCAGGATCCCCCGGAGCTGCCAGCCGAAACCGGTCCCGAACAGCAGCGCGTAGCCGCTCTCGCCGATTCAAACGAGCAGGCCAGCGAACAACGCACCTCCGCATGCGCCGCCGAACCCCGGGACGACCTGGCGTCTTCTTCGACCAGTGAAGAGGCGCACGGCAAACAGCCTGCCTCCGAGGAAGATCATCTTCAGGAGACGCCTGCTTCCTCCGAACAACCAGCCGAAGCAGAGGCCGAAGACCTGCCGTGCCGGTTGAGCACGGTGGCGCTTTTCCGGCGGCTGGGGATTCAAGTGCCCGGGCTGGATACCCAGGAAAGCGAGTCGTCGGCCGCTCTGTCGGACCAGGCCACGCCGGAGCCACCGACCCAGCAGCAGGAGGAAACTCCGGAAGCCCCCCAGGAGCCGGCTCCCACTGCGCCGGAGGCTTCGGAAAACGAGGCGGCCCGCGACGCAGAAAACGAACACGACGCCCCGACGGTTCCGGGGGCCGCCACTTTCGAGGGGGAGTCGGTCGAAGACTACATGGCTCGACTGCTGCAATCCATCGAACCAGACAAAGCCTCTGCTCCCAGCACCCCGAACGAACCGGAAGAAGAACCGGCTCCCGAGCAGGAGCAACAATACACAACGCCTGTTCCTGCGGCGAAAGAGCCGGAACCGGATACGGACATTCCGGCCGAGGTACTGAAAGCCGCCCCGGGCAGCTTGCCCGCGACGTTGGAAGATACGTCCAAGGAGCATCCTGCCCGAGTCATTCCGGCCGAGTCTCCAGAGACTCTGCATAGCCTGCGTCGTCTGGCCAATAAATCGGCCCGCACCGCCATCGAAACCTACCAGCGGCGGCTGAAGATCAGCGCCACCCAGGCCAAGCTGGTCGTGTCGGTGCTGGCCATGGCCGCCTCGTTTGCCATGATGTGGTTTGCCGGGTCGCTGCCACATAAATGGGTCTATGGAGCCGCTTTCGGCAGCCTGGG
The DNA here is from genome assembly GCA_015488215.1 of Planctomycetales bacterium. Lineage (GTDB taxonomy): Bacteria > Planctomycetota > Planctomycetia > Pirellulales > S012-138 > S012-138. Next base: position 8,374 of record WFOE01000130.1, read on the forward strand.
AATTTCGGTTTACTACGGGCTGCGTTATCTGATGCTGACGGCCCAATCCACCGCAGCCGAGGAAGACCTGCTGGAAGAAGATTGAGCTTCCGCACCAACAGGCCCTGCGTCTTGGGTCTTGCGTCTTGGGCAGGAGCTTCCGCTCCAGGCAAGAATCGGCTTGCGACTTGCGCCGTGCGGCTTGCGCGGGGAGCTTCCGCTCCGGCGGAAAAACATGCACTCGTGCTCGTACTCCTACTCGTGCTCGTAATCGATTCGTAATCGGTAGCTCGTTCTCGGCGACCGCGAATCGGCAACCGGCGAGCCGCCGACTTCAGTCGGCGGAGGCGGCGAGCCGGGAGCACCAGCTCCCGGAGGCGGCCGGGTCGCTGCCACTGGGTGCTTCCGCACCAATGCAAGAACAAGCGCCAATTCTCGCACTCGGTGAGCCGCCGACTTTAGTCGGCGGAGGATCAGCGAGCCGGGAGCGTCAGCTCCCGGAGGACGGCACGGCCGCCGGCGACTGGGAGCTTCCGCACCAGAACGAAGCGGTTGCTGGAACTGCCGCTTGTTTCGGCTACACTTGGGGATGAATCAGGCAAAACGTCCGCCGCGGGGCACGGCAGGTCTGGCATCCTACGGTTCTACGCAACGGCGCATCGGGTAAGGCTATGGCTCAAGACCACGTACTTTCGGCCGAAGAATTGGAGCGGGAACTGGCCAATTTGCCCGGCTGGGAAGTCCGCGACGGCTGGCTGCGGCGCACCTATCGCACGCCCGGCTGGCCGCACACGCTGCTGCTGGCCAACACGATTGCCTACCTGGCCGAAGCCGCTTGGCACCATCCCGACCTTTCGCTCGGCTACGCCCAGGTGGTGGTCAAGCTCCAGACGCATCGGGTGCGGGCCATCACCTACAGCGACATCGAGCTGGCCCGGCGGATTGACGAAGTGGTTCTTTGGCGCCCGCCCGAAGGGGCCGCGCTGGAAGGTTTTCCCAAGAACTGGGTCCGCTAAGCGGCGGCTGGGGTCAGGAGGCGGATTTTCGCGGACACACTCCGCGTTCCAAGGCCACCAGGTCTTCGATGAGCCCTTGGGCGTAGTCGGAAACCTGCTGGAGCCGCTTTTCCCACCGGGCGGCAAAGTCGGCATGGGGCGAGGCGGCCACGACCGGGGCCGGAAGCAACGGGGCCACGCTGTAGAAGATGCTTTCCACCAGCCGAGGACAGGCCGGCGGCGAAACCAGCAGCGGCCAGAACGCCCGTTGCAACGAAGCCCGAAGCAGCTTCCGCGCTGCGGCCTGAGCTGCTTTTCCTTCGACCGGGTTCAGGTCCTGGGCGTACTCTTGGGCCCGCCTGGGATTGAACGCCCAATGGGCCACCGGTCCGTAGGGCACGAGCCGCCCCACCAACATGTCGCACCAGCGCGTGGCCCGATTGGCCAGCCGGTTCAGCTCGGCAGCTTCGGCCGCGGGCACGCCGGGGGCGTGAAGCAGCAGCATCATGGCTCGCAGTCGGGCTTCGGTATGGGCCACCACGACGCTACGGACGACCGGCTCGGCTTCCGGTTCCAGCCCTTGTTCCCAGACGGCGACGGCCGCCGCCCAGGTGCGCGAGAACACTTCGCCGGCCAGCACTTCTTCCAACACGGAGCGGATTTGCCGCCACGCGGCCCGACCCGCTTTGGCATCGCCCAGGGGGAATTGCTCCCGGTACTGCTTCATCCGATGAAACCACGTGTCCTGACATCCCTTGGACGCCAGCCAGTACTGGTTGAGCAGCTCTTGGGGGACTCCCCGGCCGCGAGCCGAAGCTTGCGGAGCTCCCAACACCACGTCCACGGCCAGCAACAGCAAGTCCTTCACGTGCATCGCTTGCAAACTCCTGGAAGTCGAACGCCACCGGTCTGATTTCCGTGGTGCTACCCGTGGTTGCAAGCTCAATGCCAATCCTCGGGAATCGCCTGGCGTGAGCCCTGCCGCATGTGCCCTAACCCTTGCCGTAACAAGTGATTCCGGCAAGCTGTTGGCGCATAGGGAGACCTGTCGCAAAAGACCGGCCCAAACGGGGTGTTGGCCCTGGGCAACGCCTTCCCGTGGCAGCCTGTTGCCTGGGAGCAACAGGGTTCGGGCGTTGCGGCTTGGGAAAAATCCGAGCCGAAAGTCGCCGCGACAAACAAGCCCCCTTGCTGGTATGCTGGAGAGGGGCCCACGGCCCTTGGCCCGGAGTGGGACAGACACCCGGCAGTCCCCGCGCCCCAGCCGGAAACAGAGCGGGGAGCCCGTTTCTTACCGTTACGGTGAAAGATGGCCCAGCCGATCGACCACCTGGAACCGCAGCCTCAGCCGCCGATGCCTTCCGAGAGGTCCCGGCGTGCTTCGCTGTTTCGGCGTGTGTTCTGGACGCTGCTTGTCGTAGCCGTGGCAATGGCGGCTCTGGCTCATCGCAAAATTGCAGCCGGATTCAACATGGGACTGGCCCTGCGGGCGTACGAGCAGGGGGAGCTGGCTCGGGCGCTGCACTACGTGGACGCCGCGCTGCGCTGGACTCCGGCACGCCTGGGCTATTATCTGTTTCGGGCCAGGCTTCGGGCCGAGAATGACGACTTGCAGGGAGCACTTGCAGACTACACGCGGATTATCCAACGCAGTCCCCGCTTTGCCCGGGCTTACCTGGGCCGGATGCTCATCTACCAGCGGATGGGCCGCTACCACCAAGCGGTAGCCGACGCAGAACAGGCCCTGAAGCACTGGCCTCGCAGCGACGACCCCCAGCCCTGGAACACGCTGGCCTACGCTCGAGCCTTGGCCAACGAAAACGTTGCCCAGGGGCTCAAGGAGGTGGAACGCGCCTTGCAAATGGCCCAGCAGAAAAAGCCACCCGATCCGCTGCAACTGTCCGCTTATTTGGACACCCGGGCCTTTCTGCTCTATCGCTTGCAGCGATACGAAGAGGCGCTGGCCGATCTGGACCGGGCCCTGCGGCTGTTCAACCCCTGGTACGAATCGTTCCGCCAGGCTCTGCACAAGCGGAAAGACCTGCCGGAACAAGCCCGAAACAGTCTGTTGCAGGAACTGGATCACCACTTGGCCGTGCTGCTGCACCACCGCGGATTGATTCTACAAGCCCTGGGTCACAAACAGGAAGCCGAAACGCACTTGGAACGGGCCCGGCGCCTGGGGTACGATCCTCGCAAGGGCGTGCAGTAGCCGAAGGCGCAGCGTTCCCCTTGGTTCCGATTTCATCAGTCGCTGGTATCCACGGATGGCAACTTGCACGGAAGCAACGGTCCGGCCGAAGCAATCCGGTTCCCGGATTTGCTGGCACCCGCTGCTGCCGGAGGCGGTTCCCGGCAGCGCCGGCGACACGCTGGAGCAACTGCTTGCCTGGGCCGAGGAGTGCGGAGAACGGGTCAAACACGGACCGCATCGCAGCGTCTATCGCGTGCCGGGGCGGGAAGGTACGGTTTACCTGAAGCACTATCGGGCCACCGGCTGGCTTCGCCGCGTGCAGCAGTTGTTCCGTGCCACAGCGGCCCAGCGCGAGTTCGAAAACACCCAACAAGCCCGACGCCGCGGGTTGCCCGCGGTGGAAGTGCTCGGCTGGGGGCAAAGTTTCGTGGGAGCACTGCCGGGCGACAGCGTGTTGCTCTCGCGCGAGGTGCCCCAGGCCCGAGTGCTCTCCGAAGTGCTGGCCGAGCTGGAGCAAGTCCCCGCCGGGGAACGATACGGGCGACTCTCCGTACTAATCGACGCCCTGGCTCGACTATGCGCCCGGATGCACGATGCGGGAGCCTGTCTGGCCGACTTCCATCCGGACAACTTGCTCGTCACCGGCCCGGATGATGAACCCCACCTGGTGCTGATTGACCTGCCCAGCTTGTCGTTCTCCTCGGCCCTGACGCCGCGCCAGGCGGCGGGCAACCTGGGCGTGCTGCTGGCCACACTTTGGGAACACCGGCGGCCTGGGCGGCTCCGGTTGTTCTGGGCCCGGTATCTGCACCACCGACAACGCTGGCCGCAGCAGGCTGAGCCCGCTTGGGTAGCCGCCGCGGCCCGAGGGCATGCAGCGGTCCATCGCCGCCGCGTGGCGGCAAGTCGGGACAAGCGGGCGTTGCGGAACAACAAGGATTTCGTTTGGCTCCACACCTGCCAGGGACACTTCGGCTTTGTGCGCAGTTTGCCGCCGCCGAAGCGAGAGCAGTGCCAGCAGTTTGTTCTGAGCCAAAGCGGACAGGAAGTCCCGGCTGGGGATTGGAAAGACTGGCACTGGGTTTTTCTGCCCCCGAGCCGCTGGTCGCGGATTCCCGGTGTTCCCTGGCGGTGGCACGAAGCGGCGCGGCGTTGGCGGGCCCAGCATGCTCTGGCTGCGCGGGGGATCCCCTCGGTGGAGCCGCTGGCCGTCTTTGTGCCGGTGGGACGAAGGGCCGCTTGTTTCCTTTATCCGGCCGTGCCCGAC
>WFOE01000131.1 GCA_015488215.1 Planctomycetales bacterium
CCCATCCCCCCACGTCGCCAAGCCCCCACGCCTTCTTTCTTGCGTTCACGCCCCCGAGTTTACTCGCCCTGTTGCAAGTACCGGGCGGCTTCGACGGCAAAATAGGTGAGAATGCCATCAGCCCCCGCGCGGCGGAACGCCAGCAGGCTTTCCAACACGACGCGACGGCGGTCGAGCCACCCTTGTTCGGCCGCGGCCACCAGCGAAGCGTATTCGCCGCTGACCTGGTAAACGAACGTGGGCAGGCCGAACCGCTGTTTGACTCGATAGACGATGTCCAGATAGGGCATGCCGGGTTTGACCATTACCCAATCGGCCCCTTCGGCCACGTCGAGGGCCACTTCTCGCAGGGCTTCGTCCCCGTTGGCCGGGTCCATCTGGTAGGTGCGTTTGTCGCCGCTGCCCAGGGCCGACTTGGAGCCGACCGCGTCGCGGAATGGTCCATAAAAGGCCGAAGCGTACTTGGCCGCATAGGAGAGCAGCAGCACGTGTTGCAGCCCGGCTTCGTCCAGCGCGCGGCGGATGGCCCCGATGCGTCCGTCCATCATGTCCGAAGGAGCGATGCAGTCGCAGCCGGCCTGGGCCTGCACCACTGCCTGGCGGCAGAGCACGTCCAAGGTTTCGTCGTTGACCACGTAGCCGTCCCGGACCAGACCGTCCTGCCCGTGCGAAGTGTAAGGGTCCAGGGCCACGTCGCAAATCACGCCCATCTGCGGCACCTGGCGTTTGAGTTCCCGCACGGTGCGGCAGATGAGATTGTCTGGGTTGAGGGCTTCTTCCCCTCCGGGGGTTTTCTTTTCCGGCGGCGTGGCGGGAAAGAGGGCCACGGCCGGGATGCCCAACTCGCTCGCCTCGGCCACCGCCTCGGCCAGCCGGTCCACCGAGTAGCGCACCACCCCGGGCATCGAGGGGACCGGTTCGGTGCGGTTCTGGCCTTCGCAAATGAACACCGGCCAGATGAAGTCACTGGGGCTCAATCGGGCCTGGGCCACCAGGCGGCGCGACCAATCCCAGCGCCGGGAGCGACGCAGCCGGGTCTGCGGGAAGTGGCCGGGATCCGGGGGAAGCTGGTCTGTGGACATCGTTAGCTCTGCCACGGGAGGAAATCGGCAAAGGGGAACCACCCGGGCCGGTGCGCGGCCGGATCACCACCGAAGCTCCGCCCCAAAGGGCACGTACCTTTCTATTACACCGCCGGGGCGGCTCTGCGGCTAGATGGAAGGCTCCCTCCGCCCGAGCTTGCCCGGACCGAAGGGACCTCGGCCGGGCGGGCTTTCAGCCCAGTTCGTTCATACGGGCGACGAGTTTCTTCACTGCCTCGACGCTGTTGGCAAACGCGGCCCGTTCCTCGTCGGTCAGCTCGATTTCCAGGATGCGCTCCACGCCGTTGGAGCCCAGAACGACGGGCACGCCCACGTAATAGCCGCCCACGCCGTATTCCTTGTCGCAGTAGGCGGCGCAGGGGAGCACGCGTTTTTTGTCCTTGACGATGGCTTCGACCATCTGGGCCGTGGCCGCCGCCGGAGCATAGTAGGCGCTGCCGGTCTTGAGCAGGTTGACGATTTCGGCCCCGCCCATCCGCGTGCGCTGGATAATCTGGTCCAGGCGATCCTTGGGAATGAGCTGTGTTACCGGGATTCCGCCCACAGAGGTACAACTAGCCACCGGCACCATCGAATCGCCGTGGCCTCCCAGTAGCATGGCCGAAACGTCCTCGACGCTCACGCCCAGCTCCATGGCGATGAACGTGCGGTAGCGGGCCGTATCCAGCACCCCGGCCTGGCCCATCACCCGATTGGGCGGAAAGCCGGTTACCTGGAACGCCTTCTGCACCATGGCGTCCAGCGGATTGCTGACCACGATGACGATGGCGTTCGGGCTGGATTGCTTGATTTGCTCGGCCACCTGGCCGACGATGCCGGCGTTGGTGCTCAGCAGGTCGTCGCGGCTCATGCCCGGCTTGCGCGGCACGCCGGCGGTGATGACCACCACGTCGCTGTCGGCCGTCTCCTCGTACCCGTTGGTGCCCACGATGTTGGCGTCAAAGCCCATGATGGGCCCGGCTTGCATCAGGTCCAACGCTTTTCCCTTGGGCATGTCGCCGGTCTGAGGGATATCCACCAGCACGATGTCGCCCAGTTCCATCGAAGCACACCAGTGGGCGGTGGTGGCACCGACGTTTCCTGCTCCGACGATAGTAATCTTGGCTCGCCGCATGATCCGTTCTCCTTCCACGGGTAGGGAAAAGGCCGTCGCAGGCCGCATTGCCGGCCGGGGGTTGTCCGTCGGGGGCTTGCCGCTGGCTTCTGGTTCCAGGGTGCCGATGCCAAGCGGTGCAATCGGCGTGCCATCCCAGGGACATGCCGTGAGTATGGAGCGCACGCGGCAAGTGTCAACCGCCGCGGTGTGAAGGCCTGAGGGGACGGTGGCTTGGAGATGAGGAAGCTTCCGCTGCGAGGCGGGAATGGGCTTGCGGTGTACGCTAGTACTCCCGCACCAATGCGTGAACACGCTTTCTTCTTACAATTGGCTCTCGCTGGATCCAACGCCGAGGCACGCCGGGCGCGGAGTCATTCGCTTGGCGGCATGTTCCAACACCTTTGGCCGGATTCGCAACCGCGTCATCCCCTCTGGTTCTCTTTTTGTTTATCTCTCCAACCACGCTGCGGCCGGGCGCACTTGCCAACGCGGCTGGACCAGAGCTCGGGGGATGCGCGTGGGCCAATAGGAGAACACCGGCCGGACTTGTCCGCGGGCTTCGGTGTAACCGGCCAGACCGGCCGGGCCGCTTGTAACCAGCGAAGGGACAAGTCGCGCTAGCGCCTCGACAGACCGGCGCGTAGCGTCGCGGGCCGCCACGCGGAGCACCACTTCGTGCTGGTCCGTCCCGGGGCTTTCCCGCCCCGGCACGGCCGCCCCGGTGCCCAGCAGTTCGTAGTGGAAGTGTTGGGGCATCTCCCCGGCCAGTTCCAGCCGCCGCCGCAGAATCTTGGCGCACGCGTGGGCCTTGGCCACCGCGTCCCGACCATAGACGACCAGGTAGCTGGACGTGAACCAACCGTCCTCGTAAGCCAAAGAGACTTTGTAATGGTCCGGCGGTGGTGTGCCTCGGGCGCCGCGGAGCCGAACCCGGTCGGCTGCTATCTCCTCTATCTCCACCGCAGTGAAGTCCACGGTAACATCAGGCGTGTGGTACCGGGCTGGATCGCCCACCTCGTAAAGCAGTTGTTCGCTTACAGTGTGGCGGTTGACGACGCCTCCGCTGCCGGGTGGTTTGGTCACCACCAGCGAACCGTCGGCGGAAAGTTCGGCCAGCGGATAGCCTACCTCGGCCAGGTCCGTCTGGGACCAGAACTGGGAATAGCCTCCGGTGAGCTGGGCGCCACATTCAATCAAATGCCCGGCCACGGCCGCCCCGGCCAGCAGGTCCCAGGCGTCCTCGGCCCAGCCGAAGTGCCAGCGGGCCGGTCCCACGGTAAGCGAAGCGTCGGCCACGCGGCCGGTGATGACCACGCGAGCGTGCTGGTTGAGGCAAGCGACAATCGGCTCGCAGCCCAGGTAGGCGTTGGCACAGACCACCGTGCGTTGGTCGAAGGGGAACGGTTCGCCGGTGTCGAAGTGCGGGGCGTCCCAGCCTCCGCTGCGGAGGGAGTCCAACTGCGGCAGCAGATTGTCGCCCCAGACCACGCCCAGGGGGAGCTCTTCCAGACCGGCGGCGGCCAACTCCCCGGCTGCGGCTCGGGCGCAGGACTGCGGATTGACTCCGCCGGCATTGGTTACGATGCGGTGTTGGTCCAATCCAGCCAGCCACGGGGCCAGGCGCGGCAGTAGTTGAGGAAAGTCGGAAACGTATCCCCGCTGCGGGTCTTTTTGCCGCTGGCGAGCCAGGATGGACATGGTCAGTTCGGCCAGGTACTCCAGCGTGAGCACCTGGAGCCGGGAATCGGCCACCAGCAGCTCGGGGGCCAGGGACCAGTCGCCCCAGAACCCCGCCGCGTTGCCTACGACCAGAGGGTTCACGGAGCAGTTGCCGAAAGGGGGGCGGAAAGCTCGGGCCGCCAGGGCCGCGGGCCGCCGGGCTTGGGCCGCAGGAAGCGCGCGCCTACCTCGCGATACCACTGGTGCAACAACCCGCGAAGTTGGGCCACGCGCTGCGGATAGGCCCGGGCTAGATCGTTGGTTTCGCTCGGATCGTCCAGCAGATCGTACAGGTGAACGCGGCCGTCTTCAAACCGTTCCAGCAGCTTCCACCGGCCCAGGCGAACCGCTCCCCCGGGAAAGCCTCCCTGGTTGGCATAGTGGGGATAGTGCCAGAACAGCGGCCGCGTGGGAAAATCGCCCGAGCCGCGAAGCAGCGGCACCAGGCTCACTCCGTCCACATGGTGCTTTGGGTCCGGCTTCACGCCGGCGATTTCCAGAATGGTGGGATAGAAGTCGATGCTACAGACCGCCTGGTGGCACACGCTTCCCCCGGGAGTAACCCCCGGCCAGCGAATCAGGCACGGTTCGCGCACGCCGCCTTCGTAAAGCCACCCTTTGCCTCCCCGCAGGGGGACGTTGCTCGTGGGATGGCCTTCGGAGGTGGAAAGCCCCCCGTTGTCCGAGAAGAAGAACACCACGGTGTTGTCGTCCAATCCCAGCTCTTCCAGCTTCCGAAGCACTTGGCCCACCGCCTCGTCCATCGCGTGGACCATGGCCGCATACACGGGATGGTTTTGCACTACCCGCACGCGGCGGGGTCGGTCGGTCAGAAAGTTCTGTTCTTCGGTGGCAAAGATTTTTTCCCGAGGGATCGCCAGCCTCCGGGCTTTCTTGCGATAGTGCTGGACCAGGTCCTTGCGTCCCTGCAAGGGCGTGTGAACCGAATAGAACGAGAGATAAATCAGAAACGGCTCGTCGCGGAACTTTTCCAGCAGTTTGCAGGTTTCGCGGGCCAGGCGCGCCGGCAGGTGTTCGCCCTTGGGACCGTCGGGCAGTTTGGCGTTGCGATAGGGGGAAAAGTAGCTGGGCGGGCTTCCTCTCCACCAGCCGCCGATGTTGATTTCGAACCCCTGGGCCTGCGGCCAGTATTCTTCCGTGGGCCCCAGGTGCCACTTGCCCAAAAACGCGGTGCGGTAGCCGACCCCGCGCAGCGCTTCGGCCAGCGTCACTTCTTCCAGCGGCATGCGATCCAGGTATTCAGCCGGGAGGAACCGCTCCGCCCGACGCCCGCCGAACCAGTCTGTGCACGGGCCGCGCGTGGGATACTTGCCGGTCATAATGCTGTATCGCGTGGGGCTGCACACCGGACAGGCGGCGTAGGCGTTGGTGAACCGCATGCCGGTTCGGGCCAGACGGTCGATGTGCGGGGTTTCGTAAAAACACCGGGGATTGTTGGCCCCGATGTCCATGTAGCCCAGATCGTCCACCAGGATGAACAGGAAATTGGGGCGTTTTTCGACCGCGAGCAATTGCGTCCCGGCCGCAAACACCAGCCAACTCAGCACCCATACAAAACGTCGCATCGCCTGTTCCCTGTCTGTTGCCACGAACTTTGGGAAAGAAACACTCTTTGCCAGGACTGTGATCC
>WFOE01000132.1 GCA_015488215.1 Planctomycetales bacterium
GGCCGCTTACTTTCCTGGGTGTCCAGGTGGCCGGTAGTCCAGGTGGGGGGCAGTGGCTGGGCGGGCCTGGGGCCGTCTGTGCCCTAAGGCGGGAGCGTGGAGGAATGGGGCCGTTTCTAAACGTGCCGTTTATAAACGTTTGGCCCGAGTACTCGCGCCACCCCCTTTAGCGCAGGTGGCCGCGGCTTTCCAGGGGCCAAAGCTGTTCCACCACCCCGTTGCGGACCACGTGAAACTGGTTGTGCAGCACGGTGGTCAGGTCCGAATAGCCGGGCACCACGGTGAGCCGGTGGCCGATGGGCAAATGCTGCGCTTCGCCTTCCAGACGCAGCGTGGCATGTTCGGCCGAAGGTGTATCGAAGCGGACCACCGGCGGGGCGTCCAGAAACAGCGGGTCGGCGTAGGCCACGTGCATGGTCTTCAGCCCGGCGTCGATCACCGCCCTATCCGCAGCCGGGCGACTGGTGATTGTGGTGCGGACTGTCAGGGCGTGGGCAAATCCTTCCAGGTGGCACTTACAGGCGTAGTAGGCGTCCATCATCACCAGCCCGCCGGCCTGAAGTTCGGTCACGGCCGGATGAGTCAGCGTGATGGGCAGCGACCCGCTCCCCCCGGCCGACACAATGGGGCAGGGGATGCCTTTGCTCTGGAGCAGCTCGCACGTTTCGCCCAGCAGGTCCAGCGCCTGGTAAATGCGGCGGCGTTTTTCGTCCAGGTCAGGCAGGTCAAGCAGGTGGCCTTCGTAGCCCATGATGCCGGCAAGCTGCACCCCGGGGGCTTGTTCCACCTGTTGGGCCAGTTCGAGAGCGGCCTGGGGCGAGGGCACACCTGCCCGGGCCATGCCGATGTCCAGCTCGATAAGCACCGAAAAGACAGCCCCGTGTTGCCGTGCCGCTTGTTGGAGCATGGCCAGGTGATCGGGATGGTCGATGGTGACGATCACCTCGGCGCATCGGGTGAGTCGGGCCAGGCGTTCCATCTTTTCCGGGCCCACGACCTGGTTGGCCACCAGTAATCCGCCGGTCAGTCCGGCCCGGGCCATCGCTTCGGCTTCGGCCAGTTTGGCGCAGGTGAGGCCCACGGCTCCGGCGGCCAGCACGCGGCGAGCCAACTGGGGAGTTTTGTATCCCTTGGTATGGGGGCGCCAGTGTTTCCCGTGCCGGCGGAAAAGCTCAATAGCCCGGGCGATGTTTTGTTCCACCAGCTCCAGGTCCAGACACAGTACGGGCGTGTCCAGCTCGTGGACGGGGCGTCCGACGTCGTGGCGGTAGGGGGCCAGGGGATCGCTCATGGCGTTTCCTTGCAAGCGCAAGCGGGGAAGAAGCCGGGTGCCGGTTTGCGCCTTTGCTACCGCCTGAGCTGCGGAATGTAAAGCCTGCCGGGCCGGAGAGAACCCTGGAAGAGCTGACGGAACGGCTGATGGATGTCCACCGGGTGGCTCTGGAATGTAAAGCCTGCCGGGGGCGGAGACGACCGCCGGAAGGAGAGCCTTTCCGGGGGCAAGCTCAGTCGGGCAGAGCCACCTTGCCCGAGAGAAGCCGCAGTGCGTTGGTAATCACCAGCAGCGAAGCTCCCACGTCGGCGGCAATGGCCAGCCACAGCGAGCTGTAGCCGGCCAGGGCCAGCACGACGAACAGCCCCTTGACCCCCAGGGCGAACGCGATGTTGAAGCGGATGACCCGCACTGCCCGGCGGGCCAGGGCCACCAGCCAGGGAAGCCGTTCCAGGCGGTCGCCCATCAGGGCCACGTCGGCCGCCTCGATGGCCAAATCGCTTCCCACAGCTCCCATGGCGATGCCCAGCGTGGCCAGGGCCAGGGCGGGGGCGTCGTTTACACCGTCGCCCACCATAGCCACCTGGCCGTATCGGGCCAGCAGTTCTTCCAGCTTTTTCACTTTGTCCTGCGGCAGCAGCTCGGCGTAGAACTCGTGCAGCTCTATCTGCCGGGCAATCGCCTGGGCCGTAGGTTGGTTGTCCCCGGTGAGCATCACCACATGTTCCACGCCCAGGCTGCGTAGTTGCCGCACGACCTGAGCCGCCTCGGGCCGGGGCTGATCGGCCAGCGTAATCAGCCCGAGCAACTGCCCGTTGCTCCCCAGGGCCACCACCGTATGGCCTTGCGAGGCGAGCTGTTCCAGTTTGCGGTGCAGTTCGGGCGATTCGTCGATGCGCTCTTCCAGCAGCCGGTGCGAGCCGAGCCAGTAGAGCCGACCGTCAAGCCGGGCGGTAACGCCTCGGCCGGGCAGGTTTTCGTAGTCGGTTGGCTCGGGCCAGTTATCTACTCCCTGTTCCCGGGCGTATTGCACCACGGCCTGAGCCAGCGGGTGAGTGCTGCCGGATTCCAACGCCGCGGCCAACCGCAGCAGTTGGTGCTTGTCGGTCCGGTTCCAGGGGATTACTTCCACCACCCGCAGCCGGCCCACGGTCAGCGTGCCGGTTTTGTCTAGTGCTACCGCCCGCAGCGAAGCGGCCGCTTCCAGATACCGCCCCGCTTTGACCAGCACGCCCCGACGCGCCGCGGCGGTAAGCGCCGCCACGATGGTAACCGGGGTGGAGATGACCAGCGCGCAGGGACAAGCAATTACCAGTAGCACCAACGCCCGGTAGATTGCCTCCTGCCACGGAAGTCCCAGCACTAGGCGGCCCAGCAGCGGGAACACCAGCGCGGTGCTCATCACGGCCGGCGTGTAGCGACGGGCGAACCGGTCCACCCACTGCTCCACTTCGCTCCGGCGGCTCTGGGCTTGGGCAATCAGGTGGGCCACCTGGGCCAGCGTGCTCTGGTTGCTGGGCACCGTGCAGCGAACGCGCAGCATCCCCTGGCCGTTGACTGACCCGGCGAACACTTCGTCGCCCGGTTCCTTGGGCACCGGTACGCTTTCGCCGGTGATGGGGGCCTGGTTCACTTCGCTTTGCCCTTCGACCACCTGGCCGTCCAGCGGGATTCGCTGCCCTGGGCGGACCAGGAACACCTGGCCGGGCTTGACCTGTTCGGCCGGGACGATCTGCGTGGTGCCGTCGGTGACGATTTCGGCTTCCGGCGGCACCATTTCCACCAGCGACGCCACGGCGCGTCGGGCCCGGGCCACGCTCCAGGCTTCCAGCGTAAGCGAGAGGGCGAACAGGAATGTAACCGACGCGGCTTCGAACCACTCCCCGATCAGCAACGCGCCGGTTACGGCCACGCTCATCAGCAGGTGCATGTCGGGCCGAAGATGGCGCAGGGACAGCCACACCTTGGGAGCCAGCGGAGCCAGCCCGCCTAATACGGCCAGCAGATAGAAAACGGCCACGGGCCAGGGGAGTGGCAGCCCTTGCCAGATCCATCGCGGGGCTTCTTTGCCCAAGCTGGTCGGGGCCAGCCAGGCGTGCAGCACCACGCCGGCCAGCCAGCAGACGCCCGAGATGGCCGTCAGCACCATTTGCCGCCGGGGCCATTGAAGCGCCACGCGCGTCGGCGGCTGTTGGTCTTCCAGCAGTTGGGCTTTCAGCCGCAATGAGGCCAGGCGGTCGATGATCTCCTGCGGGTCGATGGGCTCCTGCGGCAAAACGGTAAGCTGCTGTTCCACAAGGTTGAACTGCAACTGATCCGCGCCGCCGACCAGAGGGCCCAGCTCGCTTTCGATCAGCGCCACCTCCTCCGAGCAATCCATCCCCTGGACCCGAAAACGCAGTGGACGAACCGGCCCGGCCATGCGGTCTTTCTCCACCTTGGCTCTCAGAATGTGTGCAACGCGCAGCAGGCAAGCAGGTTCCGGGACCAGTAAATCCCGGCAGGTGGTGGGCCGCTTGGCACTGTAGCAGTTTCCCGCGGCGAGGAACAGCCGAACTCGCCTTCCCGGAGGGCGGCACCCCAGGAAGAACCGGCCCTGCACGCAGGCTACACACAGACTGCGCGGAACCGCCAGGAAACGAGCCGGTCCAGTGTGCCTTCCTGCGATGGAGATTTCACCGGCTGGGGCGGCCCAGCGTGTAAACCACCAGGCCCAGCGCCGCTGTGCCGCCGAGCAATCCCCACCAAGGAGAAAAACCCCAGCCGGAAGGCAACGTGCCCAACAGCACCGACACCACGGCCACCACCACGGCATAGGGCAATTGGGTCCACACGTGCTCCATGTGGGGGCAACCGCTGGCAAGCGAGGAAAGTACCGTGGTATCCGAAATGGGCGAGCAGTGATCGCCGAAGATGGAACCAGCCAGCACGCCGGCCACGGCTCCCAGAAAGATCGGGTCGGCGGTGGAAAACGGCCCGCCGCCGCTTGCGGCCAGCATGCTGTGGGCGGTCTGGATCACCAGCGGCATCAGAATCCCCATCGTGCCCCAACTGGTGCCGGTAGCAAAAGAGACGGCCGCCGCCAGCAGGAACACCACCGTGGGCAGCCAGGGGAGAGCCAGATGGGCCTGGAGCACTCCGGCCAGATAGCCGCCGGTGTCCAGGGCTTCCGGGGCGGTAGCCCGCCGCAGGGCCGAAGCCAGCCAGAGAATCACCAGGGCCGGTGCCACCTGAAGCACCCCCTGGATTGCGGCCCAATAACACTGACGCGTGCTGAGCACACGCTGCCAGCGAAGCAGCAGCCAAGCGCAGAGCATTCCGGCCGCCGAGGCATAGACCAGCGAGACGTAAGCGTCCCCGTGGCGAATCCATTGCCAGAGCGTGGCCAAGGGGCGCTGGTCTGGGGGCAGCGAAGCCCGGCCCGTCCAAGCCAGCAGGCCCAGGGTCAGCCCCAGGACCACCAGCACCGGCAACACGGCGTTTATCCAACGGGGAGGCACCGGGTCGGCAAAGAGGGCGTGGCACGGGTCGGCTTCGGCGGCGTCTTTCGCGGCAGGCGAGGCTTCCTCCGGCGAATCGCCCCGGGCTACGTAACGCCGCATGGGCCCGAAGTCCCGCCCGGAGACAGCCACCCACCAGACCATCGCCAGGGCCAGGATGGGATAGAAGCGGTAGGGGATCGTCTGCACGAAGAGATCAAACGGGTTGGCCTGGGACGGCGAGAGCCCCAACTCGTCGAGCCCCTGCTGGATGTAGCCCACTTCGGCCGCCACCCAGGTGGAAACCAGCGCCAGCCCGGCCACCGGTGCGGCGGTGGAATCGACGATGTAGGCCAGCTTCTGCCGGGAGATGCCGAGCCGGTCGTACCAGGGGGCCAGCGTCGTGCCCAGCAGCAGCGTGTTGGCGTAATCGTCAAAAAAGACCACCAGCCCCAGCCCCCAACCGGCCAGTTGTCCTCCGCGGGGGGAGCGGATTCGGGCGGTAACCAGATCGACCAGTCCTTGCATTCCGCCGCCGCGGTGCATCAGGCCCACCATCGCTCCCATCAGCGAAGTAAAGACCACGATGCGCAAGAAATCCTCGTCGGCCAGGGCTTGCCAGAGGAACGTTTCGCAAAACGCGCCCACGGCCTGGAGTGGGGAAGACCAGTGCAGAATGGCCGCGGCCACCGCCACCGAAATCAGCAGCGAGGGGATGACCCGACCGCTCCAAATGGCCAGCACGATGGCTACCAGCGGCGGCACCAGCGACCAGAAGCCCCAATCGCCCCCTGCGGCCTGGCTTGCTTGCTCGGCGGCCCAGGCCACCGAAGGAACCGCCCATCCGAGCAGCCCTGCGCCCAAAATAGTTAGTCCCCGGCGGCACTTTGGGCTGAGCCGCGTCGCACGGCGGGTGGATGCGGCCGAGGCACGGCTGCATGAGGAGCATCGTGCCGTTTGCCGGAAAGCTGGGAAAGGCGGCGTGCTTCGGGCAGCCAGAGCGTAAAGCGGCTGGGTTGCCGATCCACTTGGAGCCATCCGCCGTGTTGTTGAACGATCCGCCACAGGAAGCATAGGCCCAACCCCATTCCGCGACCGGCTTCCAGCCCGCTGTAAAAGGGATCGAATATCCACGGTGCCGCTTCCAGGGAAACGCCCGGCCCGGTCTCTTCCACCACAAGTTCCAACCACAAGGGCGGCTCGTCCTCGGCCGGGGCAGCCGCCCCCGGAGCGGCGTTCCCCGAACCGGGGGCATCCATCGTAGGCTGCCGCGAGCCGGTTGCCCAGGCAGAATGCAGCACGCGGTTCCTGAAATCCCGAACCGGCAGGTGTTCTTTCAGCGGCTCGAACCCCGGGCCGTAAAAGACCGTGCCCGGCAATGCCCATTCGCCCCGGGGGATCACCCGGCCGCAGGCTCGAACCTGTACCTGCCCCCCCTCGTCCACGGCGGCCAAGGCGTTTTCCACCAGGGCCTGCACGGCCAGGGCCACCTGGTGCCGATCCACGCAGGCGGCCAGTTCCGGCTCCGAGTGGAACTGCAACCCTACGTTCCGGCTTTGGGCCAGTTCGGCAAACTGCTGCCGCAGCGCCCCCAGCAATTCGGCCACTGGTACCCATTCCCGTTGCGGCGGCACCGGCTGGGCGTAGAGGGCCAGGCCGGCAATCATCCGGTGGGCTCGTTTTGCTTGGGCTTGGATCAGGTGCAGGTGGCGTTGCAGGGCCGGCGAGTCGGTCTGCCGCAAAGCCAACTGCGCCCGGCCCGCGATGACCGCCAGAGGGTTGTTGACCATGTGCCCCGCCCCGGCAGCCCAATGAGCCAGGGCGCGCTGTTTGGCCTGAAAGAGCCGCTGCTGGAAGCGCCGCCGCCACCGGGCGTTTTGCTGCCGCTGGCGCTCCCAGGCCAGGGCCAGGTGGCGCAGGTTTTTCCCAGGCGGGGAAAGTCGAGCGGCGGAAGTAGCGGCTTGGGCCGTGGCATGGGCCACGGTGCCTTGCAGCCCCGGTGGAATGCCAAGCTGCCGGGTAGCGATTCCCCAGGCCAGTGCAGCCCAGTGCAACTGTTCCGCGGTAAAAGGCGCCGGCAGGTCAGTTTCCCGGGTCGAGCTTGAGGGAACGGAGAATGGTTCAGCCGAATCGAACAGCGTCCCCAAAAAACTTCCGGCATCGCTCCAATCCTCGGGCGTGGCCTCTGCCGGAAGTTTTCTGACAGCTCCTAAAACCACGCCGGGCGTTGAACCGCCGCTGCGGGGGGCTTCCGCCGGGCCGAGCAGCCGCCGCCAGTGGTCAAATGCGGCCTGCAAGTGTAGCTCTACCGCTTCGAGCCAGGGGAAGGCTCGCCGGAGCCGCTGTGACGAAACGGGAAGCCAGCAGCCGGAGCGGGAGCCTTTAGTGGAAGAAGGCCGAGACCTGGCGGCGGCCAGCACCGCAGACAGCGCGGCCAGTTGCCCCACCTGCCAGGGGCGAGCGATTCCGGCCCGTTGGGCCAGCTCGTAGCCCAACCGGCAGGCCGTAACTGCTTCTTGCCACTGGGCCCTCAGGAGGCGAAACTCTCTTTCCGGCAGAGAAAGCGCGGCCAGCTTCCATTCCCGCTGCGCAGCGCTCGGCCAGGGAGGACCGGGGGGTTCCGGATGCTTTTTCTCGGGTGCGGACTGGCCTGCGCATGCTGCATCGAGCCACCAGGGAGCCGCAAGCGCATAGAACGCCGCATCGGCAACTCGGCCGGCCGCAGCACCTGGGGAGCAAACCGAGCCGGAGTCCCACAGACGAATCCAGCGGCGAAGCACGCCCCCCGGCAACGGGAACCCCAGGCGATGCGGAAGCAGGGTAAGCGCAACGAGCCGCACGGGTTCACCTCCCTGTTCCCCCGGGGGCGGCACGGGAGCCAACTGCCGATTCTTCGACCGGGACGCGGCGGACGGCCGCTCAGGCACGCACTTCCACGTCCAGCAACTGGCCGATGCGTTCGATCAGCTTGTCCACGTCGAAGGGCTTGTGCAGGAAATCGTCCGCTCCGGCGTCCTTGAGTTCCTGCACCTTGTCCTCTTCGACCATGCCGGAGATGCAGATGATCTTCACCTTGTCCGGCCCCTTGTCGCGGCGCACGCGCTG
Organism: Planctomycetales bacterium; assembly: GCA_015488215.1. Classification (GTDB taxonomy): domain Bacteria; phylum Planctomycetota; class Planctomycetia; order Pirellulales; family S012-138; genus S012-138. The sequence goes on from WFOE01000132.1 coordinate 7,858, forward strand.
GCAGACGGCCTTGCCATTGATATCTGGCAGCATCACGTCCAGCACGATCAGGTCGGGGCGGAACTCCTCGACCATCATGCCGGCGTCGAATCCGTTGTTGACGCTTTTGACCTCGAAGCGTCCGTCCCGTTCCAGCGCGTCGGTCAGCAGCTCGACCAGCTCTTCGTCGTCATCGACGATAAGGATGCGCCGCTTACCCGAGTCCAGCGCATCGGTCGGGATCTGGTTCTCCTTCATGAAGGCGTAGAGCTGGTCGCGGGGGATGCGGCGGAACCGGCTGCCCGGTACGCGAAACCCCTTGAGTTGGCCGGAATCGAAGCAGCGGATGATCGTCTGTTGGCTGACCTTGCAGATTTTGGCCGCTTCGCCAGTGGTGAAAACGGTTTTCATGAGCTAACCACCTCTCTCCCTAGCCGATGGCTAGACCCGTGGAGCCGCTACCAGAGTTCGCTACGCACGAACCGGAGCCTGCTCCTGAAAGTACCCTCCGTGCCCGAGCAGCTCGGCAAGAGCCAGCCCGGCCTGTGCCCCTTGCAAGTCTTTTCTAAAGCCTGCAAAGGACGAGAACGAAAGAATCAACTCAGATTCTCTCTCTTGTTGGTTTCCCGGATTCTAATCCTCTGGACCAATCTGCGTCAACACGAGTTGATTCTGCGCAAGTAGGCAAAACAAGAAAGGTTACGACATCCGGCCTGAAAAAACTTTCCTTCTCCCTCCTTGGGCAGTTTCTCTGTTTGCACCCGTGTGGGCTGTTTTCCGGTGCGGGTTATGGCACGCGTTGCTTGGGCAACTGGGGGCTCTTTTGCTGGGGGGCCTCGGGGCTGGATTCAGGCAGGAGTCGGTGCGGCTTTTCCTGACAAAGAACGAGGAATCCTGCGGCTCGTTCGGTTTTTCTAGTTTTTTCCGGTTGCGCAATTTGACACCCCCAGAACCTGACCTAGGTTTCATTACAGAGAGGATGAATGAAGCGATCAGGAGGATCGGGACAGAGGTGCGGGACCTTTGTCCAGGCCGGTTTCGGCCCCCCGGAACGGGGAGTTTGGTTTGATTCCGCCCGACACGGTGTCGGGAACCCCTAGCAGCGTTTGGAGGTTTTTCATGAAAGCGTTTGCTCAAAAGGTTCGTCGTTTCCTGGTCTCGGAAGATGGCCCCACCGCCGTCGAGTACGCCGTGATGCTGGCCTTGATCATCGTGGTGTGCCTCACCGCGATCCAGTCGATCGGCACCCAGGCCAACGCCACCTTCCAAAACGTGGCCGACACGCTGGAAGGCGATAGCGGCGGCTAATCCACCGTTCCTGCCCGGTTGTTGTCGCGTCGGCCCTGGGGAAGCCCCTGCTTCCCCAGGGTTGTTCCCATGCCGTGAGCTAGAGTTGGGCAGCAGGGGCACAAGGCACCAGCCGGTGGCAGGTCCCCCTTTTGGGTTTTCCTTGTTCGCGGCACGACGGGTTTTCCCGGGGAGAGTGCAGTCATGGAATCCTACGCTTACCAGGAGATCGCCGCTCACGGGCTGCAGTTGGCCTTTACGTTTTTCACGCTGCTGGCGGCCCTGGTGAGCTATTGTTTTGGTGTACGGTAAGCCAGGGGAGCTGCCGGCTTTCCCGGGTCAGGAACGCAACTGAAACCAGGAGTAGATCGACCATGAGTTGGAACACCTTCGCAGCGGCGGCGGCCGAACACTGGCCCGTTTGGCTTGTGAGTTTCGTGCTGGTGGTGGCCGCCGTGATTGACGGCTGGAAGCTGAAAGTGCCCAACCTGATTACGTTCCCCTTCATCCTGGCCGGTTGGGTTTACGGTTTTTGGAGCCTGGGCTGGAGCGGCCTGGGCTACAGCTTGCTCGGCACGCTGGTGGGCCTGGGGCTGCTACTCCCCTTGTACGCCATCGGCGGGATGGGTGCCGGGGACGTGAAACTGCTGGCCGGAGTCGGGGCCTGGATGGGCAGTGCGGTGACGTTCTGGGCCTTTTGCTACTCGGCCGTAGTCGGCGGAGTGCTGGCGCTTTTGATGATGGCCTACCGCCGCACCTGGAAGCGTCATCGGGACAACCTGCTGATGATTGTTACCGAAATCCTTACCATCCGCGACCCGAACCAACTGGCCGAAATCGCCAGCGAGCGGAAGCCGCGGATGCTGCTGTTGCCGTACGGAATCCCCATTGCCATCGGTTCCATCGGTTACTTCCTCTGGTCGGGAATGCTGCTATGAAACGCACCAAGCACCTTTTGCCGTCCCCTTGCGTCGCGGGCAAGAACCGCGCCGCCGGCCGCCGCGGGGCCGCCGCGGTGGAGTTTGCCGTGGTGCTGCCGGTGTTCATTACCTTGGTGTTCGGAATGATCGAATACGGGCGGATGGTAATGGTCCAGCAAGTAATCACCAACGCCGCCCGGGAAGGATGCCGTAGGGCGATCATGGACGGTGCGACCAGTCAGGAAGTGCAGGATGTGGTGAACAACTATCTGGAATCGGCCGGGATTACTTCGGCGACCATAACGATTACGCCGAGTGAGCCGTCTGAAGCGGGTGCCGGGGAGCCGGTCACCGTTTCCGTTTCGGTACCTTACGATCAAGTCAGTTGGCTTCCCGCGCCAATGTATCTATCAGGAACCGAAATGTCGGCCACATGCGTCATGCGCCGCGAAACCGTCGATTGACCCCCAAACGGCCAGCCCCGCCGGTTTGCTCCCTTTTGGGCCGCGGGGCTTTCGGCCCTTCAGGAGTGAAGTAGATGCGACCCAAATCCATCGTGCTGCTAATGCTGGCACTGGGCTGCGGGGTGGTGGCCTCGCTGGGCATCAACCAGGTGATGTCCCGCGGGACGCCCGTCGTTTCGGCCAACGATACGGACATGGTCTCGATCTACGTGGCCATGAAGGATATCGAAATTAACGACCTGGTAACCCCCGAGGCCCTCAAGCTGGAACCCTGGCCCAAGGACCGCGTGCCCAACGGGGCGATTACCAAGCTGGAACAACTCAAAGGCCGCCGGGCGCGGCAGAAGATCTTTGCCGGTGAACCCGTGCTGGAACAGAAACTGTTGCCCAAGGGCGAAGCCGGCGCGCGGCCTACCGACCACGTGCCCCCCGGTTATCGTGTGGTGGCCGTGCGGGTGGACGCCCAGGCCACCGGGGGCTATCTGGTCAAACCGGGCGACCGGGTGGATTTAATCGTCCACATGAAGAAAAACCCCGCCCGAAACGTCCTGGAAGAAACCACGCGCACCTTTCTGCAAAACGTGAAGGTGTTCGCGGTCAACAGCGAATACACGGAGAAGAACGGGCAGAAGGTCATCACGGCCAAAACCGTGTCGTTGCTGGTCACGCCGGAACAGGCGGAAAAGGTTACCTTTGCTTCGCAGTTGGGCAAGATTGTGCTGGCCCTGCGGCCTCCCCAGGATGCGACCAAAGTCCACACCACCGGCGTGACGGTGCGGCGATTGCTCTCGCCCAGTTGGTCCAGCGGTCCCCCGCTCCCGTCGGCCCAAGGTGGTTCGTCGGGCAAGACCACCTCCGTGGCCCAGGTCGGCCAGCAGGTTTCGCAACTGCTGAAGCTGTTCAAGGACCCGGTGGTTTCTTCCGCGGACAAGGCGTCCCAGAAAGAAGAGGAAAAGGAGGCCGACGAGAAAACCAAGCGGAAACGAGAAAAGCCCTGGCGAATCACCCTGTTGCGGGGCGAGGAGCTGGAACAGTTGCAAATGGTGGACTTCGGTGTATTCCAGTCCGCCGATGCGGTTTCTGCTGACGATGAGGAGGATGCGGACGAGCAGGAGGATGCCAACGAGGACGATTTGGCGGATTCGGACGATTCGGAGCAAGATTCCTAACTTCCCGAGGGCGGAGAAGTTCGCGGTTCCACCCGGCGAGGGTGACTGCCCTGCTGCCGCGTTCTCCATGAAGTTCTCCAGGCGGGACGCACGATACAAGGAAGGTAGCGGGAACCCTGGTGCCAGCCACGGGCGGACCTGGACCGGGGGGCGGCCGCTCCGTTCGTAGGACGGATGACACGGAAAAGCGCCATGTCTCCAAGCAAGGATGCCCTTCGGATGACCTACCGCGCACGCCTGCTCGCGCTGGTCCTGAGCCTGCCCCTGCTCGGCTTTGCTCCCGAGCGGCTGTGGGCACAAGCCAACCGGTCCACCGGGCCGATCATCCACATCAGCGCCGCCCAGCAACGGGTGGAGATGATCGTCAACTCCAGCCGGATTCTCACGCTGGAGAAAAAAATCCCTCAGGCGCAGGTCAACAATCCCGAGGTGGTCGACATCAAGCCCCTGTCGGCCAACCAGATTCAGTTGATTGCCAAGAAGACCGGCGTCACCCAGGTGAACCTGTGGGACCAGCAGGGCCGCATCTACACGGTGGACGTGGTGGTCCGCGGCGACGCCCGCGAGCTGGAAATGGCCATCAAGCACTTTTTCCCCCACGCCACCATCAAGGTCTATCCGCTGGCCAACAGCGTGGTTTTGTACGGGCACACGAACAATCCCAACGACGTGGCCCGGATTGCCGAGCTGGCCAGCGACTATTTTCCCAAGGTGATTAACAACATCACCGTCGGCGGCGTGCAGCAAGTGTTGTTGCACGTGAAGGTGATGGAAGTTTCCCGCACCAAGCTGCGCACGCTGGGATTTGACTGGGCCAAGATTACCGGGGACGACTTCATCATCTCCGGGGCAAGCGACCTGCTAACGGCCACCACCAGCGCCACGGTGACTTCCAACTCGGGCGTAAACATGGCCTTCGGGATCGTCTCGGGCAACGACGCCTTCTTCGGCGTGCTGGAAGCCCTGCGGCGCAACAACGTGGTCAAGGTGCTGGCCGAGCCGACGCTGGTTACCGTCAGTGGCCGCCCGGCCTACTTCCAGGTGGGGGGCGAGTTTCCCGTGCTGATCCCCCAGAGCCTGGGTACGGTCAGCGTGCAATACAAGCCCTACGGCACGCAGGTGGATTTTGTGCCCATCGTACTGGCCAACGGGAACATCCGCCTGGAGGTTCGCCCCCGGGTCAGTGAGATCGACGACTCCCGCAGTGTAATCCTGGGTTCGATCAGCGTGCCGGCGCTGCGTACCCGAACCGTCGATACCGGCGTGGAGATGCGAGCCGGTCAGGTGCTGGCCATCGCCGGACTGGTGCAAACGCGGATGGAAGCGGAAACCAAGGGGTTCCCCTGGGTGGCCGACGTACCGTATCTGGGAGCGCTGTTCCGGCGGCAGAACAACCGGGAAAACGAAGTGGAGCTGCTCATCCTGGTCCGGCCGGAGCTGGTCAGCGCCGTGGAACCCCACGAGCTGCCCCCCGGTGGCCCGGGCACCTTTACCGCCTCGCCCAACGATTGCGAGATGTACCTGAAGGGCTACCTGGAAGTGCCGCGCTGCGGACTTCCTATGCCGGGGACCGCCGCTCCGGTGCAGTTGCCGCAACAGTCGGGACCTTCGGCCGAGCCGATTCAACCGCCCCGAGCCCAGGGCAAAGGAGCCGCTGTGCTGCGTCGCATTCCTGCGGTGCCGACTTCGGCCCGGCACGCAGCTCGTTCCCGCACGGCTCGTCCCCCGGCAACGCCAGTAGGATCCCCTGGCCCGTCGCAGTTACGCAATCGCTACACGCGCCCGCCCGGTTTTATCGGTCCGGTGGGTTATGACGACGCCCGGTAACGTGCCGGGACGGCCCGACATGCCGTGGCCGCATCCCACGTGGGCGAAATAAGCTACGTTTGTTGGGCAGCGGTCTCGGCATCGTGTGCCGGTACGGAACCGGCGGCTGCTCCCGACCGGCGCCGTCCGGTTCCCGGCGATGACCGGCTGTTTGAACATCGAAAGCAAGACTGCGACCGACGGATGAACAACGTACTGCGACTGGCGATCGTCGATCCCACCGACAGCAGCCGCGAAGCATTGAAGACGATGCTTCTGGGGCTGGAGAGTCTGTGGCTGGAGGCCGAGTGCTCCCGGTACGACTTCTTCGTCGATGTGGTTTCCCAGTCCGAGCCGGACGTGGCCATCATTAACCTGGATGCCGATCCGGACCGCGGACTGCGATTGATCGAGGAAGTGCTGGCCGTCGCCCCGGAGTGCAACATCTTCGCCGTCAGCTCTTCCACCGAAGGGCGGATTATTTTGCAGGCGATGCGGGCCGGGGCCAAGGAGTTCCTGGCCCAGCCGGTCCGACTGGAAGACCTGGTCGAAGCGCTGAACCGCATTCGTGAACGCCGCTTCGGCAAGGCCGGCCAGGCGGTCCAGGGGGGGACGATTATCGCCGTGACCGGGGCCACCGGCGGCGTGGGCACAACGACCGTGGCGGTCAATCTGGCCTGCGCCCTGGCCCAGGACGAAGCCCAAAGCGTTTGCCTGGTGGATTTGGACCTGTGCCTGGGCGATGCCGACGTGTTGCTGGACACGATTCCCGAATACACCATCGCCGACGTGGCCCAGAACATCGACCGCTTGGACTTCAGCCTGCTGAAACGTTCGCTCACCAAGCACACCTCCGGCGTGTATCTGCTGCCCAGGCCGGTTCATTTGCAGGAATGCGGCTTGATCGTGCCGGAGGACTTGAAGCGGATGCTCGGGCTGCTCAAGGCCACGTTTACCCACCTGGTGCTGGACCTTTCCAAAGGGTTTACGGCCAACGACCTGACGGCCATGGTCGCCGCTACGCACGTGATTCTGGTCACCCAGATCGACCTGCCCTGCCTGCGCAACGTGGTGCGGCTGTTGATGTCGTTCAACGAAGTGGAGGGGCTGAGCGAAAAGGTCAAAATCGTCATCAACCGCATGGGAATGGGCGACAACCAGATTAGCATCAAAAAGGCGCAGGAAACCATCGGCAGGGAAATCTTTGCCGAAGTGCCCAACGACTATCGCACGGTCATCGAAGCCCGAAACAACGGCATCCCGCTGGTCGAACAGGCTCCCAAGGCGGCGGTTACACGGGCCATCGTTCAACTGGCCGAAGCCCTCTGCGGCGGAGAGGACGCCCGACCGTTGTGCAAAGATACGGGAAGCAAGTCTTCCCTGGGCCGTTTCTTGGGCTTTTTGTCCAAAAAGGGATAAACGAACAGGGCGTTTCGATTAGGGCAAACGCCGGTTTTCGCCGCTTCTTGTCGGCCGTCGTTCTGCAGTGGTGCGGAGACACCGCGCGCAAGGCGATTCCCGCCCGGCGAGCCCCGGACGAAAAGGCCCTGGCTCTTGCGTCCTGCGTCTTGGGCGGCCAGGAACTTGCGGCGGTTTTCACCACGCGCCGCGGCAAGATTGCCGGCCGTTGTTGGTCGTGTTATCAGACGAGCCCCGGACTTCCCGGCGAGCCCCGGACTTTAGTCCGGGGAGAGCCAAGAAAAATGCTTGCGGTTGTTTTTCCTCCCCGAGCTAAAGCTCGGGGCTCGCCTTTGCCGAGAACTGGCACTTGTTCTTGCGTTGGAGCGGAAGCCCCC
>WFOE01000133.1 GCA_015488215.1 Planctomycetales bacterium
CCCCAAACCGCCGAAGGCCCCAAAGCCCCCCAGGCCGCCGCCGAAACCGGTAAGCAGATCGTCGTCGTTGAGCGTACGCAACGACAACACCACCCGCGGCCCGTACAGGTCCTGAATGGCCATGGCCACGCTCACCGCGTTGGGATGCAGCAGGGTGAACACCCGGGTCTGGTCTTCGCGGTGGATAATCAGGTCCTTCTGGTATTCTTCGGTGGTCATCAAGCGAATGGTGCCGGTTTGCTCATCTTCTCGGTACCACAGTCCGGACACTTTGGCCATCGTCTCCAGGGCGTCGATGGTGCGGACGTCTTGCAGATAGAGGGTCACCTGCTTCTTGCCCGCTTCTTCGGTGGCCACGATGTTCAGCCCGGAAAGCTCCGACAACAGCCGGGCGGCGTCGGTCACGCTCGTTTGCCGCAGCTCCAGACGGCGGATGCGATGGGCCTTGCCTCGGGCAAGCCGGTCGGAGTTCGACGCAGCCGCTCCTTGCGCCACTCCCGCACCTTGCCCCGCAGCGGCCTTGCCTTGCGGTGGAGCTGGTGGTTGGCTCTTGGCTGCCTGCTCCGCGGCAAGCAACAGCACCAGCAACAATGCGACAGGCCACCATCGTTTCGGCAGAAGGACGTTCATCGCACTGGATTCTTGATGCTTGGATATTGGGGCTTGGGCAAGGTGCTTTCGCACCGAGGGTTGTCTTTCTAATGCACCAGCACGCGGCGTCCGCTTTCCAGGTGCCGCAGTTGCAGCGTGCCGGAACCGACCGTTTCGGCTTGCCACAGCGCGGCTTCGCCCGAGCCGCCTTGGGGCACCAACAGCCGGTCGCCAGGGCGGACGGTCAGTGTCGCCGAGCCATCGTGCAGCAGGGCCAAACGCCGCCCTTGGGCATCTTCCACCACGCCGCGCAGTTTCAGTTGGGAAAGCGCTCCGGCCACGGGCAGCACGCGTGCGGTTGTTCCAGGAGCGGCCGAGGCTTGCTGCTTGGCGGGAGCTGCGGCCCGTGGGGCCGAACTGGCGGGAGTGTTACTGCTGGCCACAAAACCGGTCCCGCCGGTTCGCATCAGCGAAGCCTCATTCGGCGTGGCCGGGCCTGCCGGGGGGGCCGCTTCTGCGCGCCGGGGGCGTTTTTCTTCTGCGGCCCTTGGGGGTTGCTTGCCGGGGGCGACTTGCTTTGCCGCCGGCGAGAGTCCTCCGTGGGGCGAACCCGTAGTGGCCGAAGACTCCGGCCCGCCCCGCTGCCGGCTCCGCAGGGCGTAGCGCCGCAACAGCTCTTGCTTGACGCGGCGAACGTCTTCTGCCGTGGCCTGCGGCAGCGACCAGGGGCCTTCGACCAGCACCCGTGGCTGGCCGCCGTCCGGCGCCGGAGCGTCCTGCCCGGCCTGGGCCACCGGGTCGGGCACTACCGCCGCCGTGGTGCTGCATCCGGCAAGTAGGGCCAGCGACACGGCCAGTGCGGCCAGGTGCCAGGGAGCCGCCACGAAGCTCGCAAGCCACCGCATACAGATCGAGTGCATCAGGAACTGCTTTGCTAGCAACGGAACAGGGCAATCCTCATCCACGGCGGCACGCGGCGCCGCACCGGGAACCCCTGGCCGAATCGCCGGTGAGTGCAACCCTCCGGTCTGAGAATCGTCCATCGGTCCTGGCAAACTTTGACGATTGTGCGGGTTCAGCCGCTGCGGCTCTCCTGCTCCAGTCTCTAAGTGGGTACCAATTTAGTTTTTGAGCAGACGCAAGTGCCGCGGCTTCCCGGCGAGCCGCCAGCTTTAGCTGGCGGAGGACGGCACAGCCGTCGGCAACTGGGTGCTTCCGCACCGAGGCAAGAATAACCGCCAAGACATTGGCTCTCCCCGGACTGAAGTCCGGGGCTCGCCGAAGTGCCGAGTGGAGTCGTCTGCTGATTTACTCACTATTGGCTGAGTACTTAGGTGCCTGAAGCGCCAGCACCCGACCTGCCTCGTGCTTGCCGGAAAGTTTGCCGAAGAGTTTGCTTGCCGGGCATCAATGCATCTTGATATGTTGGGTACACGTCCCCGGCACGTTCGCTTGCGGAGGAACGACGGATGCTGGCACTTTACGACCGCAGTGGTTTGCACCGGCGGCAGTTCTTACGCCTGGGAGGATTGACCCTGGGTGGGCTGAGTCTGGGCCACTGGCTCGCCTGGCAGCAGGCCCTGGGGGCTGAAGGTGTTCTGCGGGACAAAGCCGTGGTGTTCCTGTTCATGCACGGCGGGCCCACGCAGACCGAAACCTTCGACCCCAAAATGACCGCCCCGGCCGAGTATCGTAGCGTCACCGGCGAAATCCAGACCACCGTGCCGGGACTTACCTTCGGGTCCACTTTCCAGCGCCTGGCCCAACTGGCCCATAAGCTGGTGGTGGTCCGCAGCTTCGTACCCGGCGACAACCGGCACGACATCAAGCCGGTGGTTTGTCGGGCCACCGGCGGGGCGAACCTCGGTTCGCTCTATGCTCGCGTGGCCGGAACGAACAATCCCGTAAACGGCATGCCCACTAACGCGCTGTTGTTCCCTCGGGCGGTGGATCCCAACCGAGGCAAGCCGCTTACGCAGTTCGGGCGGCTGGAGAGCACCGGCTCGCTGGGAGCTGCTTATGCTCCGTTCGTGCCCAGCGGCGACGGCACGCTGAAAAAAGACATGCAGCTCAACGTACCTATGAAGCGGCTGGATGATCGCCGCTGGCTGCTGGCAAGGCTGGATCGCCTGCGGCGGACGGCCGAAGCCAACCCCCAACTGGCCGGCCTGGATCGCCTGCGGCAACAAGCGTTCCAGACCCTGCTGGGCGGGATTGCCGACGTGTTCGACCTGAGCAAAGAAGACCCGCAGGTGCTGGCCCGGTACGACACCGCTCCCCTGGTCCGGCCCGACCAGATCAATCGCAAGTGGCGCAACTACAACCACTACGTGGACAACGCCATGACCCTGGGCAAGCTGCTCCTGCTGGCCCGGCGGATGATCCAGCACGGTTGCCGCTTCGTTACAGTCACCACCAGCTTCGTTTGGGACATGCACGCCGACGTGAACAACGCCACCGTGTACGAAGGGATGCGGTACATGGGTGTGCCGTTCGACCATGCCGTTTCGGCCTTTATCGAGGACCTGGAAGCCCACGGGCTGGAAAAACACGTGCTGCTGGTCTGCTGCGGGGAGATGGGACGCACGCCCAAGCTCAACGCCCGCGGCGGCCGCGATCACTGGGGGCAGTTGGGCCCCCTGCTGCTTTACGGCGGAGGACTGGAAGGCGGCCAGGTGATCGGCCAATCGGACCAGCACGCCGCGCGGCCCCATACGGCTCCGGTAACGATAGGCCACCTGATTGGGACAATCATGCACACCCTGTTGGACGTGGGCCAGGTGCGGCTGATGACCCAAGTGCCGCAGGAAGTGCGGCGAATCATCACCGACAACGAGCCCATTGCCGGACTGCGCGGCCTGAGCTGATTGGGGGAGGGCTGCGAAGTCGTCGCATTTTCCGGACGCGCGAACTTCCAACGTGCCGAACGCCCCCCACCTGGGTGATTGTTTTCCAGAGGCGAATCGGGTACCAGTATTGTGTGGACTGGGACGGCTTCCGGGACGGGAGCTGGGCCGGGTTAGGATTTTTTCTGCCAGCAGCTTGTAGGTTCGAAGTGCGCGGCGGGTGCGAGTTTACCGAATCCACCCCCAGGCAGGGGGCTCGCCGCTGAGGGTGAAAAAGTCCCCCTGGACTGCGCCAAGGCCGAAATCTCCTCCAGCCGAGGCAGACCGGCAAGCCCAGGCAGAAGAAAGCGGAAACAATTCCCTCAAACCGGCGAACCTACCCCGGGACTTAGGGCTCTAATAGGAGGAAAAGGGGAAGCAACGGGCCGGCCACCGGCCCAAAGAAGCAGACAGCATGACCGCTTCGTCCCTCGTTTGCACAAAGTTTACATAAAGGAGGTCGGAACCCAAGGAAAGCAATACGGTTTTGCCGCTGGGCTGCACTACCTCAACAGCCCTGGAATGGTAAGTGGTGATTGCTGATACGACGGGTGCCGCGGGAAAGGCCGCACCGTGCGGCAAACCGGCGGCGCGTCGTTGCTCTCTGTCGTACAGGAGAGGATGGCAACTATTCGAGTATCTCTGCACGTTCTCTAAACGTTCCGTAAGTGTTTGCCGAGTCGGGATCGGCCACGGAGGAGAAGCCATGAAGTGCCAACACCGCCAAAAACGAATGCAGACCGGGCCGAGGTATGCCCGCTGCCTAGGTGATGTGGCATCCATGGCTTCCGCGGCCGGCCCTTCGGGATTCTATGTGGTACCGCTCGGTTCTCGTCGGGCGGGGTTGCGTCGGATTGGCATTGGGTTTCGACAGGACCGGGCCGCAGAACCAGGTGGGAGCCTCTCCTGCGGATGGGCAGGAGGCACTTCCCTGGGCCGTTTCAGCCTCGGCGAAGTTCCTGCGAAACCCATGCCAGGGCATAGTCGCTCGTAACGCGGCTCGGACTGGCGGCCGGCTCCGGCCCCGGCGCTTTGGACGCCGTTCTTAGCTTGTCGCACTGCGCGCCCCAAGGCTCGCCCTGTGGCAGCGCGTCGGCTTAGGTTTGCCACCAACCCAAAAGGAACGTTTTTTCATGAACCTGCCTTTCCCCTTCCAACCCCTGACCGAATTGGTCGTCGCAGCCCAAGCTGGCAACGCTCAAGCGCTCGACCAGTTGCTGGATAAGCTGCGGCCGTGGCTGCTGGAATCCGCAGCCCGATTCTGCGCACGGCACCTGTGCGACGACGTCGTTCAGGAAGTGCAGCTCGCGGTAGTGAAGAAGCTGCACCAACTGCGGAATCCGGCCGCTTTCCCGGCATGGCTCCGCCAGATTACACGGCGGACGGCGCAGCGGGTGCAGGCGCACTGGCAGCGGGAAGCCGGCTCCCCCCTGCCGGAAGCGAGCTGGCTGGCCGGCGGTTCCGGCCCCGGTGAACCGCTGGAACGCGACGAGCAGCGCCGGCTGGTTCGCCAAGCCATCGACAACCTGGAGGAGCCCTTCCGCCAGGTGATGTACGACTTCTACCTGGAGGAGATGAGCGTCCGGGAAATCAGCCGCCGGCGAGGCTGCCCGGAAGGAACGGTCAAGCGCCGTCTCCACACCGGGCGGAAGCTGGTCCATGAATACCTGGAGCCGAAGCTGGCCGTCTGATTCCGGAGATGCCCGGTGTTTCCGGCCCCCTGGTTCCCGAGCTAGAATCGGGGGGCTTCTTCTTGCGCGGAGGGGCCGCGGACCTTTACGCAGTCTAGGCGCTCCGCCAGCGGCGCCGATTCCTTCGGCCATCGGGTGGTCGGTAGCACAGCTTTCTTACGTTGGCTCATTTTTCTTGCGCCGGCTCATCCGCCGCCCACGGGCGGTAGCACCGTCACTTCATCACCCGGGGAGAGCCGCACCGAATGGTCGCGCTGGTGCTGGCCGTTGACGGTTACCAACATCACTTCCTGGGCCGGGATTTCCAACCGCTGGAGCAGATCAGCCACCGTGGCTCCTTCGGGCAGTTGGACCACGCCCCCGGCCGGACTGCGGTCGCGCAACATGCCCATCAGCTTGACACGAACTTCCATCGCGGCGATGTTCCCACACTCACGTGGCGGTGGTTCCAGCTTGAAGCTGCCCGGAGGCAGCAGCCGGTCATCTTAGCAAACCGCACCGTCTAGGCGAACCGCCCGCGTCGGAACCCACCGGGCCGCTGCGTTGGCCGAGCCCTCTCGGCGCCTGGAGCGGCTGGTCCCCGGGGCTGCGATTCCGTTAAATGGAAGGCGCAACGGTCTTGCGGTGGCTTGACGGAACGGCGTTTGTTTCTCTCGGTTCAGGAGAAGCTATGTCCCAGGAAAACCCATCGGCGGCGGAAGTGCTTTCGGTGGCCCAGGCCCGGGAGCCCGAGGCGATTGGCCGCACGGCGTGCGTCCGCGGCTGGGTGCGCACGCGGCGGGATTCCAAGGCCGGTTTCAGCTTCGTGGAGATCAACGACGGTTCCTGTCTGGCCAACTTGCAGGTCATCGCCCCGGCCGAACTGGAAAACTACCAGTCCGAAGTGCGGCGGCTGGGCCCGGGCTGCAGCGTGGCCGTCTGGGGGCAGATTCAGGCCAGCCAGGGACGCGAACAGGCCACGGAGCTTGTGGCCCAGCGGGTCCACGTCTACGGCTGGGCCGACCCGCAGCACTACCCCTTGCAGAAAAAACGCCACAGCTTCGAAAAACTGCGGCAGTGGGCCCACCTGCGCCCGCGAACCAACACGCTGGGAGCGGTGGCCCGGGTGCGAAACACGCTCTGCTGGGCCATTCATCGTTTTTTCCAGCAGCGGGGGTTCTACTACATTCACACGCCCATCATCACGGCCAGCGACTGCGAAGGAGCCGGGCAACTGTTCCGCGTTACCACGCTGGACCTGGCCCGGGTGCCGCTCAAGGACGGACAGGTGGACTTCAGCCAGGACTTTTTTCATCGGGCCACCTACCTGACCGTCAGCGGCCAACTGGAGGCGGAAGCCTACGCCTGCGCTTTGGGCAAGGTTTATACGTTCGGGCCGACGTTTCGGGCCGAAAACTCCAACACCTCGCGCCACCTGGCCGAGTTCTGGATGGTCGAGCCGGAGATGGCTTTTTACGAGCTGGCCGACAACATGCAACTGGCCGAGGAGTTCCTCAAGGAGCTGTTCCGCACTGTGCTGGAGGAAGCGGCCGAAGACATGGCCTTTTTCGCCCGCTGGATCGACAAGCAGGTGATCGACACGCTGCAGGGGATTATCGACTCGGAGTTTGTCAGGCTCCCCTACACCGAAGCGATCGACATCCTGCAACGAAGCGGCCGCCAGTTCGAGTTTTCCGTGGAGTGGGGCTGCGACCTGCAATCCGAACACGAACGCTACCTGACCGAAGAACACTTCCGCCGCCCGGTCATCCTGTACGACTACCCGCGGCAGATCAAACCGTTTTACATGCGCGTCAACGACGACGGGCGGACCGTTCGGGCCATGGACGTGCTGGTGCCGCGGGTGGGCGAGATTATCGGCGGCAGCCAGCGCGAGGAACGCCAGGAAGTGCTGCTGGAGCGGATGAAAGAACAAGGACTGGACCCGGAGCACTACTGGTGGTACGTGGACCTGCGTCGCTTCGGCACGGTGCCCCATTCCGGTTTCGGCCTGGGGCTGGAACGGACCGTGCAGTTTGTCACGGGCATGGCCAACATCCGCGACGTGATTCCCTTCCCCCGCACCCCGGGCAACGCCGAGTTCTGACCCCGGCAGAACCCGCCTGGGCGACGGCCTGCGCCTCCCTAGCTGGTAGGGCACTCTCACCGAGCTCGCTGCGGCATCGGGTGGGACCGCTTGCACTTTTCCACCGCCGTTTCCGCTGCTGGTGTTCCCGGCCGGGACACTGCGCTTGACGGCCTGGTGCAGTCTGCTACGGCATTTTGCGTCGATTGCGGCAAGTTGCAGCACCTTCTGGTAGCTCGAGTTGTTTCAAATGGCCCGAAATTCCCTGCTTCGTAACCCGCGTTACCACAGAAAGTTGCGTCACTCCAGCCGTAAAACGTCCTTTTCCGTGCGGGGGTTGGCATTGGGTTTGCTCCCTAAAAGCTGCAGACAATGCTTCCGGAGGGAAAAACTTGAACCCTCGGGAGCTTCGGATGAGACTGGCCCGCGGGGCCTCTGACGCTTCGGGAGCAGGGCAGTTTCGTTGCCCCTGGCTGCCCTGCTGTGCCGAGGTGGGCTCGGCACGTTAGAGGCCCCTTTTTTATTTCGCTCCCCTTCCCCTGCCAAAGGCCGCCTCGACCGAAGGAGGGTTGTTCTCGTCGGCGGCTTTCGTTTCGGCGGCAGGCTCGGCCTCTCCTTCCTTAGAGCCGGATGACACACACGGCGGGAACGCTTCGCCGCCGGGAGGCTTTGGGGTAGATTGGCTTCGGCGTTCCCTTGCCCTGGTCGGTTTGTCATGGTGCTCGGTTATGGCTTCGTCGCCGGTTCGTTGGTCCCTGGAAGCAGTAGATGCGCAAACCCACGCCCGTACCGGGGTGTTGTCCACCCCGCGGGGAGAGGTGCAAACCCCTTGCTTCATGCCCGTGGGTACGCAAGGGGCCGTCAAGGGGCTGGACCCGGAATGGGTCCGCCGGACCGGAGCGGAGATGATCCTGGCCAACACGTACCACCTGGCGCTGCGCCCCGGGGCGGAGCTGGTGGCCGAGTTGGGCGGGCTGCATCGCTTCATGGGCTGGCAGGGCCCCATCCTGACCGACAGCGGCGGGTTCCAGGTGTTCAGCCTCTCCCAGTTGGTCCGCGTGGACGAGGCCGGCGTGGTGTTTCGTTCCCACGTGGACGGCCAGGTGGTGCATCTCAGTCCGGAACGGGCCGTCGAAATCCAGCACCTGCTTGGCAGCGACGTGGCGATGGTGCTGGACCACGTGGTCCGCTTGCCAAGCGACCCCCGGACCGTGGAAGAGGCCATGCAGCGAAGCGTCCGCTGGGCGGCCCGTTGCCGCGAAGCGCATCGCCGCGAGGATCAGGCCCTGTTCGGCATCGTGCAGGGGGGGCTCGACGTGTCGCTGCGGCGGCGCTGCCTGGAGCAGTTGCAGCAGATTGGCTTTGACGGCTACGCCGTGGGCGGGCTGAGCGTGGGAGAGCCGCCCGAGGAAATGTACCGCGTGCTGCGAGCCACCGTGCCCGAAATGCCCCCGGAAAAACCGCGATACCTGATGGGCGTGGGCCGACCGCAGGACCTGCTGGAAGCAATCGCCTGCGGCGTGGATATGTTCGATTGTGTGATGCCCACCCGCAACGGCCGCAACGCGATGGCCTTTACCGCCCAGGGACCGATCCGCATCCGCAACCGGCGCTATCGGGCCGACAAACGCCCGCTGGAGGAGGACTGCCCCTGCCTGGCCTGCCGCCACTCGCGGGCGTACTTGCGGCACTTGTTCCAGGCTCGCGAGATGCTCGGCCCAGTGCTGCTCTCGTTGCACAACCTGACCTATTACCAGCGGCTGTTGCACCAGGCGCGCGAAGCAATCCGCCAAGGGCGTTTTGCGGCATGGCACGGCCAGCAGCAGCGGCGCTGGGCCCAGGAGTGCCAAGCGGACGGTTCGTAGGTACCAGGTCGTTCGCCTTTTTGGCAAACCGCCGCGAGAGTGGATTCTGCACCCGGCGAGCCTTGCTTGCTCTTTGTGACAGACGGTTATTGTTGCCCGGTACCGAAGCCCTCTCATCCTCCCATGCCTCCGCGCCCCCACGTCTTCCGAGGTGGACGCTCCCTGTGGCAAACGGCCGGGCCACGGGAGGCCGGACAGATCTTTTTTCCTACCAGGTCAAGAGCCTTTCTTATTTCTCGTGCCAGGTGGCGGTTACCCCCGAGGCGATTCGCAGCAGTTGGTTGTACTTGGCCAGCCGTTCGCTGCGGGTGACCGAGCCGATTTTGATCTGATGGGCCGCCGTGCCCACGGCCAAGTCGGCCAGGGTGGTGTCTTCGGTTTCGCCGCTTCGGGCCGAAACGACCCTGGTCCAGCCGGCCGCTTCGGCCAGTCGCATGGTTTGCAGGGTTTCGGTGATGGTGCCCACCTGGTTCATCTTCACCAGCACGCCGTCGGCGGCCCCTAGCCGCTGGGCCTTTTGCACCCGTTGCGGCTGGGTGCTGAGCAGGTCGTCGCCGATCAGGACCACGTGCCGGGGCAGTCGGCTACGCAGCCGGGCCCAGTCGTCCCAGGCTTCCTCGTGCAGTGGGTCTTCCAGACTGGCCACGGGATACTTTTCGGCCAGTTGGACCAGGTGTTCGATGAACTGATCCGGGGAATAGGCCGCATGGTCCGCATCGCCCGTGCGGTAGCAGCGGCCGTCCCAGAAGTGACTGCTGGCTACGTCCAGGGCCAGCCAGCAATCGCGGCCCGGCACAAGCCCCGCCTGCTGGATCGCCTCCAACAGAAGCTCGATGGCCTGTTCGTGATGGGCCAGCCGGGGCCCGTAGCCCCCTTCGTCGGCTACCAGATGGCCTTCCAGTTGCCGCTGCTGCAACAGGCGGCCCAGTCGCCGGTGGATTCGCACCAGCCACTCCAGGGCCTGGGGATAGTCTTTCGCCGCCCGGGGGACCACCAGAAAGTCCTGGAACGCCAGGTTCCCCCCGGCGTGCAGCCCGCCGGAAATCATGTTGGTTTGCGGCAGGGGCATCCGGGGCTCGGCCGGCCGGGGCAGTTCCGGCGCCTGGGGCACCGAAACCCACAACCGATGGAAGTGAACGTAAAGCGGGCACCTCTGAACTGCGGCGGCTGCATGGGCGGCGGCCATCGAAACGCCCAGCACGGCGTTGGCTCCCAGGCGGCTTTTGTCGGGCGTGCCGTCCAGTTCCAGCAGCCGTGCATCCAGGGCGAACTGGTCCACCGGGTCCATGCCCTTCAGCGCCGGAGCAATGACCCGGGTCACGTTTTCGCAGGCGCGCAGCACTCCCTGGCCGTCGAAGTGGTCCGGGTCCTGGTCGCGCAGTTCGCGGGCTTCGGCCCGGCCGGTGCTCGCCCCGGAAGGAACAATGGCCCGGCCGCACTCCCCCCCGGTGCAGTGGACTTCGACCTCGACGGTGGGACGGCCGCGGCTGTCGAGCACCTGGCGGGCCAGCAGATGCCGGATGCGATTCATGGCAGGCGATGCTTTCCCCTCTTGCAACAAAAGGAACGGGCGGGGCCGGCCCATCGGCTCGCCCGCCCGGACGATCCCCTGTAGTATGAAAAAACCTTCGGCCAAGGGAAGCCGCTTGCAGAACGGAGGGCCCCCCCGAGCCATGTCCCAGCTTGTCGCGGCCGTGGTACAAACCAGCAGCACGCTGGACCCGGAAGCCAATCGGCACGAGATCGCCCAAGGCGTGGCCCAGGCCGCCGGGCAGGGTGCCCAACTCGTCGTGCTTCCGGAACTCTGCTGGCACCTGGGGCCTTTGGACCAGGTGGTTGCCCAGGCCGAGCCGGTGCCAGGGGCCATCACCCACTGGGCGGCCGAACTGGCCCGGCAGCATCGCCTATGGCTGGTGGCCGGTTCGCTGGCCGAAGCCTCCCCGGAAAAAGCTCGGGCGTGGAACACCGCTGTGGTCTTTTCGGACCGGGGGGAGCTGGTAGCCCGATACCGCAAGCGGTACCTGTTCCAGGTGGATCTGCCCGGTCAGGTGACGGTGGACGAGCGGCGTTTCTTCCTGCCCGGGCAGGAGGTAGTCTGCTGCCCGACTCCCTGGGGAGAGCTGGGACTGGCCATCTGCTTCGACCTGCGGTTTAGCGAGCACTTTCTCCACCTGGCCCGACGGGGCGTGCCGCTGCTGGCCGTTCCGGCTGCGTTTACGCGCAAAACCGGCCAGGCCCACTGGGAACTGCTCGTCCGCGCCCGGGCGGTGGAGAACCAGGCCTTTGTGCTGGCGGCCAACCAGTGCGGGCAGCACGCCCCGGGCATGAGTTCCTGGGGCCACTCGCTCATCGTAGACCCCTGGGGCGAAGTGCTCACCCGGTTGGACGACCGACCCGGCGTGGCCGTTGTCCGACTCCCTCTAGAGCGGGTGCACCAGGTGCGCAAGCAGTTGCCGGTGGTCAGTCGGCTGCGCGAATGAACCGGGCGAGAATCGGCTTGCGCCGTGCACCTTGCGCGGTGCTTCCGCACCAGCGGAAAAACAAACGCTCGTGCTCGTACTCGTGATTGCTCTCGGCAGCTCGGCATCCGTAATCGCGAATCGGCCATTCGGCGAACCGGAGACTTCAGTTCCCGGAGGACGCCACGGCCGTCGGCGGCCGGGTGCTTCCGCACCGATGCGATAGTAAACGTTTAAAATCGCAATCAGCGAGCCGGGAGCTTTAGCTCCCGGAGAAGAAATCGCTGAAAAGCGTCTCCTCTCGCCTCCCCGGATTGAAATCCGAGGCTCGCCGGGAATGAAAATCCCCAGACTCACTACGGACGCTTGGCACCGACGGAGCGGCCCGCACGGTCCTCAAGCGTCGGGCTGCTGCCGGTTTGCCTCCCGAGGGAGTTCTTCGGCCGGAGGTGCCACGGGCATCGGTTCCGGCTCCGGCTGGACTCGGGCACCGGTGAATGCCGAGCCGGCCCGGGCGTGCGACCAGCACTCGTCGCCGCAGCCGGAAAACGTCGGCCCGCAGTAGTCGTACGGCGCCCGGCATACGCAACAGCCGCTTCCTGTAACGCCCAGAGCTGCGACCACCATCAGCACGGCAAGCACGCGGTTCATGACAAAGTTCCTGCCAGGGCAAGGGAAGGAGCCAAAGGGATTGCTCTGGACCCATTGGGGACCACCGCTAATATCGGGCGAACAACCCCTAGAATCGTCAAAGTTTTTCCCGCTTTTCTGTTCCGAATCGCCATGCCCTGGCCCGAGTCGGCTCTTGAGCGACGCCTTGCCTCCTCCTGGCGCACCTGGGGCGTGCTGTTACTGCTGGCGGTGCTGGCCCTGGCGGTGCGTTCCGGGGGGCTTGGGCGGCCGTTTCTCGGGGTCTTCAGCACCAAGGCGGCCATCCACGGGATGATTGCCCGTAACTGGTCCGCCCGGCGTGCCCCTTGGCATCTGCCCACGGTCGATGTGCTGGTCCAGGGAGAACGCGGCCTGCATCTGCTGGAGTATCCCGTCCCGACTGCCCTGGTGGCTCTGGGCCATCGGCTGCTGGGCGGGCCGCTGGAGCTTTGGGGCCGAGGAAGCTGCCTGCTGTGGAGCTTGGTCGGGCTGGTGTTTTTGTTCCTGGCCGTTGGCCGGCGGTGGGGAGAACGGGCCGCCCTGGGGGCCGCCTGGGCCTGGGCCCTGGCACCGGTGGGAATCATCTACGGCCAGCACTTTCTGGTGGAAGTGCCCGCGGTGGCCTGGCTGCTTGGGGCATGGTGGCTTTTCCCTCGGGCTGTGGCCCCGGGATCCTGGCTTGCCCGAGGGGCCGTCTGGCTTCTGCTGGCAGCCGCCTTGCTTACCCGTCCCATGCTGCTGGTGCTGCTGCCCTGGCTCGTTGCCGACGCCTGGACGTTTTCCCGCGCGGAAGCCGCCTCCGGTTTGCGTCTGCTGCGCGCGGTGGCCGTGGCTGGGGCGGCGCTAGTGCCCCTGGCGGCCTGGGTTGCGTTTGTGTTTCATGCGGCCGGGCCCGGCGGCCCGCTGGCTCATCGGGTGTACTACTCCCTGCTGCAAAGCGGCCAGGTCCAGCAGAAAGCCTGGCGGCTGCTGGCTTTGGCCGATTGGTACTCCCAGGTGGGCCGGGAGCTGGTGCTGCGGGGCGTTGGTCCCTTGGGCTTCGGGCTTGCCCTGTGGGGACTGTGGCAGCGGCGCGGCCGGCGGGTGCTTTGGCTCCTGGGTGGCCTTTCCCTGGGGCTGGTGTTGCTGCTGCCGGGCAAGTTCTACCGGATGAACTACTACTTCGTGCTGTTGCTGCCTGTACTTTGCGTCGGCTGCGGGTTGGGAATCGACGCCTTGCTTCGCGGCGGCCGCAAGCCAGCCGCCAGGTGGCTGGTCCTGGCCGGGGCGTTTTGGCTGGCCGGTTCGCTTCGGCTTTCCTGGCCGGGAGCTTACGGCACCCCAGCAGAAGATGACCTCGTGCTGCAAGCGGCCACCACCGTACAGGCTCTGACCGGCCCGGAGGAACGCGTCGTCACACTCCACGGCGGCGGAGTGGCTCTGCTTTACTACTGCAACCGGCCGGGCTGGGCCTGGACCGACGATCCCCGACGGCTGCCCCGGCGATTGCAACAAGCAAGAGCCCAGGGGGCACAGTACGTCCTCTGGTTGGGACGGCAGGTGCCGGCGGCGCTAGAGAAAAGCGGCTTGCAGGTCGTACGGCTCTGGCCCGGCGAGCAGGGCCGGCGGGAGAAAGCTTCGCAGGAAAAGGGAACTTCGCAGGAAAAAGGATCGGCCGGGCTGCTGGCCCGGTGGCCCGACGGCCACCCTAGGGCAACCACGCCCCCGTGGGAGAATACGTCCCGGCAGCGCCTGGGTGCAAAAACGTCCCGCGGAGCACGACTTATCCGAATGGGGACCGCAGGCTGGAAAAAGCCAGAATAAGAGCGGCTCTCAGGGCAGGTGGGCAGCACCCAGGTGGGAAACGGAACAGGACGTCCCGGGATGGCTATTTGCGATTTCGCTTGGCACGCCGCTCGGCGCGTAGTCGGGCGCGGCGTCGGGCTTCGCTGGGCTTTTCGTAGTATTCCTTGCGACGCATTTCCTTTTTGATGCCGCTGCGTTCGACCAGTTTGCGAAAGCGACGCACGGCTTCCTGGATGGATTCCCCTTCTCGCAAAATCAGTTTGACCACGCCGAACCGTCTCCTTTTCTTGTTTGAGGAACCGAAATCACGCGAAGATTTACAGTTTACCAAACCCGGCCGAACTGTCCATAGCTGTTTGTTATTGTAACCGGTTGGCCGTCTAGGGGTTAGGGTTCGATTTCGAAAATCGCTTCGATCTCCACGCTGATGTTGCCCGGCAGGGAGCCCATCCCCACGGCGCTGCGGGCGCCCACGCCGGCTTCGGGGCCGAACACCTGGCTCATCAGCTCGCTGTAACCGTTGATGACTTTGGGGTGTTCGGTAAAGTCGGCCGCGGCGTTGACCATGCCCAGGCTTTTGACCAGCCGTTTGATCCGATCCAGCGAGCCGAAATGGGCCCGCAACGTGGCCAGGATGGCCAGACCCACCTGCCGGGCTGCCCGATAGCCTCCTTCCAGGTCCACGTCCTCGCCCACCCGGCCGGTGAGCATCGACCCGTCGGGAAGCAGCGGCCCGTGCCCGGACACATAGGCCATGTTTCCCACGACCACCACCGGCTGATACACACCCGCAGGCTTCGGGGCCGGTGGGAGTTCCAGTCCCAGTTCGGCAACTCGGGCATCGGCACTCATGGGCAAACTCCTTCACTCAAAAGCTGCAAGCAACCCCCGGCCTCGGCGGCCGACGTGCTCCATAGCCTAGGGCAACCGAGGGGAAACGGCAACATGCTCCCCCCCGAACTGCCGCACCGTTGCGAAGCAGCGAGGAAAACACAACGGGGCCGGCAAGCTCAAACCAACAGCGATTGAACACCCCGGCGGCCTACTCGATTCCACGCTGTGCCGACACGCTCCAGGAGCTGAAGCTCCCGGCTCGCTGAGTACGAGAATCGGCGTTTTTTCTCGCACTGGTGCGGGAGCACCCAGTCGCCGAAGGCCGTGCCGTCCTCCGGGAGCTAACGCACCCGGCTTGCCGGCAAGCTGCGCTACCTGCGGCTGTTCAAAAAACAATGGCTGTTGGCTCAGCCCTTGCTGTCCAAGGAGATGACGCCTTCCCAATCGGGCGGGGGGGTGCGGTCGCGTTGCAGAATGAACTGGGTGAGAAAGTCCTTCACCCGATCCTGCGGCGGCACGCGATGGAGCAGCTCCAGCGCTTCGCTCCACCGGCCCGCGGTAAAATGGTCCACGGCTTCTTCGTACCAGGCCAGGTGCTGGTTCTTGAGGAACGGATGCTCCGCTTCCGGCCGGAGCAACTGATTGACCCAGACCGGCTGCTCCATTCCGTAGGGGCGCACCCGGGCCACGCGGCGGCATCGGGCCACTTCCGGCGGCAACTGCCGTGCGGCTTCGGCCGTGGTTTCGTCCATCAGAATGGCGGCGTGGAACAGCCGGGTCATTCCTTCCAGGCGGGAAGCCAGATTCACCACCGGACCGAACACGGTGACTTTGAGCTGGTCGTCGGTTCCGATTCCGCCAGCCACCGCCTCGCCGGTAGCCAGACCGATCCCCACGCGAAAATCACGCAGCGTCTCGTCCTTGGCCGCTGCGGCTTGCTCGAACTCGCAGGCGATGGCCAGCGCGGCCCGACAGGCTCGGCCCACCTGATCGGCACGTTGAAGCGGCCATCCCCAAAAGCCCATGGCCGCATCGCCGTGGAAATCGCCGATCACCCCGCCCTGGTCCAGGATGCGGCGGGTCATCACGCCCAGGGCGCGGCTGACCCGTTGCAGCAGCCCCAGCAGATCGCCGGCTTCCTGTTCCGCCTTGCGGGAAAAGCCTCGCAGGTCGCAAAAGAGCACGGACGCCCGGGTCTTTTGCGGGGCCAGCACTTCCTGGGCGGGACGCGATTGCAACACCTCCAGCACCGCCGGCGGAAAGAACTGCGCCAGGGTCGCCTGGCGGCGCTGCAACGCCTGCACGTGGCGAATCGCCCCCAGCAGGGCGGCTACAATCTCGGTGAACTTCACGTCTTCGCGCAGTTGGCCCGCGTCGGTGCTCAAGTGGCTCGAAGGGGACTGGCTGCGGCCCGACACGTAGATCGCCCAGGGGGCTTCCTGGCCCGAGGGCACGGGAACGCAAAAGGCCCAATCCTGGTTTTCGGCCACGGTAAAAGCGGCCGGAGAGCCGGGCTGGGCGTGCCAGATGTGCAGCACGCTCTGCCCGCTGCGAAGCGCTTCCAGAATCAAACGCCGGCTGGGCCGCAGCGTGCCCAGATGGGAAAACCGCCCATCCCACTGCACCACCTGCACCTGGGCTTGTGGTTCCTGGGGCCGATGCACCTGAACCAGTGCCACGGCGTCGGCCTGGCCCAAGGCGCTGAGCAGATGGGCCAGCAGCCGAGCGGCCAGGTCTTGTTCGTTCCGGGCTTCCTGCATGGCCCGAGGCAGGCGGCTCAGGGCTTCCAGCCGCGCCGCGGCGTTGCGGAAGGGCAACTGGCGCAGGAACTGCACCGAGAAGGTCTGCTCATGCAGCGGCTCGGGCAGGTCCTGCACCACTTCGATGCGTTCCTGGACCAGCAGGAACTGTGTGTCGCCAATGTGGAACGACTGGCCCGGCGAAAGCGCCGCCTGCTGGACTTCCTCGCCCTGGAAGAAGATGGGGTTGGCCGTCTCGGGAAGCCGTTCCACGTGCAGGAGCCGGCCGTCCCAGAGCAGCCGGGCATGAGCCCGCGAAACGTAAGGGTCCCAGGGCACGTCCCAGGGTGGGCTTTGCCGGCCCAGTGTAACCGGCTCGTCCAGCGGCAAACGCCGCCGCCAGCGCTGATGCGGCTCGGGACCTTGGGCTACCAGTTCGGCCACCGGGAACGTTTCCTCCGCCAAAGCTCGAAGCGTGGGCACAGCAGCCGGGGAGCCGTGCCGTTTAGTCGGATTCCACCTCAGTGGGGCTGGTGCGTCCGGCGGGGCCGCGGGGCGTGGGAGGCCCGCGCCGCCCGAGGGTGCCCGGAGTGGTAACGGTCATTCCCAGGCTCTTGCGCACTCGGTACCACCACCGGCTGGAAAGCCCCTGGTGCCGCAACAGCCACGCTCCGGCCCACACGCCGCACAACACCAGCACCACGCTCCACAAGGCCCAAAGGCCCAAGCGAACCAGTCCTGAACGCAGATGGGCCAGGGGGCCCAGCGCCTCGGCCCGCTTCTCCTGCACCAGCACCACCCAGCCGGTCGGCTCGCGCCCCCAGGGGGCCGAAACCACCACCGGCTCCAGCGCGGCAAGCCACGGTCCGGCGAACCGTTCATCGGGCACCGGGTCGTGGTAGTCATGCAGCACGGCCAGCTCGGCGATTTCCGCCGCCGGGGCACCGGGCGCCGATTCCCGCTGCCGAACCAGGCGAAGCAGCCGGGCGGTAACTTGCTCGGGCAGGTAGATTTGCGGCAACGGCTCCCGCGACCTGGTTTGTTCTTTGCGCCGTTGCAGCTCAGCCAGGTAAGGGTGTTCCAGCAGCGAACCGGGGCGGCCCTGCGACCCGTCCGGGCGGCTGTCCGGCTTGCTATCCACCAGGGCGGTAACCAGCTTCAGGTCGCCGCGGTCCCGCTGCACTTCGGTAAAGCGGCCCAGCTCCACGGTCATGGCCAGGATGCCGATGGGCGGACCATCAGGGCGCCGGGGATCAAACACCGGCACCGAAAAAGCCACCATCCGGTTGCCCGTGGCCCGGGAGACGAACACCACCGAAAGATGCGGCCGGGTGATAATCCCTTGCCCGGTGGTGCCCGGGGGGAAATCGCGTCCCCGGCCGTGGAAATAGTCCCGGTAGGCGAAGTTGCGGCCCAGCACTTTTTCGTCCAGGGGGACGCGGGCCAGTTGAGGACCGGCGGCCGCGTTGACGAACCAACTGGTGCTGTCCAGATTGGCGTGCCTCTGCCGGGCAGCTTCCAGCCACCGCTGGAGCCGCGCCTGGGCGGCTTTCCACTGCGGCGAACCGACCTGCAGCGGTGCCAGCTCCGCGATGAGCTTGTGCAGTTCCGGCTCGCGGGCTTCCTGCTGCAACGCCTGCCATCGCTGGAGCACCTGGCCGGCCACCGCCTCGGCCACGTACCAGGCGGCGAAGCGGTCGCTTTGCAAGGCCCGCTGGGTGAGAGCCTGTTCCGACTGGACCAGCGTGGTCGAAAACCCGCGATAGGCAAACACGCCCACCACGGCCAGAAGCAGCAGCGGCCCCAGCACGCCCAGCACCAGCAGCGGCCTCCGCTGCAAACGCCGCTGTCGCTGCCGCAGGGCTTCCAGCACGGCCTGGACGGTGGGAAAGCGTTTTTCCGGGTCGGGGTCCAGGCACCGCTGGAGAATCTCGGCCAGGTGCCGGTCCACGCCGGGCACCATGCGGTGAACCGGCGGCAGGGGGCTGTTGCGAATCAGCTCCCGATACGCGGCCAGCCGCCGCCGCGAGTCTTGAATAGCTTCCAGGCGGGCCAGGTTTTCCTCGGTCCGGTGCGGCGGCTCGCCGGTGAGCATGCAGTAAAGCAGGGCCCCTAGGGCGTACACGTCCCAGCGGGCGTCGGGCACGCCGTCGTAGTCGGCCTGTTCCGGAGCCATGAAGAACAAGGTGCCCAGGGCGGGCGTTTGTTCATGCACCAGGCGTGCCTGGCCGAAGTCGCACAGCCGCGGCCGCTGGTCCTGGTCCAGCAGCACGTTGGCCGGTTTCAAATCGCAGTGCAGCACGCCCTTGCTGTGGGCATGGAGCAGGCCGGTGGCGATTTCCCGAGCCAGTCGAACCGCCTCGTCCACCGGCAGGGGGCCGTGTTGCCGGATGTAGTCTTCCAGCGACCCCTGCTCCAGGTACTCCATGATGTAGTAGGGCGGATCGGCCTCCTGGCCCACACCCACCAACTGGACGATGTAGCGGTCCGAAAACAGATAGGCCAGCTTTTCCACTTCGCGGGCAAGCAGCGACCAGTCCAGCCCGCTTCGCTGCGTGTAGAACTTGATGGCCACCCGGCGGCCTGTGGCTCGTTCCACCGCCACCCACACCTGTCCGAAGGCCCCCTGGCCCAGAAAACGCTCCGGTTCATAGCCGGGCACGTTTCCGGGCACCTGGGCAGGCTGGGCGCTGCGGGTGCGGGCCTGCTCGCGCTGCTGGGGGTCCTGGGGCTGGGTGCGATCCCAATTCATACACTGCGGGCGCTTGGCCGGAACTCGGCGAAATGCCGAGCCGGGGGAACACGAGAAAACAGCCAGGCGGGGACAAGCCGAAAGGGGCGGCTTCGGCTCATCTGCCTCCGCGTACCGCCCCAGTATATCAGACCCCCGACAACAGCGACCAGCTTGGAGGACGGCTTGCGGCTTGCGCCGTGCGCCTTGCGCAGGGAGCTTCCGCTCCGGCGGCAAAACAAACGCTCGTGCTCGTACTCGTACTCGTAATCGTAATCGGCTGCTCGTTATCGGCACTTCGGCGAGCCGCCAGCTAAAGCTAAAGCTGGCGGCTCCCCGGTTGCAAGAATCAGCGTTTGTTCTTGCACCGGAGCGGCAGCTCCTTGCTCAAGACGCAAGACGCAAGACCTAAC
>WFOE01000134.1 GCA_015488215.1 Planctomycetales bacterium
AGCTTTCGCTCCCGGCTCGCCGTTTCCGAGAATCAGCGTTTACGCTTGCTTCGGTGCGGAAGCACCGCGCAAGGCGCAGGTCGCAAGCCGCAAGCCGATTTCTGCCCCGGAGCGGAAGTCCCCCCTTCAAGCCCCCAAGCCTCCACTCCCTCCACGCCTCCAAGCCCCACGCCCTTCGAAGCGCGGCAACCCGTCCGAGCGGCTCTTCGTTGACACTGCCTTGGCCATGCACCACACTAAGCATTGCTCCACCGGCGGCGGGAACCTTCAGAGTCGATTCACTGCGGGGGGTTCCCTTCCGGCAAAACCCCTTTGTTGCAAGCAGGACACCGGCGAATGAGTGCGCAAGTCTCGACGTCTCCGGCTCGGGGATTCAAAATCCGCACGCTTACCGGCGTACAGGTTCTTTCTACCGGGGCGTTTGTGCCCGAGCAGGTGGTTACCAACCGGGACCTGCAAGAGCAAGTGGGCTGCGACCCGGAGTGGATTGTCCAGCGGTCCGGTATTCAGACCCGCCGGATTGCCCGCCCCGAGCAGACCACCGGCTGGATGGCCCTCCAGGCGGCAAGGCAGTGCCTGGAGCGCAGCTCCGTGGCTCCTGAGGAGATCGACCTGCTGTTGCTTGCCACCTTCACGCCTGATAAGCGCCTGCCGGCCACTGCCTGCATGTTGCAAGACCGCTTGGGGCTCAACTGTCCGGCGCTGGATCTTCAGGCGGCTTGTGCCGGGTTCATGTACGCCTTGGTAACGGCGGCGCAGTTCATCAAAGCCGGCACGGCGCGGAACGTGCTGGTGGCCGCGGGGGATTGCATCACGCGTTTTGTTGATCCGCACGATCCGAAAACGTTTCCGCTGTTCGGCGATGCAGCCGCGGCGGTGCTGGTGGGTCCGGGCGACCAAGAGCAAGGGTTCCTGGCCTACACGCTCGGTTCGGACGGTTCCGGCGGCGAGCTGATCGACCAGCCGATGGGCGGGTCGCTTTGCCCTCCCACCGTGGAAGCGATTCAGGAGGGAAAACACTTCATGCGGATGGACGGCCGGGCGGTGTTCAAATGGGCCGTGCGGCTGCTGAACGATTCAATCCTGGAAGTGCTCCAGGCGGCCGGAGTGGCCAAGGAAGAAGTGGACCACCTGGTGCTGCATCAGGCCAACGTGCGGATTCTGGACGCAGCCGTGGAATCGTTGGGTTTTGACCGCAGCCGATTGGTGCTCAATCTGGACCGCTACGGAAACACCTCGGCGGCCAGCATCCCACTGGCCTTGGACGAACTGGTTACTTCCGGCCGCGTGCAGCGAGGGCAGAAGTTGCTGATGAGCGGCTTCGGGGCCGGGTTGGTCTGGGGAACGGCACTTTTCTCCTGGTAGCAAGCAGGCGGCCGAGGATGTGGGCCAAACAAGCGCGGACGAAAGTGGTGGCCACCGTTGGCCCGGCCTGTCGCGATGAACAGACGCTGCGACGGCTGCTCCAGGCCGGTGTAGACGTGTTCCGGTTGAACCTGGCCCACGGCTCGCACGAAGAACACGCCCGAACCGTCGCCACGCTGCGCAAGCTGAGCGGCGAGCTGGGCCAGGTGGTAGCCGTGCTGGCCGATCTGGCCGGTCCCAAGGTGCGTTTGCTCCCTCTGAAAGAAGACCGGCTGGAACTCCAGGCCGGGCAGGAAGTGTGGCTGGCCAGGGAACCGGGGAATGTTCCCGCTGCCCCCACTCAGGACGGCCCGGCGCCGGCGGTGCTGGGCATCTCGCATCCCCAGGTGCTCGACGCCCTGCGTCCCGGCCACCGGGTGCTGCTGGCCGACGGCACGGTGGCCCTGCACGTGGAACAGGTCGAACCGCAGGGGGTTCGCTGCCGGGTGGTCCAGGGCGGGGTCATCTATTCCCGGCAGGGGGTGAACTTTCCCGGGGTGCATCTCGGGCTGCCCGCTTTGACGGAAAAGGACCTGGAAGACGCCCGGTGGGCAGCCGGGCAGGAGGTGGATTTCGTCGGCTTGAGCTTCGTCGGCCAAGCCGAGGACGTCCATCGGCTGCGCCGCTTGCTGGAAGAACACGGCAGCCGGGCGGCCGTGGTAGCCAAGATCGAACGGCCCGAGGCGCTGGACCACCTGGAAGCCATCGTCCAGGCGGCCGACGCGGTGATGGTGGCCCGTGGGGACCTGGGCGTAGAAACCGACGTAGCCCACATGGCCCTGGCCCAGAAGCGGATCATCCTGCTGTGCAATCAGTACCAGCGGCCGGTAATCGTGGCCACGCAGATGCTGGATTCGATGCGGCACTCGCCGCTGCCGACCCGGGCCGAAGTGACCGACGTGGCCAACGCCATCCTGGACGGGGCCGACGCCTGCATGCTCTCCGGCGAAACGGCCGTGGGCCAGTATCCGGTGCAGGCCGTGGAGATGATGAACCGCATTGCCCAAAGCACCGAAGCGGCTTTTGCCGCCGGCTGCACGCGCAGCGGGAGGTTTTTCCGCCGGCAAGTGGTCCATCCCGTCACCGCCGCCCTGGTGGAATCGGCCGTGCATATCGCCCGCGACGTTCAGGCCCGGGTGATTGTCGTGGCCAGCCACTCCGGCCGCACTGCCCTGGCCTTGGCTAGCTACCGCAGCCACGTACCGGTGCTGGGCGTAAGCGACCAGCCGCACGTACTGCGGCGCTTGTGTCTGGCCTGGGGAGTGGTTCCCTTGCCGGAAGCCCCGGCTGCCGACAGCCGCCGCCTGTGCGCGTTTCTGGAAGAAAAAGGGCTGGCCGCCGGCGAGCTTTCCCCGGGGGATCGCCTGGTCATGCTTCGCGGCACCCGGCTGGGAGCTGTGCAGAACATCCTGGTGGTGGACGAAGTGGGCCGCCGAGAGGAAGGATAACCGGTTAGGTCGGCTTCCCGGCGCTTCAGTTCCCGTTCTCGCTCCGTCTTGCGGCCAATAAAAAAACAGGAGCACGCAAGCACCCTGCGCGCTCCTGTCGAAGGGGGGACGACGGGCCGCGGTTAGTCCTCCCCGTCCTCGCGTTCTTCTTCCTCTTCTTCACGTTGCCGTTCCAGGCGTTCCAGACGCTCAGTTACCCGTTCCAGGTGGACTCGCGTCCGTTCCAGTTCGCGTTGGAAGTGGCGTCGGGTTTCCTCCAACTCGCGCCGGGTCTGGTGGAGCGCTTCGCGCAGTTCGCGCACAACATGGGTCATTTCCTTGACGGTTCGTTCCAGCTCGGCATGAGGCGGCCGAGGGCCGGGTTCGTGGAATCGCGGCGGGCCGAAGGCGCCTTCCGGGCGGTGGATTCGCCGCGGTTGAAAGCGGCGCGGGCCGTTCGGCCCGGGCTGCTCGGGACGCCGCGACGCGTGGCGTTTGCGCTCCAGATGCTCTTTGAACTCCTCGGCCCGGCGGCGCATGTGCTCGGCCTCTTCATGCAGTCCCAGCCGTTCCAGCTCTTCGGCAATGCGGAGCAGCCGTTCCAGTCGTTCTTCCGGACTTGGGCCGGGATGGCGCCGCTCGCGGGCGTGGTGAGGGCGTTCCCGCCGGGCTTCCGGATGCGGCCGTGCCGCTTCGCGCCGCGGAGCTTCCCGCACGCGGAACGGTTGGCCGGGCAACGGGGGTTGCGCAGCGGGGCGCGGGGGAACTTCGCCGCGCGGCTCTGCTTGCGCTTCGGCAGGCAAACCGGTCAGTCCGAGTACGGCCAGCATCAGGGCGGATCGCCGCCACCAAGGGGCAGTACGCATGGCAGAGTCTCCTGTCCAAGAAGGGTCGGCAGCGGGAATTGCGGCCGCGGGACCCGCCAGCACCAGCAAGCCCACGACCACGAAACAACAAACACTCCATCGCGATGGTTTCTTGAAAACGCCCGCTTCGCCTTGCTCGGCCGAAAGCAGGCGTTGGATGCGATTGCCCAACGGGGAATGGAAAGCCACGGCTCCCTGGTAGCTTTGCCGCCGGGAGCTGCCGAGCATTCCGCGGGCGGCTACCAGTAGCGCTTCGGCCAGAGGGGTGCCGGTGCCGGAAAGCCCAGCGGCTACGTCGTCGGCGGCAAGCTCCGCCCACCAGCGCCAACGCCGGAGCAGGAGCCAAACGCCCGGGTGCCACCACCAAAGCGCCGCGGAAAGCCGCAGCACGGCCAGCCAGAACGGATCGCGATGCCGCAGGTGGGCCAGCTCGTGGGCCAGCACGGCTTTCTGCTGCCCCGGCGACCACCGCTGAGCGAACTGCTCGGGCAGAACCACCCGGGGGCGCCACCACCCGCAGGCAAACGGGCTGTCCACCTTCTCGGAACAGCAAACCTGCAAAGTGCCGCGGTAGCCAAGCTCTGCGGCCACCTGGGCAACCAGGCGCCCCAGTGGCGAGTCGCCTTGGACAACCTGCCAGGCCGCAGCCCGGCGTCGCCAGCACGCGGCAAGAACCACCCACCACAAGGCCAACCCCACCGTCCCGGCAAGCCAGCCCAGTAGAAACACGCGCGGCCAAAACACACGGGCTCCGGCAGACTCCGCCGCTGGCCGAACCGTGGCACCCGCGGCTTGTTCCCGCCGCGGGTGGTCCTGCCTCGCGGAACGGTCATTTTTCGTGGAGAGGGCCGGCAAAACCACTTCGGCCCCCGGCGGTGCGGAGGATTGCCCCACCGTTTTGTTCGGCGACCGAGCCGGACTTTGGAACCTCGACCGGTCAAGGGACTGGTCCCGGGGAGCTTCCTCTGCGGGTTTGGCAGTATCCGGCTCACGCCGTTCTGGAGATTCCGCGGCGGGCACGAATCGTCTGGCTGGGGTAAGTTGCGGCCGGGGTACGGGCGATTGTTCGGCGGGAGCCGGACTGCGGAAAAACTCCCCCGGCAGAAAACCGGCGGCCCATGGGAGCGCACCGGACCACTGGCCCAGGGCCAGCAAACAGAGCAGCACGGCCGCCGCCTGGGCCAGGTGCTTTTGGGTCTGCGTCGCCTTGGCCCAACGCAGCCCCAAAGCGGCTACGACCAACAGCAGCGAAGCGGCCACCGCGGACTGCACCACCAGGGCCGCCTCGGCCGGCAGGGGCCAGAAAAACCCCGGCAGGTTCATGTTCCGGACTCCCCTTTCTTGCGGCGGATTAGCTCCTCCAGGCGGTCCAGTTCCTGTGGGTCCACTTGGCGGTGTTCCAGCAAGTGGTTGACCATCTGGGCCAGGGAACCTTCGAACAACCGGTCCAGCAAGTAGCCGGCCAGGCGTTGGGAAACCTGCTCGTCGCTTACGGTCGCCTGATAAAGGAACCGGCGTCCCTGGCTGCGATGGCGTACCAGTCCTCGGGCCTCCATCTTCCGCAGCATGGTGGCCACGGTGGTGTAGGCCAGCACGCGCGATTGCTCCCCGGCCAGATGTTGCTGCACCTGGGCCACGGTGCACTCGCCGTGCTGCCAGAGCACGCGAAGGATACGCAGTTGCAGATCCCCCAATCGTTCCATGTTGTGTAAACCCGGCAATCGATCAATCGTTTCTGCTACCCAGGTAGTACTACCAAAGTAGTATTTCCGTTGCAAGACAATTTTCCCCTAAAAAGCGGCCGAATTCGCATCACTCCCCCCTGGAACAATCTTCCCCTGGCCGGAAAGCCGCTCTGGCCGGAAAGGCTTTCCCCAGTCGGAAATCTTCCGGAGGGAAAGCCCCAGCTTCTCTTGACCCGAACGGGGCTTTGGCCCCATGTTGCTTTCCTCGTGGTGGAGAGAGTTCCCACTTTTCGCACGGATGCATTTGCGATGAGTTTGCCAGTGCCGCGGCCCGCCGCCACGCCACGCTCAAGGAGAACAAGACCCGCTGTGCCCCTGGCACCGCCGGGCAAGATTGAGTTTTTCCATACCCGCATTGCTCCCGGGGCTGCACAGCGGGTGGCCCAGGTGTTGGAATCCACCTGGGTGGGCGAAGGACCGATAGTGCGCCGCTTCGAGCAGGAGCTGGCCCGCTGGGGACTGGCCCATCCCGTGGCGGTCAACAGTTGCACCGCGGCGCTTCACCTGGCGTTGCTGGCTGCGGGCGTGGGCCCCGGGGACGAGGTAATTCTCCCTCCTCAGACGTTCATCGCCACCGGGATGGCCGTGCTGGCTACGGGGGCTCGGACGGTATTTGCCGATATCGACCCGGCCACCGGCAACCTCGACCCGGAGGACCTGCCTCGGCGAATCACGCCGCGGACTCGGGCCGTGATTGTGGTTCACTGGGGAGGGCTACCGGCGGCGATGGACCGCATTGCCCAAGTGGCCCGGCAACACTGCCTGGTGGTGATCGAGGACGCCGCCCACGCCTTCGGTGCCCGTTACTGCGGGCGTCCCATCGGTTCGCTCTCTCCGTTTACCTGCTTTTCGTTCCAGGCAATCAAGCACTTCACCTGCGGCGACGGGGGAGCGGTCTGCTCGCCCGATGCGGAACTGGCGGCCGCTGTGCGTCGGCGGCGGTGGTTCGGCATCGACCGGGAAAACGTGCGTCGCAACCGCTACGGCGGGCGCGAGCTGGCCGTAAGTGAATTGGGGCTGAAGTACCACATGAACGACATCGCCGCGGCCGTCGGGCTGGCCAACCTGGAGGAGTTCGCTCCCCGGCTCGAACGCCGTCGCAAGCTCGGAGCCCTGTACCGCCAGCGCCTGGTTTCCGTCCCGGGCGTGGAGCTACCGCGTCTGGACCCGGAATGCGACCATGCCTACTGGCTCTTTCCGCTGCTGGTGGAAGAGCGGGACCGCTTTGTGGAAAAACT
This sequence comes from Planctomycetales bacterium, assembly GCA_015488215.1. Lineage (GTDB taxonomy): Bacteria > Planctomycetota > Planctomycetia > Pirellulales > S012-138 > S012-138. Next base: position 6,681 of record WFOE01000134.1, read on the forward strand.
GGCCCGGCACGGCATTCCCACTTCGATGGTCGATACGCGGATCGATACCAACCCGGTGTTCGGCCAGACTCCCCAACAGCGGGAGCAGCTCCAGGGCCAGGCCCAGTTCGAAGCCCGGCAAATCCACATTCCGCTGCACGATGGGCTGAGCGATGAACAGGTGGAATACCTGTTGCAGGTGATTGCCTCCGGCTGGTAATCGCCTTCGCGTGTGGTCCCCTTAGAAACCGGAGAGGGGTTCATGGTGGAACAGTTCGCCGCCCGTGGCGAGGACGTGTTGCTGGGACAACCGGCCGTGGTGCGCTATCCGGAGCTGGTGGAAGTCGGCTCGCACGTGGCCATCGACGCGTTTTTCTACTGCACCACGTCGCTGCGGCTGGGCGATTACGTGCACATCGGGCCGCACGTTTCGGTCATCGGGGGCCGCGGGGCGCTGCTTCGGATGGGGCACTTTACCAACATCGCCGCCGGAGGGCGAATCGTCTGCGCAAGCGACAGCTTCCAGGGGCATGGGCTGATTGGCCCGGGGCCCGTCATTCCGGAAGCGTTCCGCGACCAGGTCATTTGCGAGCCGGTGGTGATGGAAGACTTCGTCAACCTGGGCAGCAACTGCATCGTGTTGCCCGGCTGCCGCTTGAGCCAGGGAACAGTGTTGGGGGCCGGGAGCCTGCTTCCGGCCGGAACGCGCACCCGGCCGTGGACCCTCTACGTGGGCACCCCCGCCCGGCCGCTGCGGCGGCGCGAACACACCCGCATGATTCGCTACGCCCGGGAATTGGGCTACGCGGTGGAACTGCAGCAGGACTGACAGGACGCGGCCGGTTTCAATCGCCGGGGGGCAAAAGTGGGTCGCGCTGCGCAAACCTCTCCGGGGGGAGCGTCCTGCCGGGCTGGCTGCGGACTTCGCACGCGGCCGCAATTCCTCTAGGCTTTCGGGTATGCCGGTTGGGCGAAAAGCCAGGTGGCGGGACCGGCCGGTTTCTGGAACGCGACGGAGCAGGCCGATGGAAAAGTTTCAAGGCATCCCGGTTTCGCCCGGCGTGGTCCTGGGCGAAGCGCTGGTGCTGGACAACCAGGGCTTTCGTATTCCGCGGCGCTTCGTGCGACGCGACGCCGTGGAGCAGGAACTCCAGCGGCTGCACCAGGCCATTGAGGCCACGCGGCGCCAGATTGCCCGAAACCGCGACACAATCAACCAGCAACTGGGGCCGCACTACGGGGCCATCTTCGACGCCCACCTGCAAATGCTCCAGGACGAGAAGCTGCTGGGCGAGATCGAACAGTTGGTACGGCGGCGACACTTTTCGCCGGAGTTTGCCGTCAGTCGCGTGTTGCGACGCTATGCCCAAGTGTTTGAACAACTGCCTGGCCCCTTTGCCGAAAAGGCCACCGACATCTTCGACATCCAGCGCCGCTTGCTGCGGGAGCTGCTGGAGCGGGATCGCCAGGAACTGGGCCACTTGACCTCGCCGGTGCTGGTGCTGGCTCACAGTCTTACCCCCAGCGAGGTCGCCTCGTTCGATCCCAGGTACGTCAAGGGCTTCGTAACCGAAGTGGGCGGCCCGGGCAGCCACACGGCCATCGTGGCCCAGGGGCTGGAAATACCTGCGGTGGTGGGCACAGGACCGTTCCTGACGGCCGTCTCCGGCGGCGAGGAAGTCATCCTGGACGCCGACGAGGGCTGGGTCATCATCGACCCGGACGAGCCCACCCGCGAGGAATACCAGCGGCGTATCCGTCGCCGCCAGGACTGGCTGGCCGAGCTGCGCCGCCTGGACGAACAAGAAGCCCGAACCGCCGACGGCGTGCGGATCGAGCTAATGGGCAACATCGAGCTGCCCCAGGAAGCCGAACACTGCCGCCGCCGGGGAGCCGACGGGATTGGGCTCTACCGTACCGAGTTTCTCTACCTGCAATCGCCCACCCCGCCCACCGAGGAGGACCACTATCAGGTCTATGCCCAGGTAATCCAGGCCATGCAGGGCCGCCCGGTGGTGATTCGCACCTTCGACCTGGGCGCGGACAAGCTGCGCCACCTGCCCGAGCCGGAAGAACAGGCCAATCCGTTCCTGGGCCTGCGGAGCATCCGGCTGGCGCTGCGGCACACGGAGATGTTTCGCACGCAGTTGCGGGCCATTGTGCGGGCGGCACGGCTGGGACCGGTGCGGGTGCTGTTTCCTTTCGTCTCCACGCTGCGCGAACTGCGGCAGGCCAAAACCATCCTGGCCGACGTGGTGGAGGACCTCCAGGAACAGCAACAGGCTCCCGAGGAGCCGCTCCCAGTGGGCATGATGGTCGAAATCCCCTCGGCAGCGATTCTGGCCGACCTGTTCGCCCCGGAAGTGGATTTTTTGAGCATCGGAACCAACGACCTGACCCAATACACGCTGGCGGCCGACCGCAGCAACCGGGAAGTCTCCACACTTTACAATCCCTGCGATCCGGCCGTGCTGCGGCTGCTCAAGTACACCGTGGAACAGGCCGACCGGCACCAGAAGCCGGTCAACGTGTGCGGCCAGGTGGGCTCCATGCCCGAGTGTGTTATCCTTCTGTTGGGGCTGGGCCTGCGGCGGCTGAGCGTCGCCCCGGGGGTGATTGCCCAGGTAAAACGCATCTGCCGTCGCGTCAGCTTGCCACAGTGCCAGGAAGTGGCCCAACGCGCCCTGGGCATGGACGATGGCCGCACGGTGCAGCATTTCCTGCGGCGGGAAACCAAGCGCCTGGTGGGCACGGAGATGGTTGGACACGAGTAAAGACGACACGTAAAGAATGTAGCCAGACTGGGCAAATGGTGCCCTTGACAGGGACTTTGCGGGCGATTAGGGTCGTCAACAATGGTACGTTGCGCCTTTTCGGTCATTGACGGACCGCCGGTATTCCGAAACTCGCTATCGGAAACCGAGAACCTAACCGCTCGGAGGCGTCCGTGCCGGCCCCGCCCGCGGCACGTCTGGGCCGCTTGTCCGGCATGGTTCGACCAGGCAACCGAGACTTCGAGAACCTCGCCATGATATACACCCTCAAGCGGCGATTGTTGCTCCTTTCGGTGTTGGCCTTACTCGTGGGGGCCTGGGTACTGGCCACCAATCCCGGAGTGGGCCGCCGGTTGTGCGACCTGTGCGATCCGGCCGAAGTCGAAGAACTGCTGGAATCGGCCGAAGCGGAACCGGAATCCGAACAGCTTGTCCGTCTATCCGCCGTAATACGGCCTTGTCTGGCCATTGCCTCGCTCGGCCAATTTCCTTCGCGGAAAAGCGAGTTTTGCCTCGACGGGGGGCCTGACTCGGTCGAGTATCTGGTGGGGCATTGCTCTGTAACGCGGGCACCGCCGCAAATCTGAGCTCTCTCGCGTCGACGCGCTGACCGGCAGCACAGGCGGCACTCAAAGGTCTGCGTCCGTTCGCCGCTTCGTTCGGGTTCCAGGCTGCGCGCCTGGGTGTTCCCAACACCCGGCGGCAAAGCTGCCCGGGTCGTTCCGCGTCGGAACTTGCCCCTTTCCGGGTAAAGCAGCCTTTGCGTGTGCTTTCGGCACAAGCGGCTGTTGTCCCAGGGAAAGTTTCGTGCATCGTCGTCGCAGTGTCCCCGTTCGTCCGAGGCAGCAAGCGCTTGCCTCGGCATATAGCGCTAATCCCGTTTTCGTTTCCGTTCGACTCTCCATACAACGAAAGGTGTTTGTGATATGAAGGACTCCAAAGAGCTGCAACCTCGACCTGGTGAATTGTTGCGTCCTAACGGATGGAGTTGGCGTGCGTTTTTGCGTTCGCTCAACGACTTCAACCCCTGGCACAACCTGAAACACTGGGGGCGCAATCCCAAGCAGGACATCCTGGCCGGAGCCACCGTGGCCGTAATCTCGGTGCCAATGGCCATGGCCTTCGGCGTCGCCTCGGGCCTGGGAGCGGCCACCGGTGTTTGGGGGACCATCTGTGGCGGGATTCTCGTCGGCATTTTCGGCGGCAGCACCGTGGGTATCAGTGGGCCCACTTCACCCAAGGTGGTGCAGTTGGCCATGGTGATGAAGGACCACACACTGCCCGACGGCAGCCCCGACCTCACCTACGCTTTCACGCTGGTGTTTTTAAGCGGCATCGTTGTTCTGTTGCTGGGACTGCTGCGCGTAGGACGACTGGTCTATTACACGCCCTATTCGGTGGTCTCGGGCTTCATGTGCGGCATCGGGGTCATTCTGATCGTACTGGAAATCAACCCGATGCTGGGCTTGGAAGGAGCTCCGTCTTTGCGCGAAGCGATCCTGGGCATCCCCCATGCCATAGCGAACATGCACTGGCCCGCGGCGGTGGTTTCGGGCGTGACATTCGCCTGCATTATTCTGTGGGAAAAGTTCCGGCCCAAGGCTTTGGAGTGGCTTCCCGCCCCGCTATTGGGTCTGGCCGTGGGCATTTCGTTGCCGCTGATTTTCCCGCTGGATGTGGAGATGATTCACATGACCAGCGGGCTGCCGAAGATTTACATTCCCGACGCATCGCTGTTTGCTTCGATGATCGGTCCGGCGTTCGCCCTGGCGGGCTTGTGCGCGTTCGACTCGCTGCTGACCTGCTTGATCTGCGACACGATGACCGACGACCGGCACGATAGCAACCGGGAACTGTTCGGCCAAGGGATTGCCAACATGGCCTGCGGTCTGGTCGGTGGCGTGACCACGGCTACGGCCACCATGCGTTCGGTGGCCAACATCAAATGCGGTGCCCGCAGCAGCTTGAGTTCCGTAACCATGGGCGCGGTGATGCTGGCCCTGATGCTGGGTCTGGCCCCCTATGCCAGCTATGTGCCGATGGCCTGTCTGGCCGGGATTCTGCTCAAGGTGGGTATCGACATCCTGGACTATCGCGTGCTGCCCGTGCTGCGGCGGCTGCCGGCCACCGACCTGATCTGCTTCTTCGCCGTGCTGGGGCTGACGCTGTGGACCGACCTGCTGGTGGCCGTGGGCGTGGGACTGGCCATTGCCTTCTTCCGCTTCGTGCAGGAAATGGGCGAAATCTACGGCCCGGAAGTCGCCTCGTTGGAAGAGCTGCCCGAGCAGGTGTGGTCCGGCGAGGAAAACCTTTCCGAAGATTTCAAGCGGCACGTGCTTATTCTGCACCAGGAAGGGCCGATGTTCTTCGGGCTTTCCAACGCCATTTACAACACGATGGAACGCCTGGTGCACTACGACGTGCTGATTATCCGCATGGGCCGCGTGCGGTACATGGACCTTTCGGGCGCCTATTTGCTGGAGGATCTGGTGGAAAAGGCGCGCAGCCTGAACACGCACGTAATCATCACCGGTATGAGTCCTCCGGTACGCAATTTGCTTGAACGGCTGAAGGTGTTGGAACGGATTGGCAAGGACAACATCTTCGACCGCTTCGAGGACGCCGTGCAGCGGGCCAAGGAGCTGTACCAGAACGGCCAGTTCCGCAGCCAGCAGGCTCAGGAAGAACCCGCCGCGGTTGGATCGGCCTCGTAAAAGGGGTCGCCCCCGGCTTGCCAGGGGTTTTGCCGGAACTGCGTTCCGGAGCGAATAGGCCCGGTCAATCGGCGATACTGGCGCGGGCCCCCCGAGCCGGTATCGCCAGCCGGCGCGGCACCGTGGTGCGCGTGCGTGGGTCCGACTGCCGCGCCGGTGTTTTTTTTGGAAAAAGCATCTCGACGCACTGCCGTTCGTCTCAGGAAGTTGTCCCGGCGGTTTGTTTTGAAAGTGGGTACCGTTTGGTCGGATTCTGTCGTTTGGGTAAAGCGGCTTCTCCGGCGGGACCTCCTCGCACGCCCAGGAAGCACGCGGCAATGCTTGATTTACCGCTGCGGAGCGGGGAAACTTGAAATGGACACTCCGCTACAACGCGGGCCTGGTGGACCGATGGCCGCGTATTTCCTCGTAACCAATGGCACTGCCATGCAACTGACCCCGCTGGATGCCGCTACCACGCTGCAACGGGAGTTTCTGCACATTCGTGCCCGTATCCTGGAACTGGCCGCCGACCTGGACCGGCTGGACCGAGGAGCAGGAGACCCGGGCGACCAGGCCCGGATGGACCAAATCGCCCAGGCGCTTGCTGTGCTGAGCGAGCCAGGGCCGGGCCGGGCCGAACGCGTGCAGATGATCTTCTCCCGGCCCTACGATCCCCAGTGGAAAGAAAACTTCCGTCCGGTGGCCAAACCCCGCTGAACCGGCAGCTCTCGGTTCCGCCTGCGGACAGGTTGTTTCCCCGGACGAACTCCCGTTCCCTCCGTGCAGGAGCCCATTCGGTATGTTCTACATCGACCCGCACATCCACATGGTTTCCCGCGTCACCGACGACTACGAAACCCTGGCCCGCATGGGCTGTCTGGCCGTCAGCGAGCCGGCGTTTTGGGCCGGATTTGACCGGGGGAGCGTGGAGGGTTTCCGCGACTACTTCCGCCACCTGACCGAAGTGGAGCCGCGCCGGGCGGCCCAGTTCGGCGTGCAGCACTACACCTGGTTGTGCATCAACGCCAAGGAGGCCGAGAACGTCGAGCTTTCGCGCGAAGTAATCGCCGCCATCCCTGAGTTCCTGGATCGGCCCAACGTGCTGGGCATCGGCGAAATCGGCCTGAACAAGAACACGCGCAACGAAGCCACCGTGTTTCTGGAACACGTGGAACTGGCCCTGAAGTACGACCTGCCCATTCTGATCCACACCCCGCACCTGGAAGACAAGTACATGGGCACGCGGATGATTCTGGACATGCTGGCGGACTTCCCCCAGCTTGATCCCGGCCGCGTGCTGGTGGACCACGTGGAAGAACACACGGTGCGCGACGTGCTCCAGCGCGGCTACTGGGCCGGGATGACGCTCTATCCGGTCACCAAATGCACGCCCAAGCGGGCTGTGGACATCATCGAGATGTACGGCACCGAGCGACTGCTGGTGAACTCGGCCGGGGACTGGGGGCCCTCCAAGCCCACGGCCGTGCCCGACTTCATCATGGAGATGCGCAGTCGCGGACACGCTTTCGAAGCCATCCAGCAAGTGGTGCTGGAAAACCCGATGCAGTTCTTCGGACAGAGCCCCAACTTCAAGCTCCAGGTGCCCGGCCGACAGGCTGCGGCGCTGAAGTAAGTGGGGGGAGCTGGCCTCTGTACCTCTTTGCTGGCAAGGGACAGCGGCTCCCGCGGGCGGCTACTGCCCCGGGGGCATTTTTTCCCGGACCAGGCGTTCCAGGTGATCGACCACTTCTTCCAGGGTCATTCCCGTGGTGTCGAGCTCAATGGCATCGGGGGCCGGCACCAGCGGGCCTACGCTGCGGCTGCTGTCGCGCTGGTCGCGCAGTTGTTGCTCCTGGAGAATCTGTTCAAGCGAAGCCTGGATTCCCTGCTGGGCCAGTTGCTGCTGGCGCCGCCGGGCCCGGGTCTCGGGGCTGGCGGTGAGAAACACCTTTAGTTCCGCCTGGGGAAAGACGACCGTCCCCTGGTCGCGGCCTTCGGTAACCAGGTTCCGCTCCCGGCCCACGCGACGCTGCTGCTCGACCATCCAGCGGCGCACCTCGGGATTGTCGGCCACGTAATGGACCAGTTGGGTAATCTGAGGAGTGCGAATCTGATCGGTAACGTCTTCTCCCTGGAGCAGAATCCGGTCCCCCAGCCAGTCGATAGAAAGCGACTGCACCACCTGGGCCACCTGCTTCGGATCGTTCCAGTCCACCCCCCGACGTAGCGCCCCGAGCGTGGCTGCGCGGTACATGGCCCCGGTGTCCAAGTAGTGGAACCCAAGCCGCTGGGCCAGTTGCCGGGCTACGGTGCTCTTGCCGGCTCCGGCTGGTCCGTCGATGCAAACGATCATCGTTCTTTGCACAAAACGCAGGCGAAAACTGGCGGCAGCCACGGCTTCAGGCAAAGCGCACTTCGATCCAGGCCCACTCGTACTTGTCCAGGTCCACCAGCACGCTGTCCTCGCCGGTTTGCAGCTCGGCCAACGTGTTGCCCAACAGATCCACCTGCCGGGCAGACTTGACCGGGCGGAAGCTGCGCAGCCGCACTTGCTGGGGGCGGCCGAGCACTTCCAGCACGCGAACGCGATAGCCCGCGGGACGCTCGGCCTGGTCTTCTTCGAGCGGGGCCCAGCCGCTGGTGAGCACCTGGCCCCCTTCCACGGTAAAGAGCCAGGCCTGCGGGCCGGCGGTCGGAGCGGCTCCTTGCAAGGGCACCACCACCGGCGGAGCCAACAGATTGACCGCTTCGGCCAGGCCGCGGCGCAGGTCCACGCCCACGGCCAGCTCGAACCGCCGCCGGGTTTCCTGCCCGGCCAGCAGAATCGTATCCAGCATCCGCAGCCCCACCCGACGATGATAAGGCAATCCGCCGCAAAGGAGCGTGGTGCTCCAGCGGTCGGTTTCCCATTGCACCAGCAGCGGCGCTTCCAGCCGGGTGGCTTCGGCCGGGAAGACCATACCGGCCACGCCGCGGCTGAGCAGCGCCGATTCGTCCGGCCAGGCCCAGCGGCAGGTGTAGTAGCTTTGCCAGGGATCGCCTTCAGGCAGGCGCTGCGGTTCCAGTTCCACTTCCAGCTTGAACACCCGATAGCGCCGCCAGAGTCGCACCCGTTGGGTGAATCGGGCCAACGCAGTGCCTTGCCGGTCCAGAAGCTGGCCGCGGCTTTCTGCTACCGCCAGCCCTGGGCCTTGGACCAGGTAGCGAATCTCCTCGGCCCGCATGACCGAATACCAAGCTTGCTGGTCCAGGTCCTGCCACGGCTGGCCCGGCTCGGGAGCCGCCCCCGGCAGGCGCAGGGCCAGTTGTTGCGAGAGCCGATTGCCCCGGTTGCGGTAGTCCATCAGCGAGCGGATGGCTCCGGTTTCGGGATCCAGCCGCAATTGGAAGAACTCGTTGCGGAGCAAGTGTTCCTCGGGAACGACCATCGGCGGTTCTTTGCGCCGCCGGGCAGCCGGGGCCTGGCCGGAAGCGGCGGCAACCCAGCGATAACCGCCCCCGGGCACTTCCACCAGCAGGCGTTTGACCGGCTCGCTCTGCGAGGCCAGCACGCCTTCCTGCGGCGGAGGAACCCGGTCCCAGGCTCCCACGTCCACTTCCACCCGGGCCGGCCAGGGCCAGGGGTTCAGAACCAGCACGCCGGGGGAGGTTTCCCCCTGACCGGTCATCCGCCGGGCCACGGCTTGGGCCGCCTGCTGGGCCGCTTCGTCCGCGGCAGTTTGTTCTGCGGTGGCTTCCTTTGTACGGGATGTTTCTGCACCGTCGGCCCCTTCTGCTTCTTCCTGCCGCGGCCGGCTCTTGGCGCCCAGTACGGCTCCCAGCAGGTGCAAAAAGGCCAGACGTTGCTCCTGGGCCCAGTGGGCGTAAAGGTCGGCAAAGCGAGTAACCGGCCGGGCGTGTCCGGCGGCCACGTCGTGCCGCAGGTAGGGCGAACGGTAGTCGTCGGCCGGAAAGCGGCTCGGCTCGCCGGCCAGCTCGGTGTTCTCGAAGTAATCGGCCAGATGGACAAATCGTCCCAGCACGGGAGAGTAGCGTTCGGCCGTGTGCAGGTCTTCAAAATAAGTGGAAGCCTGGCCGGGCCAGCGGGCAAAGCTGAGCGTGGCCACGTGGTCCATGTCCATGGTGTTGCCCAGCCGCTCGCAGTAATTGAGCAGCGCCTCGGCCTGCGAGCTGTCCAGCGGCACGCGGGCCAGGGCGTCCAGGGCCGATGGGTCCACCCCCTGCCAGTGGATTTTGGCCTGGGTGGCCTGGGGAAAGACGCCTTCATCCAACGGAAAATGCAGCGCGCCGGTGAACCCGGCCCGTACCAGCAACTGCGGCAGCCAGGCACACAGCCCGAAACGACGCTGGCCAAACACCTGCACCGGACGGCCGAGCAGTTCCTGGGTCGCTTGCCGGGCACGGAGCAGTTCCGCGGCGGCCAGGTCCAGCGGCCACAGCGGCAGTTCGGCCTGGGAACAAGTTCCGCCGACCAGCGTCACCTGCTCGGCTTCGATCTGGCGGCGCAGCAGTTGGAGCGATTCCGGCTCTCGCCGGGCCATGAGCCGCAACGTGTCGGCGTCGCACAGCACGTTCAGCGGGCGTCCCCGGCGTAGCTCCCGGCGTAGCGATTCGCCCAACGTCGTTTCGGCCACCAGGACCAGGTCCACCAGGTAGGCGTCCACCGGGTAGTAGCGTTCGCGGGACTCCATCAACAGCTCGAAGCACTGGCGGTAATGAGCTTCGGCCTGTTGGGAGTCGTCCCGGGCCAGGGCCTGGGCTGCGCGGACCACCTCGGCCTCGAAGAACTCCTCGTCCAGATTGCTCATGTAGCGCATTTGCCGGGTGAGCAGCTCTTCCTGCAAGTAGGCGAACCCCAGGGCCGTAAAGCGGCGCACCCAGGGGGCATCGGGGTCGAGCTCCAGGTCCAACGAAAACTGCTCGGCCGCCTGACGCCATACGGCCCGAGGCTCCGACGGGCGCAGGACGAGACAAGCCCCCTGGTCGCGTGCCTTTTTCGTCCAGCCCACCAACAGCAGGTCCTCGCTTACGGCCGGTACGACCAGGAGCCGGTCGCGGAGTTCTTCGGGAGGTTCGTCGGCGCGCGCCCAGCGAGGCATCTGGCCCGTGGCGGCAATCAGCCCCGGATGCCACAGCCCGCACCAGGCCGCCAGCAACCCTTGGGCTTCGGCCCCGGTGTGGTAAAGCGGAAAATCCTCCAGACTGTGGCAGGGAAGCAGCACCAGCGATTCGACAAGGGGCATGGCACGCCAGGGATTGCAGGAACACGGGGGGCAAACCACTTCAGGGCAAGGATACTCCAGCCCCCCTGCCGGGAAAAGCCGCTTGCCAGGCTGACCTATCCCCACTTTTCACCTTCCTCTAGGATGGCCCGACAGACGGCCCGAAGCATTGCCATTATTTGGAGTTGGATCCGATCCAGCATCCGCTGCCCGATGATGAAGTAGCTATAATCGTCCGCCCGGGCGAGCTGCCCCAACTGGAAGGAGCGTAGTGCTCCTTGGCATGGAGCCC
>WFOE01000135.1 GCA_015488215.1 Planctomycetales bacterium
GCAAGCCGAAGTGAACATCCTGCAAACTTATCCGGTGCTGGTGCGGCCGCACCAGCACCGGATAAGTTTGCAGGATGTTCACTTCGGCTTGCAGCAGCGCGGTGCAGACGCGCAGCAGAGGCTGCGGACCCGAGGGAAGTTCCACGCCCAACAGGTCGCTTTCCACCAGGGCCAGTCCGGCCCGTTCCAGAATCTCGCGCCCTTGTTCTGGATGGCTGAGCAGAAAGCGGACAAAGGCGCATTCGGCCGCCTCGGAAATGCTCAAGGCGACGATTCGCACCCGCGACCCTTCAAACCGGCGCACCACCTCCAGCAACTGGCCCACGCGGTTCTCCAAAAACACGGTGAATTGCCGCAGCGTGGGATAGTTGCGGCCGCGCATGGTGGACAGGTCCCCGTGGGCTCCTTCCCCGGTGCTCATGACTGGGTACTCCGCGTGGAAGTGCGCAAGAACTCGAGCCGGCGAACTTGGCCCGCCGACCGCCCAGGGCCGAACGCTAGCCGCGGCGTACCGGCCCAACCCGGCCCGGCTAGCTTGGCGTCCAGTCTAGAAAACCGCCGCGACGGTGAAAAGACGCCGCGGATTTTCCTGGAGGGCCGCACCGGCGGGGAGTGTTCTTTCCCAGGCCGAGGTGCTCACTAGCGGAGAGTTTCGCTCCCGCGGCGCTGTGCCCTACGCGGGGCGGATGGTATAAAGGATTCTACCGGGTTTCGAACAGTCGCCCGGCCCGCGCTGCAGTGGCTCGGGTGCTTGATGCCGCCCGGGAGGGCGGATTGGCTGCGGTTGTCCCAAGGGTGCGTTCCTTGTTTTCCATTCCGCTTTTTTCCAGAGGGAAGCGGTCATGCCTCTGACTGAAGACCACGTGCGCGAAGCGCTGAAGCAAGTCGTCGATCCGGAACTGTTCGTCAACGTAATCGACCTGGGCCTGGTGTACAAGGTGGAGTTGAAGGACCGCGAGGATGGCAAGCAGGACGTGACGATTGAAATGACGCTCACCAGCCCGGCCTGTCCCGCCGGCCCCCAGTTAATCCAGCAAGCCAAAAACGTGCTGGGTGCCTTGGAAGGCGTGGGCGAGGTGGAAGTCAAGCTGGTGATGAGCCCTCCCTGGACCCCGGATCGCATGACCGACGAGGCACGCGACCAGTTGGGCATTTTCTAAAGGGGCCTTTGCCCCTTGCAGTGCTCTGTGTTTCCCAGGCGGCGCGCCATGGCCCACGACGCGGACACTCCCCAGCCCGGCGCTTTACCGGAGTTTTGCCTGCGCTGTAGCGCCCCAATCCGGCCGGGCCGGGGCGAGCACTACGAAGTGCTGGTGGTGGCCGTGGCCGATCCCCACCCGCCGGTTCTGACCGAAGAAGACTTGCAGCAGGACCTGGACCAGCAGTGGCGCGAGCTGCTCTCGCAGGTGGAACATCTTTCGGCCCAGGAAGCCCAGAACCAGGTCTATCGCCGCGTGCAGTTCCCGCTGTGTCAGCGGTGTTTCCGGCAGTGGATTGAGGATCCCACCGGGCATCTGCCTTCGTAAAGCTCGCCGAAGACAAAGCCGGGCACGCAAGGACGAGCACCGTCGGCGGATTTCCTATTTGGTAGCGAAGTCGCTGCGGGGGTGCCTATAATCGGAACGCTGCGCGGCGACTCGTATCCTGCCTGTTCGTGTTGGGGAGTTGGACTATGGGGTTCCGGCGATGGTGCTCGTGGGCGCTCTTTCCGGCGGTTGGGGTCCGCAAGCTGCGGCTCGTTCTGCTGCTGGCGGTTGTCGCGGGAACCCTGTACGGCTTCCAGCCGCTTGCCCGGGCCCAGGAGCTGCTGGCCGGGGTGGGCAAGGTGGACATTACCAACTACGAGGCCGGGCCGGTCCACGATCCGATGTATGCCAAGGCCCTGGTGCTTCGCCGAGGAAAGACCACCGTGGTGCTGATTACCGTGGACGCGGTGGCCATCGGCCAGATCGGGTACATCGGCAACGACTACATGGAAAACGTCCGCGGCGAGCTGGCCCGGCGGTTTAACATCCCGCCGGAGTGCGTCCTGGCCAACGCCAGCCACTGCCACGGGATTGTCCGCCGCGACGCGGACCGGCTCAGCGTCCAGGCGGTCGAACAAGCGCTCAAACACCTGGTGCCGGTCCGGGTGGGCGTGGGCACCGGATACGAAGACCGCGTTTCGGAAAACCGGCGGCTGAAACTTAAAAACGGGCGCGAAGCCGACGTCCGGCACGCCTATTCCCTGGTGCCTGATGCGGAAGTGGTCGGCACCGGCCCCATTGACCCGGAAATCGGCATCTTGCGGCTCGACCGCCTGGACGGCCGCCCGCTTGCCGTGGTCTATAACTTCGCCTGCCACCCGATTCAGGGCGTGCCCGGCGGGGCCAACACCGCGGACATGACGGGCATCGCTTCCCAGGTGATCGAAGACGCCCTGGGCCACGGCGCGGTGGCCCTGTTCGTGCAGGGATGCGCCGGGGACATCAATCCGGTGTTTTACAAGGCGGTGGATTTTCCGCGGGACGCCGAAACGCTGGGCACCCTGCTTGCTTCCCGGGTGCTCAAGGCCCTGGCCACAATCCGCACCCGGCGGCAAGCCCCGCTGAAAGTGCTGCGGCAGATACTTTCGCTGCCTCGGGCCGACTACGCGCGGCGGATCGCCCAACTGGAAAAACGCCGCCTGGAACTGCTCGATTCGCTCCAGGGAACCAGCCTGAACCTCAAGACGTTCATGCAGCTTTCGATCAAGCAGGGGCTCTGGCCCCAGTTCCCCTCCTACTACGCCTACGGCTACCTGCATCAGAAGCAACTGGGCCGGGAACAACTGAAAGCCCTGGACGCCGAAAACCGCCGCAATCTGCAAGCCTATCTGCGCAACGTGCTGATTATGGAGGAGCTGACCCGAATCAACACCAATCTGCGTCTGCTGAAAAAACACCACGCCGAGGCGAAGCGAACCGGCAGCCGCACTCTGGAAGTGGAAGTGGCGGCCCTGCGCGTGGGGGACTTTTTCCTGGTAACCTTTCCCGGCGAGCTGACCGTCGAGATCGGGCTGAACCTGAAAAAACGCTCGCCCCATAAGTTCACCTTCGTGGCCGGTTACACCAACGGATACATCTACTACGCCCCCACGGCCAAACAACTGGCCAACCAGGGCGGGGCCCAGGAGGACAGCGACACGCTGCTCGCCCCGCAGTGGCAACCGATTTTCGAAAGCCGGGCCCTGGAAATGTTGCGCCAGATGGAATAGACGCCCCCCTAGGGGCAACCCGTTCGGCCGCGTGATTTCGGCCCCGGAGACGAACCGCACACCTGCAGGCCAAGGAGCCTTCACGATGCGGAGTTTGCGACGATTGCTCGCGGCAGCTTGCGTGCTGGCCACCGGGTTTTCCACGGCGTTTGCGGCCGAGCCGGCCGCCGATTGGATTCTGCACGGCGGCCGTGTGGTTACGGTGGATAAGGACTTTCGCGTGGCCGAGGCTCTGGCCGTGCGCAACGGGCGGATCGTCGCCGTGGGTTCCGACCGGCAGGTGCTCGCCTTGCGCGGTCCGCACACTCGAACCGTCAACCTGCGGGGCAAGATGGTCCTGCCCGGGCTGATCGACTCCCACGTGCATCCGCCCGGGGCGGCGCTGACGGAGTTCGACCACCCGATCCCCGAGATGCGTTCCATCGCCGACGTGCTGGAATACATCCGCCAGCGGACCCAGGTGGTGCCCAAGGGAAAATGGATTGTCGTGCGGCAGGTGTTCATCACCCGGCTCAAGGAGCGCCGTTACCCGACCCGGGAGGAACTCGACCGCGTGGCTCCCGAACACCCGGTGCTGTTTGCCACGGGTCCGGACGGTTCGCTCAATTCGCTGGCCTTGCGGCGAAGCGGCATCGACAAGGACTTTCAGGTGGTGGGGACCGGCTACATCGAACGCGATCCCCGCACCGGCGAACCGACCGGCATCCTCCGCGGTTGCCTGCGTTATGTGAAGGCCCAGCCCTACCAGGCCCGGCGTCCCAACCGCGAGCAAGCCTTGCAACGGCTGGAACTGCTGCTGAAGGACTACGCCTCGGTGGGACTGACCACCGTGGCCGACCGCAGCGCGGGGCTGAGCAACCAGCGGCGCTACCAGGAACTGCTGGAACAGGACCGCCTGGTGGTGCGGGTGATGCTTTCGCGGCGGCTGCTCACTTCCGGCACGCTGGAGGAGATTCAGCGGCGCATCGACCAGATCGCCAAAGACCCGCTGCGGCAGGGTTCGCTGCGGCTGCGGATTATTGGGGTGAAAACGTTCCTGGACGGCGGCATGCTCACCGGCAGCGCCTACATGCGCAAGCCCTGGGGCGTAAGCCGCATCTACGGCATCCGCGATCCCCGCTACCGCGGCGTGCGCATGATTTCCGAACAAATGCTGCCGAAGATCGTCCGCCGCGTGGCCGAAGCGGGGCTGCAATTCACCGCCCACAGCGTAGGCGACGGAGCCGTGCACGCGCTGCTGGAGGCGTATGCTCAGCTTCCCGAATCGCTACGAAAACAAACGCGCCCCTGCATCACCCATTGCAACTTCATGAGCCGCGAGGCCGTCGAGCAGATGGCCGCCTTGGGCGTGGTGGCCGACATCCAGCCGGCCTGGTTGTATCTGGACACGCCCACGCTGCTTGCCCACTTCGGCCGCAAGCGCCTTCGTTATTTCCAGCCGCTACGCAGTCTGTTCGAAGCCGGGGCGGTGGCCGGAGGCGGCTCGGACCACATGCAGAAGATCGGTTCGTTTCGGGCCATCAATCCCTACAATCCGTTCCTGGGCATGTGGGTCACCATCACCCGCCGCGGCCGGGATTTCCAGGAACCGCTCTATCCGCAGGAAGCGCTGACCCGGCAGCAGGCCATCCGCTTCTACACGATCAACAACGCCTATCTGCTCTTTGCTGAAAAGGAGCTTGGTTCGCTGGAAGTGGGCAAACGGGCCGATCTCATCGTGATTGA
>WFOE01000136.1 GCA_015488215.1 Planctomycetales bacterium
ACCAACCACAACAGACAGACACACAAACGCATGGTGGCTTGCATCACTTCGACTTCCTGCCTTGGGAGTACGCAAAGAAAACCAAAAAGAGGGGGAGGACTCCCGCCCAAAGTGGCAGGAGCCCCCTCTTGTTAACTTACAACATAACTGGATAACTGGGCGGCCTTACTTCAAAGCCACGTTTTGGCCGTCGGTAGCCGCCTCCAGATACCAGAGGGTCGGCACGTCGATTCCGAAGGAAAGCATACGCACCGATGCGTCGCACATCACCACATTGAAGCCGTTCGGGTGGGCCGCACCGAATCGCCATTCGCGAAACGCCACGGAAGCCCGATACGCGTCGTGCAGCGGCGGCCGCTGCCGTTCCGGCGGGAATACCCACACCCCACCGCTAAACGTAGGAGATCCTACACCCGGAGGCAACCACCAGCGGAACACGGAAGTAGAAGCAGTGTGGCGTTCCCAAGGGGCGGCGTAGCCAAGCCACTGGGAAGACCCACCGCTGCTAACCAAGTCCACATGCTGCCACTGCTCACCGTACAGAATGGTAGTGCTGGTGCCATCGGCGGACGAAATATGGGAAAGCGTCTTGGTGCGAGGAGACGCCGATCTGCCTGGCGTCTGCCCAGCCGCCCCGCGACCGGTACCGATGGCCGCCGAATAGTCGGTGGGCAGATAATCACGCCCGGCGTACCGGCGGAACAAATTGCCGCCGCGACGGGTGGGGCAGACAAACTCGGGGATCTCGGCCCGGTAGATTACCTCCATCCGGGCCTGGAAGAGAGCGTTCCCGGTGAGCGTAGGCGGCAGGTTTGGCCACCAGACATTGGCCTGTTCCATATAGGGCAGAATCTGGTAACCCCAGCCCAAACGCTGGTAAGGACGCGACTTGACCGTTGCGGGCTGCTGGTTGCTCGGGTCGTTGATCGGGCCCAGGATGGTGGGGAAGTAATCCGAACCATCCCCGGCGCTACCCCCGTTAATTCCGGTAAAGTACCCTTGCACCATCTGTCCCCAACTGATTGTCGTAAGGTCGGTACGCCAGCGGCTGCCCATGTTCGGCAGCACTTTCAACTGGTCGTGGTGCATTTGAGTGGCCAGGCCCAACTGGCGCAGGTTGTTCTGACACTGGCTACGCCGGGCGGCTTCACGGGCGGCCTGCACGGCCGAAAGCAAAAGCCCAATCAGGATACCGATGATGGCGATGACCACCAACAACTCCACAAGAGTAAAACCGGGACGAGACCTGGTGCGGGACATAGAGTACCCTCCTTTATCGAAATGAAAAACAATTAGGACGCCGTCCTCACCGCGAGGACTGAGCACCGCCTGTTCGTACCGGCCCCGGCCCTGCTAGAGTGCCCCTCTCTATTCCAAGTGCACAGTCTAGGGACCGGTGTAGGGGAAGTCAAGCATTTTTGGGCTTTGGGGGTAAAAAGTTTTGCAAACTGCCTTACGGGGCAGGATGGGGCAGGCCGAGCACCCAACGGCGGAAGTCCTGGTCCAGTTGTGCCCAGGTGGTCCCAGGAAGCACCTCCAATACGAATCGCCCGCCGGTAGGGTCCTCCTTGAATCGCTCGCGGAACCGCCGGTAAAACCGGCGCAACACGCCCTGGTTTTGCAGGTACATGCAAAAATAACGCGCCTGGGCGTAGTTGAGCCCCACCTGCCGGGTGCGAAAGTCCCCGGCAGTTACCAGTTCCCGCAGCGGACGCAGGTGGCCTTGCCGGATCGCCTGCTGCAAAGCGGGCAGGCGCCAGTTGACCAGCCCTTCCAGGCCAGAACCATCTGGCAAAAACCGGCATTGCTCGTGCAGCGAGCCCAGTCCTTCGTTGAACCAGTCCGGTGCCTGGGGAAAGTCGAAGTGCAGCAGGGCGTGGGTCAGTTCGTGCACCAGCGTTCCTCCGCCGGTGGCGATGTTCATCACCAGCGTGCGCTGCGAGGGTTTGTAATACCCATAGGGCGAAACGTCCCGGTCGGCAAACAGTTCCTCGGCCGCGCGGCGGTAGCTTGCCGCGTCGGCAAAAAGCAGCACGATGACCGGCTCGTCCGGAAGGCGTTTCAGGTAGCTGCGCTGCATGGCCCGGTAAGCCGGCAGGATGGTCCGCTGAATCCACCGCCGAAGCTCTTCCGGCGCGAGGTTACCGGCCACGACGAACGGCGGATGGACCAGCACGTGGCACCCTGAGGGCAGGCACTTTTGCAACGCCCGGGCCTCTCGGCGACACAACGGGGCAAGCTCTGCTTCCGCGGAAGATTGCCGCCGGGCCGGTCCCTGCATGGACAGGTTTTCCGGCCGGGAAGCCGTCGGCGGCACGAGGGCAGGGGCCTCGGCGGCCGATTGCTCCTGCTGGTACCGGGCCAGCCAGACGAGCAGTCCCGCGGCGACTCCGCCCAGCAGAGCCAGCTCGAACAGCAGCACTTTCCGCCAGGGGGTCATGTTCACTTTCCGGCAAGGGCCGAGAACAGTCTTGTGTCTTGTGTCTTGCGTCTTGGGTAGGAGCTTCCGTTCCAGTGCAGGAATAAACGCCGCTTCTTGCACGCGGTGAGCCACCAACTTTAGTCGGCGGAGGCGGCACGGCCGTGTGCGACTGGGAGCTTCCGCTCTAGTGCAAGAACTAACGCAACAACACCAAGCGGCGAGCCCCGAGCTTCAGATCGGGGAGGAAAAACAACCACAAGCGCTTTTCCGCGACTCTCCCCTGATTGAAGTCCAAGGCTCGGCAGGTTGCACAACCAAAATGCAAAGCGGAGTCAGCCGTTCATCCTGCCTTCGAGACCAAACCACAAAACGCCGCGTTTCCCCTGCCCTCTCACGACCCAAGACGCAAGACTCAGGACGCGTGGAGCGGCGGCTCTGCCCCCCCAGCTACGGCGAGCTGACCGTCACCTGGGCCTGGAGGGTCTTTTCGATTCGGGCCAGCGTGTCTTCCAGGTGGGCCTGCGTGGTGCGGTCTAGCTTCAATTGTTTGTTGGCCAGTACCTTGGCGATGCGGTCTTTTAGTTGCCGTAGTTCCAAGGTGGCCAGGGCCTGGCAGTCTTCCGGGGCCGAGGTGCGTCCCAGGGCCAAGCGAGCCAGACGGTCCAAATAGGCCCGCTGGAGATTCCGCCGCACGGAGCTAATGGCCGGTTTGCGCTCGGTGTAGTTGCCCGGTTTGAGTGAGTCCAGCTCGCTGTAGATGGCCCGGGTGAGCCGCTGGAAAAGCTCGGCGGCGGTGAAGGCGTCCTGGTCGGCGGGCACCTTGAGGGCCGAGTCGCAAATCCGCTCCAGCGTCAGGGAACTGAGCAGGCGGTCCAGCACCCGGGTCTGCCACATCAGGATGACCTGGTGGACCGGATAATCAACCCGGTCTCGAATCCGCATCCCCCAGTGGTTCCAGCGGGTATGGGCCAGGTAGTTGTAAAGTTCGGGGGGCACCTGGAACGGCTTGTCGCTGAAGAGGCCCTGCTCCAGCAGTTCCAGGGCCTGGCGCTGTTTGGCCGCAGGCACCACCTCGAACGGCGGCTTAGCGTTCTTGTCCCCTTTGTGGTGCCGATGGACGTAAAGCCCGCCGATATTGCGCGAAGCAAGGTACATCGCCCGGCCATAGGTGCCCAACAAGATGCCGAACGCCTGGCGGGCGCGCTGGTAGCCTTCGCCCTTTTCCACCAGGCGATCCACCACGTGCGGCAGCAGTTGCCGCACCAGAGCGGCTTGTTGCTTGGCGAACTCCACGGGTTCGTGGCCCAGGTCGAAGCGGTTACTGAGCGGGTCGGGGTCGATGCCCCGGGTGTCTTCGTCGGTGGCAAACTCTAGCCCCGGCTCGCCGCAGCGGCTGGCAATCTGACGCAGGGCTTTCACCTCGCCCAGCGTGCCGCCGGGCAGGGGCTTGTAGCCGTATTCGATGGCCCAGTAGTCGTACACGCCGATGGTGGGCGAGTAGAAATGGCCTTGCTTCTGTCCCTTGGGAGCGATGTTGACCGGCAGGTAGTCCATCACCGAAGCGGACAGCCCGTGTTGGGACGTTTTGGCCATGTCGTGCAGCTCGTTCATCTTCAGGAACGTGCTGGCCTTGAAGTTGTGCCGCAGCCCCAGCGTGTGCCCCACTTCGTGCATGGTGACTTCTTTCAGGGCTTCCGTGATGAGCCGTTCTTCCAAATGCTTGGGTGGAGCGGGCACCAGGATTCGGGCACAGAGCGAGCCAAAGGCCAGTTGCCGGGCCATGCCTTGGTGCAGCGAGCAGAGCACGCCGTGGCGATGGGCCGCGGGCAATTGTTGCAACCGGCGGTAGCTTTCCAGGTCCAGCGGCCCTCCGGTCAGCGCGGCGACCGAAGCGGGCGTGAACACTTCGTACTCCTGCTTCCAGTACTGGACGAAATCGGCGTCGAAGATGATGTCCGCGTCCAGAATCTGGCCGGTGGTGGGGTTCACCCGGCTGGGGCCCATGGCAAACCCGGCGCTGGAAGTAATCCAGCGGAAGGTGTTGTAGTTGATGTCCTCGGGATCCCAGTCCGCATCGGCCGGCTGTTGGCGCACCTCGATGGCGTTGACAAAACCAATCCGTTCAAACGCTTTGTTCCACTCCAGGATGCCGTCGCGGATGGGCTTGCGGTACTTGTAGGGAATGGTCTTTTCGAGCCAGAAGATGATGGGCTTTTTGGGCGGGGATTTTTCCAGGCTGGGGTCCACCTTCTGCAAGTCCCAGCGGTTGATGTAACGGACGAACCGGTCCTGGTCCCCTTCGCGGGAAAAGTCCTTGATGACGGTCAGAAAGTAGCCCACGCGGTCGTCGGCCAGCCGGGGCTTGTAGCCGGTGTTGGGCAAGCGGCTGATGGAGTAGTGGACGTTGACCGTCACCGCCCGGGAATCGGGCACGGTTTCCAGCTCGCGGGCGCCGCTGGAGACGTAGGTGGCCGCGACTTCCAGTTCCAGGTTGTCGCGGAAGTTCTTCACTTTGGCCCAGGTAGAACGCGACGAAGAAAAGCTGAACCCGCCCAGCACGCGGCCAATCTGCGGCAGATCGGTCATAAAGACGCTGTTCAGGTCGATGACCATCGCCCCCGAAGGGCTTTTGGCCTTGATCGGGAGGCTGTAGAGGATGCTGTCAGTATAGGCCAGTTGCACGGCCCGTTGCTCGGGGCTGCCCGGCTTGGCCGTGAACCGCACGTTGCGGCGGACCACTTGGATCTTGTCGTCCACTTTGCGGAACTGCCAGAGCCAGTCGTCGCCGAATCCCCAGGTCATGCCGCCCAGCACCGGGTTCTGGCCGATGCCGCGGGCGATGGAGATCAGCACGATGAAGTCCTTGTTCAGGTCGCCGCTGGTCAGCTCCAGATAGACGTGCGTGCCTTTTTGATGCACGGTGAACAGCCCCCGGGTGGTCTTGGCCCCGGAGATCAGCTTCTGGTACGCGGATTGGCTGCTGCTGGAGCTTTTGCTCTGGGCCAGGGCCCGAGCGACAAAGCCCTGCTGCCAGATGACCGCAGCGATCAGCCAGGCCGCCACAAACACTCGATGGCCACGCATAGGAGCTCACCTCATCGAAAGGGATGAAAACAGGATTGGTTGGATTGCCGGCCGAAAACCATAGGAGTTGGGCGGCCGCTCCCAGCCGAGGGATATGGGGCCGCCTGTTGCCATTTCGGCCGGGGAAGGCCTACTCTTTTTATTTATTCTGCCGGGTTTGGCCAGGTGCTGCAACGCTCCCAAGCGTTACAAGCTGCGCCGGCGGCAGCTTTTGCTCAAGCCGAAGCTCTTTGCAACAATAGCACGCAGCGTGCAGGGGTTCTGCGGCCAACAACGGCCCGGGTTGGAACGGCCGTTTGTTTTGTCGGGGTTCCAGGGGATGGCAGGATGTCCGTACCGGAAGCTCGCCCGAGCCACCAGGCCGAGGTGCCGCCGGAGGTCTTGCAGCAATACGGCTGGACCCCCGGGGCGGTTCGCCTGCAGCGTCTGGTCGAAGCGGGCGGCTTCAGCGGTGCGGTGCTCTACCAGGTTGAGTCTCCCCAGGGGCGATTTTGTTTGAAACGCCACGAACCGGGGCTGCTGCGCGCCGACCAGTTGGCTTGGATCCACGCAGTGCTGGAACACGCCGCGGCCCAGGGCATCCGTTGGCTGGCCCGGCCGGTGCTTACCCGCAGCGGTGTGCCGTTCGTAGAGTGCCGGGGGGCGTTTTGGGAACTGACGCCCTGGATGCCCGGGAAGGCCGATTTCCACCGCCGGCCCAGCCGTGCCCGGGCACAAGCCGCCCTGAGGGCGCTGGCCCGGTTCCACCTGGCCGTGGCCACGTTTCCCGATGCCAGAGCAAGCGGCTATCCGCCGGCGGTGCTGCGGCGGCGCGAGGCGCTCCGGCGTCTGCAACACCTGGCCCAGGAAGCCATCCCCTGGGAACGGATTGCCGATGCCGAGGTGCGCAGGAGCCTGCAGTCGCTCTGGCCCCGGGCACTGGAGCGGCTTCCCGAGTTGCTGCGCGAAGAAGCCGCAGTAATCCGGCTCACTGTCCCCCTGGTCCCCTGCATCCGCGACGTTTGGGATGCGCACGTGTTCTTCCAAGGTGAGGAGGTGGTGGGGCTGATAGACTTTGCTGGGATGGGACTGGATACCGTGGCAACCGACCTGGCCCGGCTCCTGGGCAGCATGACTTGCCCGGGACATCCCTGGTGGGCCGCAGGCGTGGAAGCCTACGAACAGCTCCGCCGGCTGGACTCTTCCGAGCAGCGGTTGCTCTCCTGGCTGGACCGTTCCCTGGTGGTCGCCGCCGTGGGCACCTGGGCGCGGCGGCTGTGCCTGGAGCAGCGGCAATACCCCACCGGACCGTTGCTTCAGCGGCTGCGGTGGCTCCAGCAACGGTTGGGCCGGACGTCCTAAGCGGCCGAACCTGGTCGGCAGGAAGGCTACCCAAAGCGCAAGCGACCACAATCGAATGCCAGGACGAGTTTGTCGCAGTTGCGAACTTCTCGCGAGTGCAAACTTTCGTTGCAGGGGGCAGGCCGGGGGAGCAAAATATCGGGCAACAGCTTTCCCCGCCGGAGCCGGGCCCGGGACGGCAAGGCCACGGTGCCCGAGGCTTTCCCCCGCCTGATTTGTCCCCGCAGAAAGACCCTCCCGCTGAGATGACCCGCTTGCTTTTGTTGTTGGGCTGTTTGCCGCTGGCGGCGGCACTGGGGTGCAATTCCGCCACGGCGGACGAGTGGCCCCGGTGGCGAGGGCCGCTGGGCAACGGCACCTGGGTTCAGGCTCCCCGGTTGGGACGTTTTACCCAGGAAGGGCTGCCTGTCCTCTGGCGTGCCGAAATCGGGCCGGGTTACTCCGGCGTGGCGGTGGCCGCAGGACGCGTCTATACGATGGATCGTCCCCCGGGCAGTGAAGAAGAACGCGTGCTGTGTTTTTCGGCGGCTACGGGCCGGCTGCTCTGGCAACACCGCTACCGCGCCCTTTACGGAGATATGGACTACGGCAAAGGGCCCCGAGCCATGCCCACGGTCCACGACGGCCGCGTCTATACGCTGGGGGCCGTCGGCCACTTCTACTGCCTGGATGCCGCCACGGGCCGGGTGCTGTGGCACTACGACCTGGAACGACAATACCAGGCCCGACGGCCCATGTGGGGATTCGCCGCCTCGCCGGTAATCTACCGGGACATGGTCATCGTCCACGCCGGACTTTCTCCCCAGGGTTGCTACGCGGCGTTTGATCGCCGCACGGGCCGGCTGCTCTGGCAAGCCGGAGCTGATCCGGCCGGATACGCCACGCCGGTGGTGTTCCGTTACCGGGGGCGGACCGGGCTGCTAGGCTGGACGCCCGAGCACGTGATGTGCCTGGACCCGAACTCCGGACGCATCCTGTGGCAAGTGCCGTACAAAGTGACCTACGGCGTGTCGATTGCCACGCCCATCGTCGTGGGGAACCTGGTCTTTGTCAGCGGTTACTGGGAGGGGGCTCGGGCCATCCGCCTGGGCCGTTCGCTGGCCGAAGCCGAGCTGGCCTGGAAAGAGAATCGTTACCTGCGCGGGCTGATGTCCCAGCCGCTGTATCGGGACGGCTACGCCTACCTGCTGGACAAGCGGCACGGGCTGGTCTGTTTCGAACTGGCCACCGGCAAGCGACTCTGGACCGACCGCAACCGCCTCACCCCTCGGGAACGCAATCCGCAGGCCACGCTCGTCTGGCTGGGACGAAGCGACCAGATTCTGGCCCTCAATGCCCGCGGCGAACTGGTCCACGCCCGGCTTACGCCCCAAGGGTACGAGGAGCTGCAGCGCGTGCCGCTGGTGGGCGAAACCTGGGCCCATCCGGCTTACTGCGACCAGAGCGTTTTTGCCCGGGACGACCGGCAACTGATTCGCGCTCGGCTGCCGGTTCTGCCCAAGGGAAACCAGCGTCCGGAAGCTGCCGAATAACCGCGGCATAAAACGGCGACAAACTTGTCGTCCAGTTCCGCGGCGCTTCGGCGGTCCGGGGTGAATCCGGCTTGCGTTCCGCCATCCGTGCGGTTTGGCGTTGGTCGTGATTGTCTTGCAGCAAGCCCGGTTAGGCCGTGTGATTTCGGGCCGTTTGATTACGGCTGCGGGCAATCGGTTTCTGCGGCCGACGGGGAGGGGGCCGGCGACTCGGACACCGGCGGCAACGTCCACTGGCGGATTACTTCGGCCAGCTCGCGTTCCAGTTCATCCAGAGCGTTCAGGGCTTCCTGTTGGCGTTGCTGAAGCTCTTGAAGCAAACCGGTCCGGTCTCGCAGGGAGGCCAAGGTGCAACTCCTCGCTCCAGAGGGCAGAGGTTCCAAAGGGGATATCTCACCGGGGCAACACTGCATCGAATCGGCAAAGGGCCGGTGGTGGATTTTCCTTTCCCCGGGCGGCTCTTTTTCGCTGCCCAGGTTGCCCGGTTTAACAGCCCCGGCGGCGGAGGGTTCGTACAACTCCTTTCGATTCCGTGGCTTACGTACATCCGCCGGGGCGCTGCGTGGCGGGGGCTTCGGAGGGGCCGTCTATGATGAAGGCAAGAGGATGCCTCTGGGCCCGGCCAGATAGGCCCGCTCTAGAAAACCTGCCCTAATAAAAAGGCCGAAAGACCGAGCCCTCTGCGGCAAGCAATCTAGTGAGATGGCCGTCCCGGAAGCCAACCCCGAAGGGGCCGAACACCCCGATTGCAGTGGTGCGGATCGGGCCATTCGCGAGCACCTGCCTTGGCTGCGCAGTGTGGTGTGGTCGCGGCTGCGCGACCCGGAAGCCGTGGACGACGTGGTGCAGGAGGTGCTGCTGGCCTACGCCAAACATCGGCCCGAGGAACTCAACGGCCAACTGGCCCCGTGGCTTTACCGTGTGGCGATACGCCAATGCCTGCTCCACCGGCGGCGGCAAGGACGTTGGAGCCGGCGCCAGCAGGAAGCCCAGCGGCGGCAAATCGCCCGCTGGGAACAGCAGCACCGGCAATCCCCCGATCCGGTCCGCTGGCTGGTCGATCAGGAACGCCAGGAACTGGTGCGCCAGGCGGTGGAACAGTTGCCGGACCGGGACGCCCAGGTGGTGTTGCTCAAATACGGCCAGGGCTGGAGCTACCAGCAGATTGCCGAGCACCTGGGCGTGAGCGTCTCCAGCGTGGAGTCGCGGCTTCATCGGGCCCGTCGCCGCCTGCGTCGCCTGCTGGCCGGGGCGGTCAACCCAAGCGACGAGTGAACCGAACGCCCCTGGGAGAACTTTCCCATGCACGCCGAAGAACTGCAACGCCGACTGGACTTGCTGGCCGACGAGGAACTTTCCCCGGCCGAAGAGCGGGAACTGCTGGCCCAACTGGATCAGGTGCCCGGCGGGTGGCGGCGCTGTGCCCTGGCGCTGCTGGAAGCCCGCTCTTGGCAACGGGCCTTGCACGATTGGCCCATGGGAGCCCCCTCCGAGCCGGTAGCGCCCAGTTCGGCCCAGCCCGCTCCTTCCCAAGCGGAGTCTCCGCGGCGGTCCCCGTGGCACTTGCGCGAATCGGTAGCCTGGGCCGTGGTGGCCGTTTCGCTGTTGGTGGTCGGTTTCGTGCTGGGCCGGCAGTTTGTCTGGCCCGGGGGCGATGTGGCTCGCGGGCCGGCCCCTCTGGTGGCTCGGCAGCACGAGAGGATTCCGGTCCCGAGTGGTTCGGGAACCCAAGCGGTTGCCGTCCAGGAAGGGGTTCCCCATGCCCGCCGGCGGCCCCAGGGGCTTGCCCAGCCGGGTTCCGGTCCCGCTACTGTGCCACGTGGGCTCTGGGGATGGCAGGAGGTTACTCCCGAGGGGCGCTTGGTGCGCCGTGTGGTGGCAGCTCCGGCTGCCGAGGGCGTGGACGGCCCGGCATTGCGGCCCGAGGATGTGTTCCCTCCCCAGTGGCTTCGTACCTTGCGGCTGTTGGGGCACCGCATCCAGGTTCGCCAGCACTGGCATTCGGTGCCGGCGGCCGATGGAACCGAGGTGTTGCTGCCCCAGTACGAAATCCACGTGGTGCCGGTACGCCGCTCCGGAATCCAGTAAAGAGACCCCGGGAGCGGAAACCGGACGCTCCCGGTCGCCCGTTATTCCGTTGGCTGAAGGAGAGCCGAGCCATGTTTTCCGCATTGCAGCGTGGTGGTTTCCTGTTGGGAGTCGCGTTGGCTCTCGGCGCTGGGTTTGCCGTGGCCCAGCAGCAGCCCGAACCGCCCGGGCCCCAGGACCGACCGCCGTTTCCCGCTCCCGGTCCGGAAGGTTCCCGGCCCGGGTACTTTCTGGGGGTTCAGTGCGAACCGGCTCCGGAATATGTGAAAAAGCATGTGCTGAACGCCGAGCATGGGCTGGTGGTTCGGATGGTGATTCCGGATTCGCCCGCGGCCAAGGCCGGTATCGAACCAGGGGCCGTGCTCCTCCAGGCCGCCGAGAAACCGCTAACCACTCCCGAGGTACTGCGGCGCATCATCCAGGCCAGCAAGGGCAAACCGGTCAAGTTGCTGGTTTGGCAACGCGGCAAGAAGAAAACGCTGACGGTAACGCCAAAGCAGATGGCTCTGTTTAGCCAGCCGCCCCAAGAGCTGCCCTGGAGCAGTGTCCCGGTGCCCCCGTGGCCGGGTATGGAGATGTTCTTCGGCCCAGTGGGAAAAATCCCCGACGACGTTTCCATCCGCATCGAAAAACCGGCCGGCAAACCGGCCCAGGTACGCGTCCAACGGGGCAAAGAGGTTTGGGTGGCCCCGCTCAAACAACTGAACAAACTGCCCCGGGAGCCTCGCCGCTGGGTGCGTGCGCTGCTGGCCGGGGTTTCGATGCCCTGGGCAATGCCTTCGGCGATGGAGATGCCGGAGATGCCACTGCCGCCGAGGGGACCGGAAGACTTCCAGCGGCAACTGGAACGCTTGCGACAGCAGCTCCAGCAGATGCAACGCCGCCTGGAACGTCTGGAACGCCACCGGTTGCCGCCGGAGGGAAAATAACCGGCCCGCGCTGTCCCGGGGCTTTTCGGACAGGTGGGCCAAAAGCCACGCCGCCGGTGGCCCGGGCAGCAAGAGGGCAAGCAGCCCCCTGCGGCTATTTGCCGGATCGCTTGATCGGCGGCTGGTCCCAAAGCCGGTAAGGGTCGTCTAGCCTGGTCATCTGTTCCAGCAACAGTCGTTCCAGTTCCTGGCGCTTTTGGCGGTAGTTGGGATCGTCGGCCAGGTTGACCTGCCGGGGCTGCGGGCGATTGCCGGTCAGACGGCACACGGTCGGATCGTGGTGTTGCCGCAGCAGCTCGTGCGGATTTTCACACAGGTTGAACAACTGCGTTTTGCGCACGCGGCCCTGGAGCACGTCGTACTTGATTAGCTTCCAGCCGTCGAACGTCTTGACGCAGCGGATTCCGGGAAGCGTCCCGCCGCAATAGACCCCATAGACCACGTCGCGCACCCGCTCCCGGCGCCCTTCCAGCACTGGGCGAAAGCTGCGGCCTTCGACCGTCCGCGGCGGCTCGATGCCGGCCAGGTCGCAGAGCGTGGGCAGCAGGTCCAGCAGGTAGATCATCCCCTGGGCACGCGAGCCGGGACGGATGCCCGGACCGCGGATAATCATCGGCACCCGAAACGTGTGCTCGTACAGGTTCTGCTTGCCCATTAGTCCGTGCCGTCCCACGGCGATCCCGTGGTCCGACGTGTAGATGATATACGTGTTTTCCAGTTGGCCCAACTGTTCCAGCTTGCGCAGCACGCGGCCAATCTGGATGTCGATGTTTTCGCTACAGGCGCATTCGCGTCCCAGTTCGTTGCGCACCGTGTCGGGATCGCGGCGCCGCCACACGCCCTCGACGGCCACTTCGTCCCGCAGGTTCGGATGCCCGTGATGGAACGGATGGGCCGGCAGGTAGCTGAGCGGAAGCGGCGGCGCGCCCGCTCCCGGCTTGGGCACTCGTTTCGGATCCCGGTGGTTGGTGGCTCCGTATTTCTTGAGCAGTTCCGGCTTGCCGTAGCGGGGATCGTGGGGGTGGGAAAAGCCCAGGTAGATCAAAAAAGGGCGACGCCGCTTGTCGGCTTGCCATTGGTCCAGAAAATCCAGCACCCGTTGGGCGTGCCAGGCGCTGCCGGTTTCGTCGGTCGGGCCGCGTTTGGTCGCTTCGTGCCGCACCTGGAACAAGCGATTGGCCGCCGGGTAGCTGTTCCCTCGCTTGCAAGTGCGCATCGTCACGTATCCGGCCCGGTTAAACACCGCCGGCAGGGAGTACTGGGCCAGGTTCGGCGGCACGAGCCGAGGATTGCCCGAGTGGGGATTGCGGTTCTGCCGCCCGGGACCGGGAATGTGCCACACGGTGCGCCCGGTCATAATCATATGCCGCGAAGGAGTGCAGACGGCGCCCACCCAGGCGCCCATGTGATGGGCCTGGTCGATTACCATGCCTTCGCGGGCCAGGCGGTCGATGTTGGGCGTTTGCAGCACGCTGCGCGGGTTGTAAATCCTCAGAGCCATCGGGGACTGGTCGTCCACCACGATAACCAGAAAGTTGGGCCGAGCGGCCGCAGCCGTTCCGGCCACAAGCAACAAAGCGATTGCAGCCAGTCCGGCCCACCGGGCGAACCGAGCCGCCACGTGCCGTCGCCAGGAGTGCTTCCTCATGCTGGATTCTCCCAAGGGGGGTGTTCGTCGCGGGAAAACGCCGCCGCCGGGCACGCCACAGTAGAAACAAAGCGTTCCCTTCTCCGGGTAAAGTTAGGGTTCCACGCGCAGGTTGTCGATAAGCCGGGTCTGGCCTACCCAGGCGGCCGTAAGCACTACGACCGGTCCGGCTACTTCCTCCACCGGCAGCAGCGAATCCGGCTCGACTACGGCCAGATAGTCCAGCCGCACGTCGGGCTGCTGATCGTACAGTTTTTTCATTTCGGCCAGGATTGTCTCGGTGCGGCGCTGGCCCTGCTGGATCATCTGCTCGGCCAGCCGGAGGCTGCGGGAGAGCACCAGGGCCTGCTGGCGTTGTTCGGGGGAGAGGTAGGCGTTTCGGGAACTCAGCGCCAGCCCGTCTTCTTCGCGCACCGTGGGACAAACGCGGATTTCCACCGGCAGGTTCAGGTCGCGGACCATCTGCCGCACCACCACGGATTGCTGGTAATCCTTGTGTCCGAAGTAGGCCACGTGCGGCTGCACGATATGGAATAGCTTGGCCACCACGGTGGTCACCCCGGCGAAATGCCCCGGGCGGCTGCGGCCTTCCCACAGCTCGGTCACGCCGGAGACGAGCACCTGGGTCTGGAACCCCGGGGGATACATCTCCTCCACCGCGGGAGCGAACACCAGGTCCACGCCCCAGGGGGCCAGCGCCTCCAGGTCCTTTTCCAGCGAGCGGGGATACTTGTCGTAGTCCTCGTGAGGGCCGAACTGGGTGGGATTGACGAAGATGCTCACCACCGTGGCGTCGCATTCCCGGGCACACGCTTCCACCAGGCTCAGATGCCCCTGGTGCAACGCACCCATCGTGGGCACGAAGCCAATCCGCTCCCCTTCGGCCCGCAGTGGCTCCAGATGCCGGCGGACTTCCTGGACGGTGCGAACCACAGGGGGCAGATCCGACGAGGCCATCGGGGGTTCTCCGGGCGAGCAGTTTTTTTGAGGGCACAGCAACGACCGAAAGCCAGTTGCTACGGCGGTGTTCTTCCTGGGCGGCTTGGAAAGCGGGAAGAACCAGTAACATCTTGACGCCCCCGCTTGACAGTTTTCAATAGGGCCACTACGATTCCCGACAAGACTTGACGAACCGGAACCGATACTCTTGGATAACAGTTGATGGAGGCACCGTCGTGTCGGCGGTGCGGTCTTCTCCGGCCCCGGTCCCGAACAGCCCGCGTGTTACAGGAGAGGGAATTCCATGGCCCACGTTGTTTGCGAACCGTGCTTTGGGTGCAAATACACCGACTGCGTGGTGGTCTGCCCCGTAGAGTGCTTCTACGAAGGCGAGAAGATGCTCTACATCCACCCGGAAGAGTGCATCGACTGCGAAGCGTGCGTGCCGGAATGTCCGGTGGAAGCCATCTTCCATGAGGACAACGTGCCGGAAGAGTGGAAAGACTTCATCGAACTGAACGCCGAAATGGCCCCCCAGTGCCCGGTCATTACCGAAAAGAAGGAACCGCTGGCCGGGAGCGAGTAGCTTCGCCCCAAACCGGTCTGCGGCTTTGGTGCGTTCTCCTGGTTGCCGAGCAAGCCGGTGCATCTTTCCGATGCGCCGGCTTTTTTGTGCGCATAGGGTACTTTGCCGGCGCTGCTTCGGGCCAACTTGTACCAACTTCAGGGAGCGACTTCCCTGCCGCGTGCCATTTTCCCCTACGAAAGATCTGAACCAATGACTGCCAGCGACTGGGACCTTCGGGAACTGAAACGCCGCGTGCTGGACTACGTAAGCCGGCCGGACTACCAGCCCCAGAAACCCAAGCAGATCGCCCGGGCCTTGGGCCTGTCGGCCGAGCAGACCCGGTTGTTGCGCCAGGCGATTAAACAGCTTGTGGCCGAGGGGCAGTTGGCCTACGGCTCGGGACACCAGGTCCGTCTGCCCGGCGAACTGGCTGCCGACCAAGTAATCGGCGTGTTCCACCGCACGGCCCGCGGAAACGGTTACGTCCGTCCGGAGGGAGTGGAACCGGATTCCCAGCGCCGCAAGGACATCTTCGTGGCCGCTCGCAATGCCAAGGACGCCGCCACGGGCGATACGGTGCGGGTGAGGATCATCCGCCGCCGCGGACGCGAAGGCAAGCCCGAAGGCGTGGTGCTGGAAGTGCTTGAGCGGGAATCACACCAGTTCGTGGGCACCTATGTGGAAGAAGCGGGACAGGGGTTCGTGGTCGTTGACGGGGGGATGTTCGCCCACCCGATCCCCGTGGGCGATCCCGGGGCCAAGGGAGCCCGGCCCAACGACAAAGTGGTCTTCGAAATGGTCCGCTTCCCCTCCTACGCCCATCCGGGCGAAGGGGTCATCACCGAGGTGCTGGGACCGCGCGGCGCCCCGGGAATCGACACCCTGTCGGTAATCCGCGAGTTCGGGCTCGTGGAGGAGTTTTCTCAGGCCGCAGTGGCCGAAGCCCGGCGGCAGGCCGAGCGGTTCGACGAGTCGATCCCCCCTTCGCGCCGCGACCTGACCGATTTGACCATCATTACCATCGACCCGGAGGACGCCCGCGACTTCGACGACGCCATCTCCCTGGAAAAACTGGACAACGGGCACTGGCTGCTGGGCGTGCACATTGCCGACGTGGCCCACTTCGTCCGCGAAGGCTCCGCGCTGGACCAGGAAGCCAAGGACCGGGGCACCAGCGTCTATCTGCCCGACCGGGTCATCCCGATGCTGCCGGAAATCATCTCCAACTCCCTGGCCTCGCTTCAGCCGAACAAGGTTCGCTATGCCAAGACGGTGTTCCTGGAATACACGCCCGAAGGGGTGCTGGTGGACGTGGAGCTTTGCCGTTCGGCGATCCGCAGCGTGCGGCGGTTTACCTACGAGGAGGTGGACCAGTTTCTGGAAAACCCGCAAAGCTGGCGCCGGCGGCTCAAAGCGGCGGTGTTCCATCTGCTGGAAAACATGTACGAGCTGGCCATGATTCTGCGCCGGCGGCGGATGGCTCGCGGAGCGCTGGAACTGAACATGCCCGACGTGCGAATCGAACTGGACGAAGAAGGCCGCGTCGTCGGCGCCCACGAAGAACCCGATACGGCCAGCCACCAGATTATCGAGGAGTTCATGCTGGCGGCCAACGAGGCGGTGGCCAACACGCTGCACCGGCAAGGGTGGCTCTTTCTGCGGCGGGTGCACTTTCCGCCTTCGCCCCGCAAGCTCAAGGCGCTGACCGAGTTTGTGCGCGAACTGGGACTGAAGGTCGGCTCGCTGGAAGACCGCTTCGAGCTGCAAAAGCTGCTGGAGCTGGTCCGCGGCCGTCCCGAGGAACGCGCCGTGCACTTCGCCGTGCTGCGCAGCATGCCCCAGGCCATGTACAGCCCCACCGAAGACGGCCACTACGCTCTGGCCACTGATTGTTACTGCCACTTCACCTCGCCCATCCGCCGCTATCCGGACCTGACAATCCACCGCTTGGTCGATGCGCTGCTGGCGGGCAAGAATCCCCGCAACGACCTGGGCCACCTGATGTCGTTGGGACAGCACTGTTCGGAACGGGAACGCCGGGCCGAAGCGGCCGAACGCGAGCTGGTAAAACTCAAGCTGCTCTCGTTCCTGGAAGAACACCTGGGCCTGGAGCTGGAAGCCACCATCACCGGGGTGGAAAGCTACGGGATTTTCGTCCGCGGGCTGGAGCTGCCGGCCGAGGGGCTCGTGCACATCAGCTCGCTGCACGACGATCTCTACAAATACGACCGCGAATCGCACGCCCTGGTCGGCCTGTACCACGGTAAGATGCTCCGCCTGGGCGATCTGGTGCGGGTCAAGGTGGCCCGGGTCGATTTGGAACGCCGCGAGCTGGACTTTCTGCTGGTGGGCCGCGTGCGGCGGAAAGTCTCGGGAGCCAAGGCTACCCGCGCCCGCGACGAAGCCCTGCAACGGCTCTTCGGGGCCGCCAAGCGAAAATCCAAAGCCAAGAAAAAAACCAAAGCCAAAAAGAGGAAGAAGAAAAAAAGCAAAGCCAAGGGCCGCAAGCGGAAGTGATTCCGCGCCGGAAGGGGCTTGGGGGCTTGGGGGCGTGAAGGGCGCGAGCCCCGCACGTCAGTGCGGGGAGAAACCGCAGGAATCGGCTAGCGGCGTGCGCCGTGCGCTTTGCGCCTGGAGCTTCCGCTCCGACGCAAGAAGAGACGCCGATTCTTCCAACAGGCAAGCCGCCCACTCAAGTCAGCGGCTCGCCGTTTTCTCATCTGTTGTTTTCTGTTGTTACGTTTGTTCTTGCACCGGAGCGGAAGCTCCTGCCAAGACCAGGAGATCTTGGTGCGGCTGTCCCTTTTGTGTCCGGCAGGCCACGAAGAGCGGAAACCCCAGCGGTTCCCGCCGGAGTTGCCGGGGCTGGTTTTGCCCTTCCCGGAGCCCTTGGCCAAGGTGGCCATGCCGCAGATTGGCAAGGTCATGGTGGCACTTCAATCCCTCCACTGGCCCTTGGCAGGCGAATCCGTGCTACCTTTTTGCCTTTTGCCACCCTACGGCGGGCGCAGTTGGTCGCAGTTGTCCGCACGTGCCAGTGCGGCTGGAATAGAAGCAGCGGAGCAGATTCTCCGCAACTTGCTACGGGGCAAGAGATTTGACCGCACTCGACCGCTTCTGTCCGCATCGGACCGGAGTGAGGCTGCGGGGACTCGAACCCCGAACCTACGGATTTATGAGTCCCCAATTGAAGTTTTGCAAGATGCGCCTGAATAGAAACTTACAGCAAACCAGTTTTTTGGGTCCCCCTAATTGTCCCCTCAAGGGGCATTTTCCCAGGGGGACTTGGGGCATTGTGGTGTCCCTCAAAGTGTGCTTCAAAGGGCTGGATCGTCCCCGAAACCAGGCCACACTTCCCCTGTTGGTCTGCCCCTTGAAAAAAACTGGCGTGGTCCCCGAGGGTTTCCAGCAGGGATTGGCGGTCCAGGTGGCGGTTGGCTAGGTGGCCTGCAAACGAGCGGTTCGGCCGGACGGCCACGGTGTGCGCTAGCACGTGCGCAGTGCAAAAAGCACTTCCCGATCCTGCCATCCCGGAACCGAGCGGACCACGCCCGGAGAATGCCTGGCTTGCGTTCTGATGCGAGTTTCCACGTGGCAAGGGAATCACACCACCTGCCCCCACGAAACGCACCAGCGGCCACCCTAGCTGCCTGTGGAGGTGGTGCTGGCGTTTCTGGATAAGCCTGTCCGATTTTATGTCCTGCCAGCCGGGATTTTTTCTGCAAGGCCGGTAAACGCTGGTGGACGTGTCCCGAAAAACTTGGCCACCTGACCACCTGACCTCAACAGAGAGGGCTTCCACGATGGCTACCATGACACACCGTGGACACAAGCGTTGGCAGATTCAGTTTCTGGACCTGCAAGGCCAGCGGCGTAGCATCACCCTACGCTGTGCCTACGATGCGGCCCGGGATTTCAAGGGCAACCTGGAAAAGGTGCTGGAACATCACCGGGTGGGAGCTGCCCTACCGCCGCAGTTGGCCCAGTGGGCAGCCGGGCTGGATGCTTCGGTGCGGAAGAAACTGGCCAACATGGGGCTGATTCCGCCCCCCGATGACGTGGGCAAGGGAATCACCCTGGGCCAGTGGCTGGAACGGGAGCACAACATGCGGCGCCAGCAAAGCCGGTCTTCCCGGTTGGTGTTCAAGGAAACCCGGCGGCACCTGCTGGACTTTTTCGGCCCGGACCGACCGCTGGCGTCGATCACCCGGGGCGATGCTCGCGAGTTTGTCGAGTACATCAAAACAGCTCCCAAGCTGATCGGTGGCGGGACGCTTGCGGCTTACACGGCCGCGCGGCGTCTCCGCGAAGTTCGTCGCATTTTCCAACAGGCCGTAGAGCATGAGCTGCTTACTCGCAATCCGTTCCAGGGGCTGACGTTGCCGGGAGTGATTCAGGACCGAACCGCCTACATTTCCCCGGAACAGACTCGCCTTGCCATTGAGGCCATGCCCAACGTGGACTGGCGGACGCTGGTTGCCTTGGTCCGTTTTGGTGGGCTACGTTGTCCCTCTGAGGTTTTCTCGCTGCGGTGGGAACATGTGCGGTTCGATCAGGGCTTGCTGTACGTTCCTCAGCCCAAGCTGGAACACCTGCCAGGCAAAGAGCGGCGGGTGGTTCCCCTGTTTGCCAACCTACGCCCCTACTTGCAGGAAGCCTGGGAAACGGCCGAGCCGGGCCAGGAATACGTGCTAGGGCGAGGTCTGGAAAGCTACCGGCAGGCTTACGATAAACGGCAAGACTGGCGGGACGTCAACCCGGCCACACAATTTGAACGGCTCCTTTGCAAAGCTGGCCTGAAACCTTGGAAAAAGCCGTTCCACAATCTACGGGCCAGTTGCGAAAACGATCTGGTCGAACACTTCCCCTTGCACGTGGCCTGCTCTTGGATCGGCAATTCTGCC
>WFOE01000137.1 GCA_015488215.1 Planctomycetales bacterium
CGGTAGGGGAGACCCCAGGCGGCTCTTTCTGGCAAGCTACAGTTGAGGAAGCCGAGCGTCCGGAAGCATTTTTTCGCCCGCAGCCGCTTCACTTTCCTCTGGGCAACGAGGACGAAAAATGCGGTTCCCCACCACGCGTCTTGACTCGGAACATACCCGTTACGAGCGCGAGC
Source organism: Planctomycetales bacterium (assembly GCA_015488215.1). Lineage (GTDB taxonomy): Bacteria > Planctomycetota > Planctomycetia > Pirellulales > S012-138 > S012-138. The sequence goes on from WFOE01000137.1 coordinate 174, forward strand.
GTTTCCATCACCGCCGGAGCGGAAGCTCCTCGCGCAAGGCGCACGGCGCAAGCCACAAGTCGATTCTTGCCCGGAGCGGAAGCTCCCTGCTCAAGACACAAGACACAAGACCCCTTCAGGTGGTAGTTCCACGCCGGATGGTGCGGTCGGGTCTGTACAGAAATTAGCAACAACTCTCTTACCGCGAGCGTCTTGCCTGGCCGGCGGCCAGGTGGCGCCGGGCTACATCCAGGGCGGCTTGCAGCATGGGGTCGTCGCGTCCAGGCGTGCGCAGTTGCGGCAGTTCTTTCAGGTCCACCGGCCGAGCTGTTTGCTGCACCTTCACGTGCGGTTCCACGCCCACCAGGGAAAAGGGACGTCCGGCCGGAGAGTAAAATCGCGCGGTAGTAAGCCGCAGCCCCATCCCGCCGATACTCAACGGGAAGATTCCCTGCACCGACCCTTTGCCGTAGCTGCGGGTGCCAACGATGGTGCCGCGGCGATGGTCGCGAATGGCCCCGGCGAAAATCTCACTGGCACTGGCGCTGTCCTGGTCGATGAGCACCACCAGCGGCACGCGCCAGGTGCCCGCACTGTGGGCCCGGTAGGTGAAATCCTCGCCTGGGTTGCGTCCCCGGGTGGAGACGATGATGCCGCGATCAACGAACCTGTCCACCGCTTCCACGGCGGCGGTGAGCAGCCCGCCGGGATTGCCCCGCAGGTCGATAATCAGATACCGCATTCCGGCCCGATGCAGTTTCCACAGGGCGGCGTCCATTTCCTGGGCGGTGGTTTTCTGGAACGCGGCCAGGCGGAAATAGGCCACGCCGCTTTGCGGGTCGAGCATTTTCACCTCTTCCACGCTGGGCACTTCCACGTGCCGCCGCACGACCCGCAGCCGCCGCATCCCTCGCTGCTGGTGCGTAACCATCAGCTCCACGCTCGAACCCGGCGGCCCTTGCAACCGGTTGGGCGCGTCGTCCTTGTTCTGCGGCGTGATTGGCTCGTTGTCGATGCGGACAATCAGGTCCCCCGGCTGCAAGCCGGCCTGCTGGGCGGGCGAGCCGGGAATCACCCGCAGGATCAACAGCCCGGTCTCCAGCGTCTTGAGCTCCACGCCCAGGCCGACGAAGTTGCCGTCGATCTGGGCGTACACGTCTTCCAGTTCGCTTTGGGTCAGGTAGGAGGTGTAGTGGTCCAGCGAGCCGGTCATGCCACAGACGTATTCCAGCACAACCGGGACGCTACGCAGTTGCAGCTCCCGGGCGGCCAGGGCGGCCACCTGGGCCACCGCCGCGCTGAGTTCGGACCGCCGAGTGACGGGAAGCGAAGCCACCAGCCGTCGCAACTGGCGTCGGAACTGCTGGCGTTGCTGGGCGGTGACGTGTTGCAGGTGGTATTTCTGAAACAGCGGTTCTTCCAGGGCGATCTCCAATGCGGCTGTGCCCTGCTGCAGCAGCCGGCGCCAATGGGGCGGCTCCACGTAATGGGCCTGCAGTTTGAGCAGCACTTCGTCCAGCAGCCGGTAGGCTTCGTCGCGGCTCAGGGTGCGTAGCGCCCGCAGAAACGAAACGTCGTGATAGCGTCGGTTCAGATCATAGTGCTTGCGGGCGATCTGAAATCGCGCCTTGAGATGGATGTTATTGGGAAACTGGCGCAGGGCCTTTTCGTAGTGGACCACCGCGTCGGTCCAGCGCCGCTGCTGTTCCAGGCGGGTGCCTTCCAGAAGAAGGCGTTCCACCGGGGAAATCGGTTCGGGAGCGGAAAGCTCGCCTTGGGAAAGCACCGGAGCCTGCGCGGCCCCAGGCAGGACCAAGGCAACCCAGACCGACGCCGCCAGTAGCAAGGAGAGCAACCGTCGGGAAAGCAGGCGCATGCTCATCGCGGGGTCCGTTCCTGCATCGCGGGGAGGTCGCGTGGGGACCCTTCCCTGCGTTCCCACGGCTGAAGCCAAGAGCACCGAAACTTGCCAGAGGGCGTGGCGAAAAACCTCCTGTGCTTCCCGCCATCTGGAGTATAGAACACCCCCAAAAACCGGTCAAAAAAACACCCCCGCGCCGCCCGGGTGAAAGTTCCGCGCAAACCCTACAGCCCAAACTCTCAGGAACGATTGTGCCTGATTGTCCAGTTGCACAGGCGGCGGGCCGAACCGTCCGTTTCGTGCGGGAAGGGAAAAGGGCTCAGCAGAGAAAGCAACGCTGCCTGAGCGGACAGGTTCCTTTTCCCTTCCGGTGCAACCCCCGTGAAGAGACGCCATTTATAACCAAAAGGGCTGCATGGGATGTTCGGCCGGGAAAAGCTTACCGGTTTACCCGGCTTGTCTGGCCGGATTTCTTTTCCTGTCCGGTCAGGTCGTTGCATGCACTGCTCCCTTGCCCCGGAGAATTGCAGGCGAAGAATGATTCTTTCCCCAACGCTTTTCGAAAGTCAGCACCTCTTAATCCTATTCATCCGCCAGAAGTTCGGCCTGCTGGACAATTGGCCGCTGGAAAATCGTCAAGCACCGCGGCTCGCTGGCCGATAAAAATCAGTTTGCCACCGGCAATGGGAAACGAGACCTTTCCGGCGGAACAAAGCTGGATTCAGAACCAAGCATCTCAGGCAACCAAGGTCGCGCTCTGCTCTGGCTTGCCGGGGGCAAGTTTGATAAACGCAGCGGTCCCTATGCTCCGCACAGTGCGGTTTGAAGAACGCCCGCTGCTTGCAGTGCCAGCTTGCCGGATGGAGCCGATGGACGAAGCTCGCCAAGCCCCCCCTTTCGCCACCGGCGGGCGACGACCAGGTTGGGAGCGAATTGCCCGACTGGTTGCCTGCCTGGTGCTTCAGACCGCTTTGGGCTGCACGCACTGGATGGCCGGGCTTTCCCCCTGGGAGCCGCCTTTCTCCGAAGGCGAAAAACCGCCCCAGGCACAACGGCACGCGACACTGTTGGCCGCGCTAGAACGACTGAATCGCCAGGCCGCCGGCGGGAAAGGCTACCGTGCTCAGGAACACCGCCGGGTGCTCGTGGAACTGAAGCAGCTCGCCGCCCAGGACGCGGCACCACTGGAACGAGAACCGAAGTTGCCGGCGCTGGTCTGGGGGGAGGGCCCGCAGCACCCCGGGGCAACCGGCAGTCCCGACCCCCAGGTGGTCGTTGCCGCTCTGGAGTTTTGGGAACAACTCGGGCGCCCGCTGCCAGATCGAGCAGCCTCGCTCGTAGAACACCCAAGCAGCCCGGTGCGGCTGGCCCTGCTGCGTGCGGCGCGGAACTCTCCACGGCTGCTGTGGCAGATTTGCCAGTCGTTGCTTGAAAGCGGCGAGCTCCCCCTGCGGCTGCAAGCCGTGCGCAGCTTGGGTCATCTGGCCGGCACTGCCTGGGAACAGCAGGCTCTGGAACGGCTCAAGCGCATCTTGCAGCAGGAGGGCGAACTGGTACGATCCGCGGCCGTCGAAGCCCTTGCAGCCTGGAAGCAGACGCCGCTGCTGGCTTTGGCCGAAAGGGATTCCTCGTGGCGAGTCCGCCGCCAGGTGGCCCGAAGCCTGGGCCGGCTGCCCCCGGCCGAAGCCCAACCTCTGGCCCGGCGGTTGCTGGAAGACGAAAGCCCCTTGGTCCAACAGGAGGTGGTACAGGCCGCAGCCGCATGGCCGGAGCGCTGGAGTGTGCCGCTGTGGTTCCAGGCGTTGGAGAGCAGCGTTTATAGAACTCGGGCCCGGGCCAAAGAGCTGCTGGCCCGGCGCGTGCCAGAAGCAGCCTCGTTTCCTCTTACCGCCCCGTTGTCGCAGCGCCGGGAACACGCAAGGCGTTTGTTGCGGCAGTGGGCCGGCAAGCGGAACATTCCGGCCGCGGGAGCCGTTCCCTCGGACGTTCCTCGGCCGGAAGCGCCCCCGCGGGCGATTCCCGAGCCCGTTGCCCAGCGCCTGGCACAGTTGCTGCAACAGGCGCGGCAAGCCGGCCGCGTGCCGGAACAGAAAGGGACGTGGCGCCGCGCCATGCTGGAACATCGTGACGTGCTGCCCCAGTGGCTGGAGGAGCAATTGCTCCAAGGGGTGGACATCGACCCGGTGTTGGACGAGCAGATGCTTCATGCCCTGGGCGGGCCGTATCGGTTGCTGGGGCGTTGGGCGAAAGCTTCGCCCGGTGAGCGACGATCGTTGGCGGCTCAGTTGCGCAAGCTGGCTACCCAAAGGCGCCTGGGCCCGTTGGTGCACTACGTGCTTGCGGCCCGATTGCGCGGGGAACAGGACCCGGTGGTGTGGCGCAACGTGCTTCGGGCGATCCAGGCGGAGGAGAGCAGTTGGGCCATCCAGATTGCCCGGCTGGGCGTCTCGCACCCGGATCCCGAAGTGCGGCGCCGAGCGTGTGTTTACCTGGGCGAGCATCCGCGGCCGGAGCATTTCTCCTGGCTGGTCGAGCGCGTGGACGATGCCCATACGCCCGTGGTGCTGGCCGCCGTGGAAGCGTTGGGCCGGTCGGGACATCCGGAGGCACTCCAGGTGCTCAAGCGGATGCTCCTTGCGCCGGAAAGCCAGGTCCAAGTGGCAGCCGCCGAGGCGCTGGCTCAGTTACAGCCCGAGACAGGCCGCCGGGCGCTAGAGCGGCTCTGCTGGCACCGGCAGTGGGAAGTGCGCCGTCGGGCCGCGATGGCCTTGGGCCGCTTGGGCCACCGGGAAAGCGTGCCCGTGCTATTGCACCTGCTGGACGATGTACCCGAAGTGCGCCAAGCTGCTCTGGCTGCACTGCCGCGATGCAGCGGATTGGAACCGCCGCCTTCGCTGCGCAAAAAACCCCCTTCGGAGCTGGCCGCCTGGTGGAAGCAGCAATTCGGTTCCCGCCAGGCGCACCTTATCGGCAAGCAGCCGGAGCGGTAACCTGTAGGAAGGTTGCGGCCTTTGTTCGGCTATTCGACCACTTCCTCTCGCACCGGCCGCACGAAGAACATTCCGTCCTGGGTTTCCGATAGCTGTTGAGCGTACTGTTGGGCCTGCTGTCGCTGGTGGTACGGGAACAAGGCGACCCGCTTCAGCGTCTGGTTGAACACGCCCCAGTAGGCCTTGCGGCGGACGGCAGTTGCCAGAGTTGCAGCAGAAGAACTCTTACGCACGCGAGAACGCCGGGCCGAGTTGGTCATGCCGCCACTACCTTTCCTGCCAAAAGGAATATCGGACCACCGCAGCTTGTTCCGGGGACCGGTCATGGTTCCGGGCGCGCATGAGAACCAGCTTCCCCGGACGAGCCGACCTCGGATGCCTCTTCCCTGTGCTGGGCGAAAACAACAAGAACGGATCGTGATAGAACGTGTTTCTTTGCTTACTTCCCTGCCGTCTGTGGGCCATGTTAGCACAAACCCGTTGCGGTCTCCACCCGGCGGGCGAACTTTTCTGCGACGGCTCCGGCGACAACGCGCCGGAATTGCAAAACCTCGTCGCCAAGACAACCGCCCATCGTTCTGCTTTTCGCCACTTCGGTCCGTGGCGTCCCTTGGCACCGAACCGTCCCGTGCGTAAAGTACAACGGCAACATCGCACTCTCGCCAGCCCGGCCTTCCGACGCCAACGATGCCGCTTTCCAGTTCCAACAACGTGCTGCTTGCCAGCGGAGTGCTCGACGCATTCCCGGCTCCGCTGGTACTTGTGGTGGGATTGGGACTGTTGCTGCTGGGGGGCCACTGGCTTGTGCAGGGAGCCGTAACGATCGCCCGAGCGTTGGGGGTTTCGACGCTGATCATCGGGCTGACGGTGGTCGCCTTCGGCACCAGCAGTCCCGAACTGGCGTTCAACGTCATCGCCGCCCTGGGAGGAAACTCCGACCTGAGCTTCGGCAACGTGATCGGCTCCAACATCGCTAACATTGCTCTGGTGCTGGGGCTGGCCGCTTTGGTTTCTCCGTTGCCGGTCCATAGCCGCGTCATCACCCGGGAAATACCCCTCCTTATTCTCATCGCCGCGGCACTGCTTGCCGCCGCGTGGTTCCGGATTCCCGCTACCGATTTGCCCGAGCAGAAGGGGTATTTCGGCCGCATCGAAGGGGGGATGCTTCTGGCCGTGTTCGCCCTGTTTTCGTGGAATTGGTTCCAGGCCGGGCGGCGCGAAGCCCGAGACGCCCTGGCCCAAGTCTCCGTGGAAGAAGTCCAGGAGGCCGAAGTAAAATCCAAAGGGCTGGCCGTGCTGCTGTTTCTACTCGGGTTGGGTTTGCTCGTCGTTGGGGGCAAGTGCGCCGAAAACGGCGCCGTTCGTCTGGCCGAAATGGCCGGGGTAAGCGACGCGTTGATCGGTCTGACCGTCGTCGCCCTGGCCACCAGCTTGCCGGAAGTGGTCACTTCGGTTGTGGCCGCCCGCAAGGGACACGGCGATCTGGCCGTGGGCAACGTGGTCGGTTCCAACATGTTCAACGTGCTGTTGATTCTGGGGATTACCGCCTGCGTGGCTCCAGTGAATATCCCTCCGGGCCGGGGGTGGTGGGACCTGGTGTTCCACGCCGCTTTGACCGTCGTGTTGTTCCCGCTGGCTTACACGGGCGGAAACACCATGAAGCGGCTGGAAGGAGCGTTTCTGCTGACGGCGTACGTCGGCTACATGACCTGGAGCGTGTGGTGGGAACTGGCAGGCTGAACCCTCCCAGCGGCGAAGCGGCCAAACAAGAGCGCATGGCCGCTTGGGAACAACTGCAACGGGACATCGTCCAATGCGACCGCTGCCCCAGGCTCCGCGCACACTGCCGCCAGGTGGCACGAGAAAAACGCCGAGCCTACCGGGAGTGGATTTACTGGGGACGGCCGGTGCCGGATTTCGGCTCGCCCCAGGCCCGGCTGCTGATCGTGGGACTGGCTCCGGCTGCCCACGGGGCGAACCGCACCGGGCGGATGTTCACCGGGGACCGCAGCGGACAGTGGCTTTACCGGGCGCTTTATCGGGCGGGGTTTGCCAACCAGGCCCACAGTGAGTCCCGTCACGACGGACTGGAACTTTACGACTGTACCATCACGGCCGTGTGCCACTGCGCCCCGCCGCAGAATCGGCCCACGGCCCAGGAACTGGCCAACTGCCGCCCCTGGCTGGAGCGAACGCTGCATCTGGTGCCGTTTCGGGTGCTGGTGGCGCTGGGACAGGTGGCCTGGCAAGCGGTGGTTCGCCACGGCCGCAGCCGTGATTGGTTTTCCGGTCCGCCGCCGCGGTTTGCCCACGGCGCGGTGGTGCCCTTGAGCCAGGGGCGCTGGCTGCTGGGCTGCTACCATCCCAGCCAGCAGAACACCTTTACCGGCCGCCTGACCGAGGAGATGTTCGACCAGGTGTTCACCACGGCCAGGAAACTCCTGGAACAAAGCCCAACACGGAACGCCCCTTGCCACGGCTAAACGGTCACGGAATTGCCCGCAGGAAGTTATCGCGCACCGATTGTGGCAAAGAACGATAGGTCTTCTCGACCTCTTTGCCCCACCGCAACCGAAGAACGCACACCGCCCCCAATTCCGGCTCGCAGCTCGGGCAACTTGGACGGGAACGTGCCGTGGCCGGAAGTTGCAAAACCGCAAGCGGCAGCCCATGATGACTCAACGTGGGCCATGCGCAGCTAGAAGCGGCCCGGGCGTTTGTCCGCTGGAGTGTTTGTTTGAGGAGTCGCCATGAACCGCAGGCTCGGTTTGCTGTTGGGGCTATTTGTCCTATGGGCGGTGGAAGGGTTCCACTTCGCGAGGGCCGAGGAGACGGCACCGCGGCAGCCTAACGTGCTGTTGATCGTGGCGGACGATTTGGGCTACGGCGACCTGGGCTGCTATGGTGCCCAGCACATTCGCACCCCGCATCTGGACCGTCTGGCCGCCCAGGGAGTGCGGTTTACGGACTTCTATGCCAACGCTCCGGAATGTACACCGACGCGCACGGCATTGATGACCGGGCGCTATCAGCAGCGAGTGGGCGGATTGGAATGTGCCATCGGTTTCGGCAACGTGGGCCGCTACGACGACGCCGTGCGGCTACAAAAACAGGACGAGTTGGGACTGCCCGCCACGGAACCGACGCTGCCCCAGTTGTTGCATCGGGCCGGATACGCCACGGCCCTGGCGGGCAAGTGGCACCTGGGTTATCTGGACAAGTTCTCGCCGCTGCAGCATGGCTTTCAGCGGGCGCTATACATCCTGGGCGGTGGCGTGGACTATTTCTACCACTGCGAACCGAACGGCTTGCACACGCTGCGGTTCAACGAGCGGCCAATCCACCGCGACGGCCAGTACATGACCCACCTGATAACCCAGGAGGCGTTGGCGTTCCTTCGCCGTCACGACGGCAGCCGCCCGTTTTTTCTGTACGTGCCGTACACCGCCCCTCACTTTCCTTACCAGGGGCCCAACGACCGCCGTTCTGGTCCCTTGCCGCCGGAGGAGTTCACCCGAGGTGACTATGCCACCTACCGCGTGATGATCGAGGAGATGGATCGCGGCATCGGGCAACTGCTGGCCGAGCTGGATCGCCGCCGGTGGCGGGAAAATACGCTGGTAATCTTCTTCAGCGACAACGGGCCTACCCCGTTGGGCAGCGCCGGCCCGTTTCGCGGCCACAAGGGAGGCACGTTCGAAGGGGGCATCCGCGTGCCGGCTATCGTGCGGTGGCCGGGGCACCTGCCCGAGGGAACAGTAACCCGGCAGGTGACGCTTTCGATGGACCTGACCGCCTCGGTACTGGCGGCCACCGGAGTGAAACCGCCGCGGCCGCTTGATGGGCTCGACGTATTTCCACTGATACGCCAGGGGAGCAACCGGCCGCGTACCGTTTTCTGGCGGCAGCGTCGCGGGCAGCGCACCTGGTGGGCAGTGCGGCAGGGAGCCTGGAAATACGTCCGCCGCCGCGACGGAGAGCGGCAACAGGAATTTCTGTTCCACCTGGAACAGGACCCGGGCGAAGCCTGGAACCGCCTGCATCAGCGCCCGGAGGTGGCGACTCGGCTACGCCGCCTGCTTGCAGAGTGGGAGCGCCGCGTACGTTCCCCCCGCTAGGGCGCTTTTTCGGCGGTCGAAACCGGATTACCATGAGATGGGTATCACGTCATAGTCCGTTGCGGTTTTGTCTTTTCTCCAACCGGAAAGGGTGTCGAGGTGAAGCGCTACGCAAAGAACTGGGGGCTGGCGGCGTTCTTGATCTGGGGGGCGATTGCACCTGCCATCGTGCGGGCCGAAGAACCCAATCTGCTCCAACTGGTGGGGCACGAAGTCCTGAAGAAATACGCTCACGCTCCCGATGCGAGCTATTCCTGGAAACTGCGCCAGCAGACCCGCGTGGGTGAGCACGAGATTTGCGAAATCATCATGACCTCGCAAACCTGGCGAGGCATTCCGTGGAAACACCAGCTTTATATCCTCAAACCGGCCAAGGTAACCAACACACGGGCGGTGCTGTTTATCGGCGGGGGGAGCTGGCGCAAGCAGTACGAAGAGCCGCCCCAGGGAATGAATCTGCCCGGCGAAGTCCGCCTGCTGGCCCACGTGGCCCAACGCCTGGGCAGCGTCATCGCCGTGATTAAACAAGTGCCGCACCAGCCAATCCTGGGCGGCATGGTCGAAGACCAAATTATCTCCTACACCTTCGACAAGTTCCTCACCACCGGCGACACCTCCTGGCCGCTGTTGCGCCCGATGGTCAAATCGGCCGTGCGGGCCATGGATACGGTGCAAGCCCACTGCAAGAAGCAATGGAACATCACCATCGACGGGTTCACCGTCTCCGGCGGCTCGAAGCGCGGCTGGACCACTTGGCTCACGTCGGCCGTGGATCCGCGGGTGAAAGCCCTGGCTCCGCTGGTCATCGACGTGCTGAACATGGAAGAACACCTTAAGCTGCAACTGGCCGCCTGGGGCGAGTTCTCCGAACAGATTATCGATTACACCCGGCGGCGCATCCCCCAGCGGATGAACACCCCGCTGGGCAAGCTGCTCAACGCCATTGTGGATCCGTACCACCATCGCTACTTCATCACCCAGCCCAAGCTCATTATCAACGGCACCAACGATCGCTACTGGCCCCTGGAAGCGCTGAACCTGTACTGGCCGCACCTGCAAGGGCCGCGGTGGGTGCTCTACGTGCCTAACAACGGGCACGGGCTCAAAGACGTGCCCCGGGTGGTGGGGGCCCTCGCCGCCCTGCACGAACACAACACGGGCAGCAAGCCCCTGCCCAAGATGGACTGGAAATGGACTCGGGGGAAGGACGGCTCGTGGACCATCCGGCTGACGGCCGATCCGGCTCCCGAGACGGTACGTGTCTGGCTGGCCCGCAGCGATACGATGGACTTTCGTCCCGTGCGGTGGACCAGCCGCTCGCTCGAACCCGGCGGCAAGGGCCAATGGACCTTTACGCTGCGGCCGGATGCCAAGCAGTACCGGGCCGCGTTCCTGGAAGGCCAATGGCCACGGCCCTTGCTACCGCTGTACCTCTCCACGGCCATCCGCATGACGCACCCGGCGAAGGTCAAGGAGTAGCCCGCCCTCAGGGAGCGGGTACCGCTTCGCTTTCTAAGGCGGGTTCCACCAGGCCGAGGTCGCGGTGCAGGTGATCCAGCAGAATCTGCCGCACGGTGCGGATGGTTTCGTCATGGCGGTGGATGTTCATGTGATCGCACACCACCACGTGCTGCGTGGCGGCAAAGTCTAGCCGGGCGCTGCGCAGGCTGACTACCCCATCGCCGGAAGCCCCCGGCGTGCGCAGTCCCACAATGTTGTGGTAGTGCACCCAGGGGGCTACCGGCGCTTGCAGAAGCACCTGCAAAGCGGGCGAGTTCGGCCGGAGCGAATCGATACTGGTGCGGTTGCGCAGCGGGCTGTTCCGCCAGCGGATGCCCGGGTTCTTGCGGTGCAGTTCGTTCAGGCCGCGCGTGAGGGTCTGCGGCAACGTGACCACCTTGCCCACTGCCCAGGACGTGATGCGGTTGGCAAAGTAACTGCCTCGGTGCGGCGTGGCGATCATCACCACACAGCGCACGGCCCGGTGCGGGTGGAAGAAGAACGTGTGGGCCAGGTCGTCCCGGACTTCCGGAGACACTTTGATTTGCTCAAACGGCGTGCGGCTGAACGCAGCCCAGAATGCCTCGCCGCTCTCCACGGTGAGCATCCGGCCCAGCAGCCCTCCCATGCTGTGCCCCACCAGGATCATCCGCCGCAACGCGGCATCCTGGCCGTGGGGGTCCAAGGTGGCCAGCAGCCGGTCCAGGTCGCGGCGTAACTGGGCTGCGCTGTACCAGAACGGCTGGCCCGTGGGATAAGCGTAGAAAAAGAACTGGTAGTGCCGGCGGATTTCGGGCGATTCCTGCAAGCGGTTGATCATCTCGGCCCAGGCCGATGGATCCGACCAGAGCCCGTGAATAAACACCACGGGCACCTTGCCCGGCTCGTAAGGCCGATAGAGAAAGAAGCCCAGGCGGTCGGTTGCTTCCTCGCTCCAAAGAAAACCGGTGAAAGCCAGCGGTTCCCAGGCGGCCCGGTGCAGATAGAAAGCCAACGGGGTGCTCAGGTCCACTTCCAGCGGGACGCGGCCTTCGGCCAACTGGAGTTGGGTTACTTCGTAGGTGTCCCAAACCTCCAGCCGTAACGGCATCTGCTCCAGGTGCAAGGGTCGGGTGAACCAGTCGTCCTGGGCCGGCCGAAGCAAAGCGGTGGCCGGCGCGGCCATTCCCCGAGGGAAAAAGGCCGCCTGCCGCAGCGGAACCGAATGCCTGGCCACCAGAATCAACGGCGCGCCCAGGCCGAAGCTGCGGTAGTGCTGTTCCAGGCCCTGGATGAGGTAATCCGAAGCGATTTCGTAACGGTCCACCATGGCCGGATGCCAGGTGGCGGAGTAGAGCGCTGTTTGCAAGTGGCGTTGCAGCCCCCGCGGGCCTCGGACCCAGTAGCCCTTGCCTGCGGCAAGCGGTTTTTCCTGTTGCACCAGCCGCACCACGGCTTCGACCGAGTGCTGATAGCCTCGCCGCAGATGCTGCACCAGGGGGTCGTAAGGGTTCCGCTGCTCGGCCAGCCGGGGATCGTTCAGCGCCACCCATGCGGCCGTAGCCGCCAGCAGGTGCAAGTGCATCGCTTGAGAACGCTCGGCCCTTTTTTCGGCCAGCTTCCGGGCCTGTTGGTGCACGGCAAACAACCCTTCGACCGAAGGGTTTGCTTCCACCTGAACCAGTAACTGGGCCAGGGACTTGGCCGAAACTTCCGGCGAAAGCCCATAGCCGCCCAACACCTGCTCCAGCCGGGCGTCGGGAGAACTGGCTTGTAGGACCGGCTCCGCCCGGGAAGAAAGCAGCGGCAACTGTGCCACGCGGCAGCCGGTCGCCGCGGCCACCAGCAACAGCAATCCCACGGCAATCCGGCTTGGCCGGAGCCTTCGGCCCCGGGCAGAACGGCCCGGGCCAGTGCGGTGTGTTGCCGTGGCGTAGGTTTGGAGGAGCATCGTTTCCCGCGGCAAAGGAACGCATCCGTGCTATCAACGCTAGCGAAGTCTGGCTGGAGCCAGCCGCCGGCCCGTTCTTAGAGCTTCGGCCGGATTGCAGCAAGAGGAACCCTACGCCTAGCCCCAAAAGCACCACCGTAAAGTGGCGTCCCGGGAAGCAGCACTTCCGGCCCCGGGCAAGACCAAGCAGGCAACGCAAGCAAACGCGGGGTATTTCCGGATGGACGACAACCGGGAGCGTTCATAAAAGATTTTCCAAATCCGCACACCTGCTTGGCAGGTATGAAAAACAGGGCCGGACACAGGAAACAGGCCCAGGGCCGCCGGCCACCGAGGCGAAACCGAGACAAACCTCGATGGCATGACTGAGAGTGAGAAACCCGCAATGGGGCGGATCGGGGCGGTGCTGTCGCCGGGCCGCCGGAGCTTCCCCCTGCTGGCCAGGGGAGCGGGAATCGTTTTGTTTTTTCTGCCGCTGCTCTATCGGGCACAACTGGTCGAAGTGCGGATCTTCCGGGCCACGGGCTACGCCTGGGAAGGTTTTTTCATGGTGCTGGCCCACGATGCCGCCTACTACGGCGTGCTGCTGGCCCTGGGCTACGTGTCGTTGCTGCGGAAGATTCCCCGGGTGGTGGCCTGCGCCGCTCGGGCCACGCTGTTGCTCGGCTGGGGGCTTTACGTGGCCGATTGCGTCGTGTTCAAAGAGTTCCACGCCCGGCCGTTTCTTGCCGATCTGCTCAAGTACCAAAACATCGTTGGAGATTATGCGTTCCATTTCCTGTTGGAGCCGCGTTGGTCCTTAATCGGCATCCTGCTGGCAGGGCTGGTTGTTCTGGCGGGCAGCATTTGTTTTTTTCTGACCCCTTTGCGCAAGCAGAAGAACCAGACCGACCAGGAGGGTCTGAAGATATGGCTCCACGGCGTGGGAATCGGCGTCCCTCTGGCGGCAATCATACTGACGGCGGCGATCCACGGGCAGAGCCGCCGGCGGTATGTACATTCCTGGATGTACCGCAATCTGGTGGATGTCAACTTGTCGGCTCTGGCTCTGGCTCGGGACTACACTCCCCAGTTCCGGCGCCGGTTCGTCTACACCGAATCCTATCGGTGCTACCAGGTCGAGCCGTCGCGGCCGAACATCGTGCTGGTTATCGTCGAATCGTTGTCGTCTTTTCATAGCCGGTGGTTTTCCGGCCTGAACGACTGGACCCCGCATCTGGACCGCCTGGCCCGAGACAACATCTCCTGCGTGAACTTCTACGCCAACGGCTTCGTCTCGGAAGACGGCGAAGCCGCCCTGCTCACGGGCCGCCTCCCCCTGCATCCGCCCAGGGGGCTGTTAAGCGGCGGGGGCGATGCGTTCCAGGGATTTTTCCACCTGCCCGACGCTTTGCCACGGGTGCTGAAGCAGTACGGCTATCGAACCGAGTTTTTGACTTCCTCGGAGCTGGGCTTTGCCAACATGGGGCCGTGGGCCCGCAGTCTCGGCTTCGACCATGTGGAGGGAGCCGAAGCTCCCTTTTACGCCTCCTGGCCCCGGTTCGAGTTCAACGCCCCGCCGGACGAGGCTCTCTATGCCCGGGCGCTGGCGCGAATCAAACAGGCAAAGCAACCGTTCTTTTTCTGCCTGGTTACTTCCACTTCGCACCATCCGTTCCGCCATCCTCACACGCGGCGACGGGGAATGGAAGCGTGTATTCGCTACGTGGATGAACAGCTTGGCAAGTTCGCCGCGTCGCTGGAGCGAATGCGTTTCTTCGACCGCGGCATCCTGGTCATCACGGCCGACCATCGGGCAATGGTTCCCATCACCCGCCGCGAACGGGAACGGTTCGGCCCGGAACGAGCCGCCGCCCGCATCCCCCTGGTAATCGTCAACGGCAAAGACCGCCGGATGCTCCAGGGACCGTTCCAGCAGGTCGACATCCCCAACAGCCTCATCGGACTGGTCAGCGGTCAGGTGTGCTACTCGGACTGGGTAGGCGACCTGTTCCACAACCACCCGCCGCGGTACATCGTTCATCGCGAGGGGGGAGACCGGCACATCGTCAGCGTGTTTGCCCTCGAAGCGACCTACCGGGTGATTCTGGACGGGGACCGGACGCGATTGCTTAATCCGGACAAGTTGCCGCCAGGGGAAGCGCGACGTATCGTGTCCAAGATCAATGCTTGCCGCTTGCAGAAGGAAACGCGAATGCGGCGATTCGGAGTTTGCTCGCAGCAGGCAGACAATTCCCGGGAACGGGGCAGGGCAGAGCGAACGGCTCCCCAACGACGATAGGGATGACCCACAGGCCATCCCTATCCAGTGACCACTTCGGCAACTCCCTTTTTCTAGGGAAAGTCGCTTTTACTTAGTGCCTATTTTTCTTTGGGAGCTTCTTTCTGGGCCGCTCCCTTGTCGTCTTTCTTGGCGGCATCGTCCTTTTTGGCACCACCGTCAGCCGCTCCGCCACCGTCGGCCGGAGCCGTGGTGTTGCTGCCCTGGTCGGGCGTAGGCGGAGTGGCGGGCTGATCCGAACCACCGTCAGCCGGAGGCGTGACCGCCGGCCCACCGCCGCCTGTGTCCTGGGTGCCCTGGGTGTTGTCGCTCTTGGGTTGGCAACCGGTTACCAACAGGACGGCGGCCAGTAGCGTGGCAAAGAATCCGAAGCGTTTCATCGCCCTCTCTCCTTCTGCAAACCGAGTGCTGTGACCGTCAAGCAAATCATCTGCCGCAAGAAGCCCGTTCCCACGGCAGGTCCAGCCGGCCCCGAATAGACCGGATGGACGACGGCTTCTGTGAGAGTAGATTCCCTCTGCGGGCGAAATATTCCCAAAATTTCCGATTTTCTGCAAGCGGCCGCGAATCACCTGGAAAAACGCCGGAGGGCACCCTGCTGGGACGACGAAATCCGCTCCCCCTGGTGGTAACGCCATGGAAAACGGGAATAATACACGGTGAAAAAGCATCCACTTGATTGGGAAGGGGAGTTCGCGCCCATGGACCCACAAAAGACCGCTGGCACCCCGTCCGGCGACCACCTCGCGCCGGCGGTAACCCCGGCCCAGTTGGTCGAAGACCACCTGGAAGCGGTCTACCGTTATGCCTTTCGCTTGAGCGGGAATCGCGACCAGGCCGAAGAACTGACCCAGCAGGCTTTTTTACAGGCCTGTGCCCGAATCGGACAGCTCCGCCATGCCGAGTCGGCTCGCCCTTGGCTGTTGGCCATCGTACGCAACTGCTTTTGCCAGCAGCTCCGGCAACGGCAACGCGAGCCGCAGTTGGCTCCCGAGGAACTGTGGGACCAATGGGTCCAGCATCCTCCCCCGGAGGAGTCCTGGGACGGCGAGCTGTTGCAACAGGCCTTGAACCGGCTGCCGTCGGAATATCGGGTGGTGTTGCTGATGCACTACTTCGAGCAGGCCACCTACCAGCAAATCGCCCAGCGGCTGAACATTCCTTTGGGTACCGTGATGAGCCGGCTGTCGCGGGCCAAGGCGCGCCTGCGTGCCATGCTGGGCAAGAAGCGCGGCGGGGTGGTCCATGCCGCGTCCGTTCCGGCCGACTAACCACAGGATGCCCCGTTATGCCGGAGCAAGAGCAGTTGTTGCAATGGTTGCTGGCCACCGGAGCAGACCCGCAAGCTGAACCTCCGGAGCCCCGCTGGCGCGATCTGCTCCAGAACGATCCCCTGTGGCGGGAAGTGGCTCGGGAAATTCGCCGCTGGGACCGGCAACTCGAGCGGCAACTGTTACAGGGCTCGTTGCCGGAACCCCCTTCGGCACAACTGCGCCAGCGCGTGCTCCAGGCAATGGCCGCAGTTGCCGAAACGGCACCGGCGGTCCCGAAAACGCCCGCAGGCAGTAAAACCGCCGCTCCTGCAACAGCCGCGCAAGGCGAGTCGGCCTGGGTTCGCTTCAGCCTTCGCCGCCTCGAATCCTGGAAAGCAGCGGCAGCCCTTGTGGGGCTGGTGGCGGCGTTGCTGCTCTGGTGGTTCTGGCCTCCGGCCAGCGCTCGCCTGGCCCGATCCGCCTGGGACCAACTGCAATCGGCCGACTTTCAGCAGCCGGAACACTGGATTACCCGCCGGCAAACTGATCCGGCCGACGAAGTGCCGCCGGTGTTGCGAGCCAGCCGCCGCGTGCGATGGCGTCCCGTCCGGTTGCAAGGATGGCAAGGCGTGGTGCACCATCTGATGAATCACGAGGCCCAATCGGTCCAGGCGTGGCTGTTCGTTCTGCGAGGACGGTTGAAAGCGGCGCCTCAGTACCCTCCGAAACAGCCCCAGTGGCAATCCGCCCAGGCCGCGGGCGGCTGCTGGTTCGATCCCCACCGGCAGCGCACGTACGTGTTAATTGTGCCGGGAACGGTGCAGCAATATCGCTTCTGGATTACTTCCGGTCCGGTGGCGATTCGTTTTTCGGAAGCTCCGCAGGCCCAGAGGCGGAGCCCGAGTCCCCCTTCCCGGGTGCAGGCGTGGGCAAAGGATGGAAGTCGCCTTTTTTGACCTGTTGCCACTTTTCGCGCAAGGCGGCGTCCCGGCGCAGCAGCTCGGCCAACACGGCCGCCAGCAACGAGCGGCGTCCCTCGACCAGGAGCACCTTCAGGCTCATGCCGTCCCGGCGTCCCACGTGCTGTAGCGTATCGTCGCACAGCACCAAAGCCTCCTGCCCCTGGCGGCGAAACAGCAACGCAAACCGCCACGGCCCTCGGTACGGTTGCGGTGCGGTGGAAGCGTAGAAGTGGTCCAGTACCAGCGCCCGCCGCAGGTGCGTAATCCCACCCAGACGGCTTACGTCGCGCGTGGCCAGGATTGGGTAACGCTTGCCGCCCGCTTCCAGCCACTGGGCAGAGCGGATTTCCTGGGAGGAGATCCCTTCGGGCTGGGGGGCGCCGAGCAGGTACAGCGTAATATCGCCGCTTTGGGCAATGGTACGAGCCGCCTCGGGCCCCCAGAATCGCGCCGCACGGCGCGTTTGTTGCCGCTGGAACCAGACGTTTCCCCCGGCCAGCAACAGTCCCACCAGAAAAATAGCCAGCAGCACCCAGCGGCCGCTCCAGCGACCGTCGGTCTGCCCGGGAGAGTGCACGTCGGGTGTCGGCAAATCGGCGGCCATCCGAGGGCCTGCAACAGAATCCCCAACCGGGGGGCGAAAAGGCAGAACCCCTCTGGCACACGGCCACAGGGGTACCACTTGGCCAGAGGCGCCGCCGGGATTCGAACCCGGGATGGCGGATTTGCAATCCGCTGCCTTAGACCACTTGGCTACGGCGCCTGCAGGATGTAGTTCAAGCGTAGCGCTTTGCCGCAAGGCGTCAAGTATTATCGGCCGTCGGGATGGGGAAAATTAGTCCCGTTTTGCCGTCTGCAAGGTCCCTGTCCTTCCCGACAACGGCCCGGCCGAGCATCGGGGTGCTCCGGCACTCCCTCAGTATTCTACGCAGCTTTCCCGTCCTGGGCGAGCAGGAAAGCCCTCCGGTCCCGCAGGGCTTTTCCTGCACACGAAAAAGACGCCGCGAGTTGATTTTTTCCACCGGGAAGACCACACTCGGGCAACAGCTTCCCGGAACGCCGTCCGGGCGGCCGTTTGGTTTTCCGGCTCCCTGGTATATCCTTCCTTGTGCCCCCCTCCCAGGAAACGTCCATGCCTTCGCTCAAACAGCGCCTTCAGGAGGAGCGCCTGCTACGGCTGTTTGCCGTAGGACGCATCCCTCACCCGGTGGTAATCGACCTGTTCGGCCTTTCGGGTCTGTTCGACGCCTTTTGGATCGACCAGGAACACGCCGGCTGGACCTACCAGGAGGTGGTCACGGCCGTGCTGGCCGGCCAGGCCCACGGTTTGGAGTGCTTCGTGCGTATGGCCCCCAGCGGCTACCATGCCGTGACCCAGAACCTGGAAGCCGGAGCGGCCGGGGTGATGGCCGCCCGGGTGGAAAGCTGCCAGCAGGCCGCCCAGTTCGTCCAGTGGAGCAAGTTTGCTCCGCTGGGCCAGCGGGGATTCAACACCGGCGGCCGCGACGGTCATTACGCCAAGCTGGATCCGGTCCAGTTTGCCCAGCAAACGAATCGGGAACAGATGGTGGCCATCCAGATCGAAACCCTGGGCGCCCTGGACCACGTGGAGCAGATTGCCGCCCTGGAGGGAGTGGACTTGCTGTTCGTCGGACCGGCCGACTTGAGCCAGGCCCTGGGCATTTTGGGCCAATGGGACCATCCCCGGCTCTGGGAAGCCATTGCCGCCGTGGAGCAGGCTTGCCAACGTCACGGCAAGGTGTGGGCCACGGTGGCCCCTTCGGCCCAGTTTGTCCAGCGCGCCGTGGAACACGGCTGCCGGGCGGTCAGTTTTGCCAGCACGGTAAGTTGCCTCAACGCCGGACTGGATGCCCTACGGGAACAGTTCGCCGCCTGGTTGGGCTGAATCCCCGATTGGCCGCGGCAACGCCACGGCCCGAGGCTCGCTCGCCCCGTTTGCCCGACGTTGTTTCTGCTTTCTCCTGTCGGGAGAAGGCGCAGGGGCCGTCCTGCTAATTCTTTTCCTCCGGAGGCTCCGGCAAGGGAGGAAGCCCTAACTGCTGCTCGGCCAGTTGGGCCAGTTTGCAGGTCCGGGAAAACAAACGCCGTAGCAATAGCCCATAGCGGTCCAACGCCGTTTCCAGTTGCTGCTGCACCCGGAAACCATACGGGGCGTCCGCATCCACTTCCACGTCCAGTGTGAGCCACTGCCCGATGGTCACCGCTTCGCCGTCGTCAAGCGGATAGTCCAGGTCGGCCAGGGACTGCAGCCAACTCTGGAGGGTCTGTTCCACCTCGGCAGCTAGTTCCTCGAACCGCTGGGCGAAAACGGTCAAGGCTTCGTCGGTTTCCGCCTCGCCAATCAGCTCGCTCAACAAGAACAGTTGGCCACACCGAGGAGCCAACTCTCCCACGTGTTCGGCCTGGGAAGCCATCAATCGCTGGAGCAGCTCGGCGAGGACAAGCAGTTGCCGCACGTTTTCCTGTTCGGGGAAGAGCTTGTCGTGTTGCCGCACCCAGCTCAAAACAGTTTGCAATCGCTGTTGCAAAGCGTGGTACCAGGGCTCCGTCAGCGAGTGGGCTTCGCGTGCGTGTTCCTGGGCATCGCGTGCCGCTTCCGCTGCGCGCTGCAGCATCGTCAGGCGAGCCTTACCTTGACTATGAATGACCAGGCACGGAAGTACGTCGGCCCAGGCTTGCTCGTGGAAACTCTGCTGCATCAGCTTCACGCCCTGGTCGAAGAACAACCGGTTCCGCTGGATTACCTCCCGATAGCCTTCCAGGATGGGAACCAGTTTTTCCGGTACCAGTTGTTCGGGCAGAAGCCGGCGGTCCAGTTGCAAGGGGAAAAGCACCAGCCAGTCCCCCGGCACCGTTCCCTGGCAGTAGCGCCGGTAGGCCTCCTCGTATTCCTGCTCGGCGGCATGCTGGTGCAGCAGTTCTTCCACCGAACAGAGCGACTGTCGCCGGAACCCCTGTTTGAGGATTCGTCGGTACGCCTGTTCGGTCAGTTGCCGGCAGAGACTTTCGAACTGGACGAACAACACCCGGGCCGGCAGTTGGGCTACCTGCTCGTCGTGGAACAGGCCAGGCAACGCCGCCTGCCGCACCGCCTGGATGCGCTGCGGATCGGTCGGGTGGGTGTCCATCCAGCCGAGGCGTTGCTCGGGCAACCATTCCTCTTCGTAAACGTTGGGTTTTTCCTTGTGGAACCGTTGGGTGAGTCGCTGGACCATGTGCGGAAAATCGTCCACCAGGCGACCGTCGTGGTGCGAGAGCCACAGAAAATCCACGGCCTGCTGGTAACTCATCTGAACCTGCCAGAGATGTTTCATCGTTTGCACAAACCAGTGGCTGCCAACGAGCCGGGCCTCGTAGAGATCGGCCTGGTATTCCATCTGCCGCATGAAGAATCCGGCCACCCCCACGCCTATCCAGGCCAGACAACGCAGAAGCCAGCGAGTGGCCGTAACGTACGCCCGGGCCGTCCAGGCCGGCAGGGCCAGGATGCCCCAGTCCTGGAACGAGCTGAGCCGTTCCAGTCGCCGGTCCCAGTCGTCGCGTTCGTAGGCCACGCGCAGCAGCCAGTGGCACGTTCGGCGGATCATCCAGCCCAGCCGCATTCCCCAGCGCTGGGAAAAGTGGCCCATCTCGTGCGCAAGCACTCCGGCCAGTTGCCGCAGCGTGAACACCCGCACCAGCGGCAATCCGATGTGTAGCCACAGTTGTTTGCCCAACAGCCCGCTTATGCCGCGGCCCAAGGCGGCTCCGGCGTTGGGACTAAGTGAGACGAAGATACGTGTAGGACGCGGTGCCCCGACCACCTCGGCCAGCCGGGCGCAGAACTGAAACAGCAGCGGCTGTTCATGCGGAAAGAGCTCGTGCTGGCTTTCGTCTTCCTCTTCCCGATGAAACAGCGGCTTGATCAGAAAGAACACGCTGGCCACCCCTACGGCGGCCAGTATCAGATAGAACCCCCAGCCTACCACCCCCTTGGACAGCAGCTCTACGTTCCCTGTCAGATGGCGCAACGTCAGCCAGGCGGCCACTCCAATCACCAGCAAGTAGACGCTCAACAACAACACCAGCATCAGGGCCACCAGGGTCAGCCCTACCCCGTAGCCGAAGCTGGTTTTCATGGGCGGGAACGGACCGCCGAAACTTTGCAACACGCGGCTGCGGGTAATCTTCTTCCCAGCGGTCCGCCGGCCGGATTGCCCCGGCGAGGTCATGGTCTCGAACTCCTCAATACACCCCGATTCGCTTCCCCGGCCCCACGTGCACCCACCCCCCTTGACAAAACGCAGACCGGAAAACGCCACTGCCGATATTCTACACCTTTGAACCAGCTCGGGCATCTGTTTCTAAGTTTCTAAGCGGATAGCAATGCATTGCTAAGCAGAGGCGAGGGGGCAGTTCCCCGCCAAGCCGCTTGGAAGAGGTCTTGCGGCTTGGGTCTTGAGCAAGGTGCTACCGCCCCGGGCGAGCATAAACGCTGATTCTTGGAAACGGCGAGCCGGGAACTTCAGTCCCCAGAGAAAAAGAACGAACAAGCGTTTTTCTCCGGTTTCTCCGGGCTTCCCCGGCTGAAGTCCGGGGCTCGCCAAACTTGAATCGGCTTGCGCCGTGCGCCTTGCGCGGGGAGCTTCCGCTCCTGCGGAAATCGAAGCGTTCCTGCTTGTACTCGTAACGGGTATGTTCCGAGTCAAGACGCGTGGTGGGAGCCGCACACTCGGTTCCCCCAACTGCACTTCCCAGAAAGAGCCGCCTGGGGTCTCCCCTACCGGGTCTTGGGAAACGATCTCTTGGGGATCATGCTCGGCATGGCCGGGGCCGCCCTCGGTCTTGCCTCCGGCGAGTGTACCATGAACACGCCTCCTTCCCCTAGCCAGGTTCGGTATGTCGGACTGGATGTCCACAAGCGGATGCGAGGCGTTTGTGGACTCGCTGGCAAG
>WFOE01000138.1 GCA_015488215.1 Planctomycetales bacterium
CTGTTGCATGGGGGCCAGCATGTGATCCATCCTCCGTGAGAACTGGTGGAGCGCTTGGCTGGGTTGCATCGCTGACCTCCATGTTCTGCCCCCGGGACGGACCCCGGTTCGCCCGGGGGTTTTTCGTGGAGGCGCAGGCCGGACTACGGAGCCGGTCGCGGGGCGGATGGAGTCTCTTTTGCTCCTAGCCTTCCTCGGGCTTGGGCGAGGTAGCGGAGGAGGGACTCGAACCCCCGACACGCGGATTATGATTCCGCTGCTCTAACCAACTGAGCTACTCCGCCACATCAGGGGATGGAAACCCCTGTCTGCTACAAAATACTATCGCCAATTTTGCGGCAAATCAACTCCCTTTGTGGGCGGGAATGGGGCCGGTTTTTCTTCCCGTATCGTGTTGTCCAGTAACAGGTTACATACACCGGTCCAGAATCCCCAGAGGGAGCTTCTTGGTCAGGCTCGTTCAGGAACTCCGGGGCTAGGGTTTGGGTCCAAACCGGCCGGTCCCCGGGACAGGCCGTGCCGAAAGCCGCCAGGAGGCGAAAGGGCTGGGGAGCGGACGCCTCTTGCTATCGAAACCTCTGCCAGCGGAAGCTCCCCACCGGATGCAAGCACCGTCAGGCCGGCCTGGTGCTGGAGAATTGCGATGGCAAGGGATACGATGAACAGGGAACCCTTGCTGGTGGCAGCAAAACTAACGGACTCTTTCACCGGAGGGCACTACCATGGCGTGGCATCGTGTGGCTGTGGCAAGCGTAATCGGAACTTGGGCGTTTGTTTCTGTGGCTCTTGCGCAACAGGCGGGGCAAGCCCCCTCGTCGGAGCAACCGGAAAAACGGCCGTCTTCGCCCACTGCTGCTCAGCAGCCACCGGCGTGGGCGCAGCAGTTACTCCAGCGGATCGACAAGCTGGAACGCCAGTTGGCTTCCCGGCAGCAGGGGCAAGAAGAAAAGCTGCCCGACTGGGCGCAGGAGCTCATCCTGCGCGTGGATCGGCTGGAAAACCAGGTGCAGGCCCTGGCCGCCCAGAGCGACGAAGCCCTGCGGGCCGTGCGCGACTTGGCCCGGCGCGAAGGAGACCGCTACTACCCGCTGCTGCTGGGCAAGATGCAGGACCCGAAGTTCCGCGACGAAGTGCAACGTGTGGTTCAGGGCACGCTGGTCATCAACAACCTGACCGGGGTAACCCAGCCGTTCTACATCAACGGCGTGCTGTGGAATGTGCCTCCGGGCCGTTCGGAGCTGAAGGTGCCCATCGGGACCGTGTATGCCCGGCTCCCCTGGGAACCTGATTCCACAAGCTGGAACAACTGGAAGATGAAAAACGGGCGTCAGGAACTCTACCTGGAAATCCGCTAGCTCTCCGGCAATCTCGCCGGGGGTTTGTCGCCAAGGGAACGCAGCAGAAAAGGAGTTTGCCGGCCGTGTCGGTTCAGGGGATGTATCGCCCATCGGGGCCTTCGCGCAGTCCGGTCAACGTGGTGTTGGTGGTGGTTGTGCTGGTTCTGGTGGGGCTGCTGGTCGTGCAGCAGGTGCGGTGGAACTGGGCGCCGCTGCGCGACCCGATGGCTCAACCGCGTCCCGTGACTCCTCGGGGCGAGTTACTGGAAGACGAGAAGGCCACTATCGCTCTGTTCGAGAAGGCCGCTCCTTCCGTGGTGTACATCACCACGGTGGTGCATCAGCGGGACCTGTTTTCAATCAACGTGCAGGAAGTGCCGCGAGGCACAGGGAGTGGGTTCATCTGGGACGCCAAAGGGTACGTGGTGACGAATTTCCACGTCATCCAGGACGCCACCGGGGCCAAGGTCACCCTGGCCGACGGTTCCACTTGGGACGCCCGGCTGGTGGGCGCAGCTCCCGACTACGACCTGGCCGTGCTGAAGATCGACGCCCCGGCCGAAAAACTGCAGCCCATCCCGGTGGGCACTTCGTTCGATCTGAAAGTGGGCCAGAAAGTCTTCGCCATCGGCAACCCGTTCGGGCTAGACCACACACTGACCACCGGCGTGATTAGCGGCCTGAACCGGCGGATGCGGTCCGTATCGGGCCGCACGATTAAGGAGGTCATCCAGACCGACGCGGCCATCAACCCGGGCAACTCCGGCGGACCGCTGCTGGACAGTTCCGGGCGGCTCATCGGCGTCAACACGGCCATTCAGAGCCCCTCGGGGGCGTTTGCCGGGATTGGGTTTGCCGTGCCGGTCGATACGGTCAACCGCGTGGTGCCGCAGTTGATTCGCCACGGGCGGATGCGGCGTCCCGTGCTGGGGGTGGAGCTGCACGAACAGGCCGCCCGGCAACTAGCCCGGGTAGATGGACTACTCGTGCTGCGGGTGGTGCCCGGCTCCGGAGCAGCCAAGGCGGGCCTGCGTCCTACGGTGGTGGACCAGTTCGGGCAGATTCACTTGGGGGACATCATCCTTGCCATCGACGGCAAACGGGTGCGGACCCGGGACGAGCTGCTGGACGTGCTGGAACAAAAAAAGCCGGGAGAGCAAGTGGTGCTGAAGCTGCTTCGCAACGGCGAAGAGTTGGAAGTGCCCGTCGTGCTGAGCGAAGGGGGGTAGGTTCACAACCACATATTCTTTAAGAGCACACCGCGCCATGGCTAAATCTGCCCTTGGCGAGCCCCGGACTTCAGTCCGGGGAGGTCCGGAGAAACCAGCGAAAAACGCTTACTCGTTCTTTTCCTCCGGGGACTGACGTCCCCGGCTCGCCGGGGAACTACGTCATCCGCTTCTGCTCAAAAACTAATTGCTCCCCATTTAGTTAGCGTCCCTTTTGGCGTTTTTGCAACCGTCGTCGTCGCCGGGCTTCTTTTTCGCGTTGTTTTCGCAGCTTGGCTCGCTCTTTGGGCGAAAGCCGCTTGCCCGTCCCGCGCTTGGCCCGGCCCAGGGC
>WFOE01000139.1 GCA_015488215.1 Planctomycetales bacterium
GCCGCGTTGGGATTCCCGCTGGCCGCTCGGGCCGAGCAGGAACTGGTCTATGTGAAAAAGGCCACCCGGGAGGAAACGCTCCGGGCGTCGCTTGCGGCAAGCGGACTGGTCCAGCTTGCCAATCGCTGGTGGCTCATCGGACCGTTTGAAAACCGCCGGCTGGACCAGTCGCACGCGGTGGAAAAGAAAATCGACCTGCAAGCCACCTACCAGGGCAAAAGCGGTCCGGTCCGCTGGCGCCAGGTGGTCATTCCGCCCGGCAAGGCGTTCAATCTGAAGCGGTTGTTCCGGGAGTCGGACTTTTGTGCCTGCTATCTCTACCAGCAGGTGGAAGTAAAGAAAGCCGTTCGACTGCACCTGAGCCTGGGTAGCGACGACGGGATCGTCCTCTGGCTCAACGGCAAGCGGTTGCTTTATCGCGACGTGGAGCGTCCCGTGGCAGCCGGGCAGGAACAGGTCATGCTCCCTTTGCAGCCGGACAAGAACCATCTGCTAATTAAGATTGGCAACGTCCGCGGCGAATGGGGCTTTTACTACCGGCCCCAGTTGCCGCAGCGGCTGATGGTCAAGCTCCAGCGGCGTTTGGACCGGGACTTCCCGCCCACCGAAGGCGAAGCCCGGCACTACCTGGTGCAGACGCTCCCGCTGCCCGAGGGCGAGTTGATCGAAGGCGGAGGGCTGGTCTTCCGGCCCGACGGCAAACTGTACGTGGCCACCCGTCGCGGCGATATCTGGCTGGTGGAAAATCCCACGGCCGAAGACCCCGACCAGGTGCGCTGGCGCCGCTGGGCCACCGGCTTGCACGAAGTGCTGGGCCTGTGCCTGGTTCCGCCCGGGCGGCTCTACGTGGCCCAACGCCCCGAGCTGACGCTGGTAGAAGACACCGACGGGGACGAACGCGCCGACCGCTTCACCACCGTGTGCGACCAGTTCGGCCTCTCGGGCAACTATCACGAGTACTGCTTCGGCCCGGCCCGCGACGCCCAGGGCAATTTCTTTCTCACGCTCAACCTGGCCTTTGGTGGCGGGCATCAGTCCCGGGCGGCTTACCGCGGCTGGTGCGTGAAAGTGACTCCCCAGGGCCGGATGATTCCCTGGGCTTTCGGCCTCCGCAGCCCCAACGGCGTGCAGTTCGCTCCCGACGGGCGGCTTTACTACACCGACAACCAGGGGGAATGGGTCGCCGCCTGCAAGATGCACGAAGTACGCCGCGGCGAGTTCTACGGCCACGTGGCCAGCGTGCGCTGGGCCGGGCTGGATGAAAAACACGCCCCGCGGCCGGTCCCTCCGGCCGTCTGGTTCCCCTACTGGATGAGCCGTTCGGTCAGCGAGCCGGTTTGGGACACCACCGGCGGCCGCTTCGGCCCGTTTACCGGCCAGTGCATCGTGGGCGATCAGACCAACTCGCTGCTGATGCGGGTCATGCTGGAAGAAGTGGGCGGGCGGATGCAGGGGGCCGTGACGCTGTTCCGCACCGGGTTTCAGTGCGGCGTGAATCGCCTGGAGTTCGCGCCCGACGGTTCGCTCTTCGTGGCCGAAACCAACCGCGGCTGGGGGTCCGTAGGCGGCCAGGTGCATGGGCTGCAACGGGTCGTTTACACCGGCCGTGTGCCGTTCGAGGTGTTGTGGATGAAAGTCACCCCGAAAGGATGGCGGCTGCGGTTTACCAAGCCGGTCAACCGGGCCCGGGCCGCCCGGCTGGAGACGTACTTTCTGGAATCCTACACCTATCACTACTGGTCCACTTACGGATCGCCGGAAATCAAGCGGCGGGAAAACCGCGTGGCCCGAGTCGAGCTTTCCCCGGACGGCTACGAGGTCCACCTGCACGTGCCCAGGCGGCAGACCGGCCGGGTGTTCCACCTGCAACTGCGGCAACTGGCCGCGGGCGACGGCTCGCCGCTATTGCACGCGGACCTGTATTACACACTCAACGCCCTGCCGCAGGGATCGGAAAAGCCCAAGAGAAAGCAACAGTAGCCTCACCGGGCCAGAAGCAGACGCTGGGCTATTTGCACCAAACGGGCGGGAACACCGCTGCTTCTGCACCGGGACGGCTCCTCTGCGCAAGTTCGCTTCCGCGCAGACCCACTGGGCCCGCCGGGTCCGTTCCGCCGCCTTTGCTTCCTGCCGGGGATGCTTGTGCGGTTGCGTGGAGCTATGGCATACTTCGGCCACCTGGAGCGGACGCCCATGCCGGATGAGGCGTTCCATTTTGCGAGGGCCGCAGGCCAGGAGGAGCAAGGATGTCGCAAGCGGCAAACCCGTTTGCCGACCGGCCTTCGGTGCTGATGTGCCCGCCGGAGTATTACGGCATCCAGTACGAGATCAATCCCTGGATGGACCGGCGGCGGCAAGCCGACCACCGGGAAGCGACTCGGCAGTGGGAACGGCTGCGCGACCTGATTCAGGAGACCGGAGCCACCGTGTATCTGATGGACCCGGTGCCGGGGCTGCCCGATCTGGTGTTCACGGCCAATGCCGGGCTGGTGTATCGGGATCAGGTGATTTTGTCCAACTTTCGCTACCGGGAACGGGCACGGGAACGTCCCTATCAGAAACGGTGGTTCCAGCAGCACGGGTTTCGCACGGTCGATCTGCCGGAGCCGTACCACTTCGAAGGGGCCGGGGATGCGCTGTTCTGCGGGCCCACGCTCTTCGGCGGCTATCGTATTCGCAGCCACGCGGCGGGCCACCAGTGGATTGGCCGTCGGCTGGGCTGCCAGGTGATTCCAGTGGAACTGGTCAACCCGTTCTACTACCACCTGGATACTTGTTTCTGCCCGCTGGCCCCCGGCCTGGCGATTTATTTTCCGGACGCGTTCGACCAGTACGGTCGCCAGGCGCTTCGGGCCCATGTGGCCGAGCTAATCCCGGTCCACGTGGAAGAGGCGCGGCGTTTCGCCTGCAACGCGGTGGTGATTGGTCGCCGAGTGATAACCAACACCGGCTGCCCCCGACTGCATCGGGCGTTACGGGAGCGGGGATGGGAGCCGGTGGAAACGCCGCTGGACGAATTCGTCAAGGCCGGCGGCAGCGCCAAATGTTTGACGCTGCGGCTGGACGGCGAGGACGCGGCCGCCTGGCGCCGCGAAGGTTGAACACCGCCGGCGGCGAGGGGCTACAGGGCGTCCTCGCCCGTTTCGCCGGTGCGGATGCGGACCACCTCGCTCAAGTCGCTGACAAACACCTTGCCGTCGCCAATCTGGCCGGTCTGGGCCGAGCGGATGATGGTATCGACCACCCGTTGAGCCAGGGCGTCGGCGACGACCACCTCGATCTTGACCTTGGGCACGAAGTCCACGGCGTACTCGGTGCCGCGGTACATTTCGGTGTGCCCTTTCTGGCGGCCGAAGCCGCGCACCTCGGTGACCGTCATCCCGTGGATACCCTGTTCGGTAAGGGCGTTCTTGACGTCTTCCAGTTTGAAGTGGCGAATGACGGCTTCGACCTTTTTCATGGGGAAACCCTCTCCAGGTAGTTTGTAGGGAAAACAAACCCGGCCGCCGCTTGCCCGGGGCAGCGGCGGGCACGGGCGGATGGTGCGGTCCGACGAACGGATGCGTTAGAGGAAGATATACCCTTCCTCGCCGTGTTGGCTGAGGTCCAACCCTTGGATTTCTTCCTGCTGCTCGACGCGCAAACCAACCACGGCGTCCAGCAGTTTCAGGATAATGTAGGTGCACACAATCGCGTAACCCCATGTTATCAGGACGGCCAGGATCTGAGGGATCATCTGCGTGCCGCCTTCGATCAGTCCGAGGGGTTGCCCGTTGTGAATGTCCCAAACCTCTCGGGTGGCGAAGACCCCGGTGAGGATGGCCCCCAGTGTGCCGCCCACGCCGTGGATGCCGAACACGTCCAGCGAGTCGTCGTAGCCGAAACGATTTTTCAGCGTCGTGCAGGCGCAGTAGCAGAAGATGCCGGCCAGCAGCCCCATCAGCACTGCGGGCATCATGTGGACATGCCCCGCGGCCGGCGTGATGCACACCAGTCCGGCCACCGCTCCAGAGCAGGCCCCCAGCACGGTAGGCTTGCCTCGCAGGGTCCATTCAATGGTGGCCCAAGCAAACGCTCCGGCTGCGGCCGAGAAGTGCGTGGCGGCAAACGCGCTGGCGGCAATCCCATCGGCGGCCAGGGCGCTGCCCGCGTTGAAACCGAACCAGCCGAACCACAGCAAGCAAGCGCCGATGCACGTGTAGGTGAGGTTGTGCGGCGGCATCGGCTCGGAACCGTAGCCCAACCGCTTGCCAATCAGCACCGCGCAGACCAGCGCCGAAATGCCGGAACTAATATGAACCACGGTACCCCCGGCAAAGTCCAGCGCTCCCAGAATCGGCCAGGGGCTCTCTCCCGCCTGGAGCAGCCCGCCGCCCCAAACCCAGTGGGCCAACGGGCAATAGACCACCGTGCCCCAGATGACCATGAACAACACCATGGCCTTGAATTTCATCCGCTCGGCAAAAGCGCCGACAATCAGAGCGGGAGTGATGATGAAGAACATCCCCTGGAACAGCATGTGGGTCAGCCGGGGAATGTCGCCGGCCATCGGCACGACGAACCCCTGTTTCGAGTCGATATAGGTCTGCACGTTCTGCATGAACAGGTAGGAACCGTCCCCGATCAGCTCGCCCAGGAAGTTGTCGGGACCGGGGCCAAATGCCAGGGAATAGCCGTAGATGGCCCAAATCAGCGTCATGATGGCCATCAGGTAGATACACTGCATCATGACGCTCAACACGTTCTTTTTGCGTACCAGGCCGCCGTAGAACATGGCCAGGCCGGGGCCGGTCATCAGCAGCACCAGGGCACAGGAGACGAGCATCCAGGCATGGTCACCCCGGTTGAAGTCGACCGGTTTCGCTTCTGCGGCTTCCTGCGCGGCGATTTCGGGGGGCGGCCCCATGCCTCCGCCTCCTCCCCCCGCGGAGTCTTCTGGCTGCCCGCCTTCGTCTTCCGGGCCGCTACGGTCAGGTTCCGTCGACTGGTCTTGGGACGAGGCTTCCTGCGGCCGTGTCTGGGTGGCCGCAGCGTTTTGCCCGGCACCGTTTCCCGCGGAAGGGCCGGTGGACGCGGCTTGTCCTTTCCCCTGCGACGGGGGAGCAGAGGACTGTTGGGCCAGAACGACCCCGGCCAATGCAAACACAACCACCAGAAAGACGCCTGCTGCCCTCTTTTCCGTTGCGGCGCGCGAAAACAGCGGCATGACGTTTCCCTTTCTCACAAGTACGAGAACACGAACAGAAAACGCACTCTCGCGCGACATGCCGCCTTGCCGGCCCCGAGGCCGGCCATGTCGCACCCTCACCTTCCGCCTGGCAATCTGTCGGCCCGGTGCGTGCCGCAAATTGGGCCGTGCCTGGAGCACGCGGACCAATCCGGCCGGCAAAAATGCAGGAAAGTTTCGTCCTCGGCCGGAAGTTGCCGCAGCGGACTAGCTAGAAAACTATCCTGTGGGCTTCGGGTGGTAAAGCGCCTTTTTGACCGAAAATCGCACCCGCCCCGTAACCCCGCTAGACCAAAGGAAGCCCGTCCCAGGGAGTTTCCTGGGCGCCCTCCTGCCGGTTGACCCAACGGGCGGCGACAAACAGCCAGTCCGACAGCCGGTTCAGATACCGCAGCAGCGCAGTGGCCACGGCGTGCTGCTGGGCATCTTCGGCTCCGGCGGTGGTGATTGCCCGCACCACGTGGCGTTCGCATCGGCGTGCCACGCTGCGCGACAGGTCCAGCAACGCGGCTACCGTGCAGCCGCCGGGCAGGATGAACTGCCGGGGCAACGGCGCTTCTTCACTCCAGCGGTCGATCTGTTCTTCCAGCCGCAGGAGCCAGCCGTGGGTCTGCTCCTGCTGGGCGTGGTTCCACACCGCCCGAGGCGAAGCGGCCAGCCACGCCCCCCAGCAGAGCAGCTCCTGCTGCACCTGTTCCACGGCGGAATCCAACTGCGGCAGGCGATTGGCCGCCCGGACCACGCCCAGGTGGCTGTTCAGCTCGTCCAGGTCGCCAAGCACCACCACCAGCGGATGGTCCTTGGGCACGCGCTGTCCGGCGCCCAAGGCGGTTTGTCCGGTATCTCCCTGCCGGGTGTAGATCGGGCCGGCCACGAGTTTGCCTTTCGGTTCAGGTTCCGGTGGGGGACTGCCTCCCGTCCCGAGGCAACTTCGCCGCTTTTCGTCCCTGGGGGCGCATCGTGCACAGCAAAAGCAGCACATAAAAAAGCGGAAAATCAAAAAAAAGCGGCAAACCAAAGTATGAAGTCTATCCCAGGCGGCCACAACCGATTTTGCCGCCCTGGGCCGGTTGAAGCGGACGGCACATGGGCATGCCGCGTGACGGAGTTTGCTCAATGGGAGTGTTCGAGATACCAACGGCACGTGGACGAACTGCCGCGTTTCTCCGACCGGAGGAAGTTTTGGCTTTTTCCGCACCAGGGGCTATCATGGAGGCCACCGGGCGCAGCGTAGAACTTCTTTTCTACCTCTAACAGCCGACAAGAACGGGGAGGAACCCATGGAAAAACGAGCTTCCCGACGCCGTTTTCTGCAAACCGCAGGAGTGGGCGCAGCCACACTGGCAATGGCCGCCCAGGCCGGGGCCAAACCGCCGAAGCACATACCCGGGCTGGAAGACGCTCCGACGGATCCCAACGTCGCCCGAAAAAAGTGGAAACCGGTTTCGGACCGCAAGGTACGGGTGGGGATTGTCGGCTACGGGGTATGCCGCTGGGGAGCGGCCTTCGGGTTCCAGGACCACCCGAACGTCCAGGTCGTGGCCGTCAGCGACCTGTTCCCGGAGCGCTGCGCCGGGCTGGCCAAAGCGTGCCGCTGCTCGAAGACGTACCCCTCGCTGGAAGAGCTGGTCAAAGACGACACGATCGAAGCTGTCTTCGTGGCCACCGACGCTCCCAGCCATGCCCGGCACGCCATCGAAGTGCTCAAGCACGGCAAGCACGTGGCCGTGGCCGTACCGGCCGTCTGGGGCAACCTGGAGGATGCCCATCGGCTGTTCGAAACGGTCAAGCGGACCGGGCTGAAGTACATGATGTTTGAAACTTCTTCCTATCGGGCCGACTGCTACGCCATGCGGCGCATTTACCAAGCGGGCGGCTTCGGCAAGGTGGTCTATATGGAAGGAGAATACTTCCACCGCATCACCGGCGATTTTCCCTCCTACAAGGGTTGGCGCACCGGCAGCCCGCCGCTGTGGTATCCGACCCACGCCACGGCTTACTACGTCAGCGTGACCGGAGGGCACTTCACGTCGGTTTCCTGCCAGGGATTCCACCCGAACTATCCGCTTTACCGCAATGCGGACAATCCGTACAAAAATCCCTTCAACGACGAAGTAGCCCTGATGGAAACCGACCAAGGCGGCACGGCCCGTATCTCGATGGTCCGCAGCGTGTCCGGCTACCATGCCGAAACGGGCCGCATCTACGGCGAACGAGGTTCCTACTACGGCAATCGCTACCACGGCACGCTGAAGAAACTGCCCGACCTGAGCCGTCCCCCTCTGCCGCCGGGAGTGCGCGGGGGCGGGCACGGCGGTTCCCACGGCCATCTGACCGAGGAGTTCATCCGGGCCATTCTGGAGGATCGCCAGCCTTCGGTGGACGTGGTGGCCGCGCTGAACATGACCGTCTGTGGCGTGGTGGCTCATCAATCGGCCCTGCGCGACGGCGAACGGCTGCCCGTGCCCGTTTTCAAGTGGTAACCGCCACGGAAAGCCCGGCCGGGGAAAGCTGTCCCCCGGTGTCCGATTCGGAGAATCCGTCAATGACCTTCTGCGCCCAGCGGCTTCGCACTGTACAACTGGTCCCGCTTACCGCCTTCGACGCCCAAGGGCGGATCAACGCCCCGGTGATGGAAAAGCACCTGCGGCGGCTCTACGAAGCGGGGCTGCGCGTGTTCATCCCCTGCGCCGGCAGCGCGGAGTTCCATTCGCTCCGGGCCGAGGAGATTGTTCAGGTGGTGGCCCTGGCTCGCCGGGTGCTGGAAGACGACGCAGTGATTGTGGCTCCCGTGGGTTTCCAGCTCGGCTACGCCCTGGAGTTGGGCCAGCGCTGCCTCGATGCGGGAGCCCAGGCGCTGCTGGTCATGCCGCTTGCCGCCCCCTATCTTTCCGACGCCGGGGCCTGGGACTACTACACTGCGCTGCTGGACCAGTTGGCCTGCCCCACAATCGTTTACAAGAAGGAAGCAATCCCCTCGGACGGGCTGCTGCTGGACCTGGCCGATCACCCGAAGGTGGTCGGGGTCAAGTACGCCGTGAACGATATTGACGCGTTCAACCGCGTGGTGCAGGAGGACCAGGGGCGGATCGACTGGTATTGCGGCTCGGCCGAACGGTTCGCTCCCTTCTTCATGCTGGCCGGGGCCAGCGGCTACACCAGCGGGGCGGGCAACCTGTGCCCCTGCTTGACCCTGGCCCTGTTCCGCGCTTGCAACGAAGGCCGCTGGCCCGACGCGATGCGCATCCTGCAGCGCTTGCGGCCCATCGAAGATTACCGCGCCCGCGAAGGCAGCTCGTACAACATCAGCTTTCTCAAGGCGGCGATGCACGTGGTGGGCTTGGACTTCGGCCCGCCTCGCCCCCCGCAACGCCGCATCACCCAGGAAGAACGCCGCGAGATTGAGCAAGTGGTGCGCCAGGTGCTGGAAGCGGAAGCCGAAGCCGCCCGCTGGCCCGCCGTGGCCGGATGACCGCTCGCGTGTCCGTGCCAAGCCCCCCAGGGTGTGAAGAACCAGGATGCCCGCTTCTTCCCCGTCCCAACCGCCCCCTCCAGAGAACCAGCCCGACGGCTCGCCCGGGCCGAAAGCGTTCGGCCGCTCCGCCGCCTGGGCGTTGGCTGCCGCGGACCAGGTGCGGCTTGCCTGCTGGCTTGCACTTTGCTGGGCGGCCATCTGGGTGGCGTGGAGTCTGCCGCAGCCGAAGTCACCCGCCTGGAGGCATTTGCCCGGCCGAGAGCTTCCCGGCCCCTTCGACGCCGGGGCGGAGGCGGATGCGCGGCGGTCGGCTCGGCTACCGTCGGACTCTCCGGCGAAAACGCCGCCGGTGTTCCAGGTGGAGCTGAATCAGGCCACCTGGGTGGAACTGGCTCAGTTGCCGGGCCTGGGCCGGGTGCTGGCCCGGCGCATCGTGGAGTATCGCCGCCGCCACGGCAACTTTCGCAGCGTGGAGCAACTGCGGCAGGTCCGCGGCATCGGCCCCCGCCGCTTGCAGCGGCTGCGCCCTTTTGTGCGGGTGGATTCTGCCGATTGAAGGGGTCGCAAGGGCCAGCGGTCTGATCGTTCCCGCGTACCCAACACCGGCAAGCTATGCTTGCAGGAGGCTAAGAAGCTGTCACACGACTTCCGGCCGCAGACGCCACGCTCTAAGGATAGAGCGGCGCCGGAGGGTTTTGTGACACGCTGGAAAAATCGTTCCTCCTGCTTGCCGGTGAACCATGTCGCTTCCGCTGACGCTTCGGCCCCCGGTGGTTGAAAACCGCTCGGCCCAATGGTGGCGCCATCGAGGTCCGCTGCGGGTAATGTTCGTCAACACCTCGTTGGACGTGGGCGGAGCCGAAACGCTGCTGCTGAACCTGGTGGACCGGCTTGGCGGAGAGTGGTTCGCACCGGAAGTGTGCTGTCTGAAACAGCCCGGCGTGTTGGGCCCGGAGTTCGCCCGCCGGGTGCCGTTTTTCGCCCATCTGCTTGCGCACAAGTACGATTTGCGCGTGCTGCCCCGGCTGACCCGACTGCTTCGGCAGCGGCAAATCGACGCGGTGGTAACCGTCGGGGCCGGTGACCGTATGTTCTGGGGGCGTTTGGCCGCGTGGCGGGCCGGGGTGCCGGTGGTGCTTACCGCACTGCACTCCACCGGCTGGCCGGATCGCATCCAGTGGCTCAACCGACGGCTGAACTGGTGCACCAGCGGGTTTGTGGCCGTGGCCCACGCCCACGCCCGTTACCTGATTCAGCAGGAAAAGCTGCCCGCGGAGAAGGTGTTCGTGGTCCCCAACGGAGTGGACACGCAGCGCTTCGTCCCGGGCCGGGCAGCGGAAGGACTGCGCGACCAACTGCAACTTGCCCCGGATGCGCCGGTGGTGGGCATCGTGGCCGCCTTGCGGCCGGAAAAGAACCACGAGGGATTTCTGGAACTGGCCCGGCTCGTGGCCCGGCAGGTGCCCGCGGCGCGGTTTCTGGTGGTGGGCGACGGCCCTCGCCGCCGCGAACTGGAACAACTGGCCCGGCAGTTGGAACTGGACGACCGGGTGCAATTCCTGGGCAGCCGTTCCGACGTGGACCAACTGTTGCGGTTGATGGACGTGGTGGTGCTGACTTCCCACGTGGAAGCAGCGCCGGTGACGATTCTGGAGGCGATGGCCTGCGGGCGCCCGTTCGTGGCTCCGGCCGTAGGCTCGATTCCCGAGCTGATTGCCGACGGCCGGACCGGCTACGTGGTGCCGCCTGGGCAAATCGACCAGCAGGCCGAACGCGTGGTCCAGGTGCTCCAAGACCGCCAGCTTGCCCAGCGGTTGGGCCAGGCCGCCCGCGAGCGGGCCGTGCGGCACTACAGCCTGGAAGCGATGGTCCGCGGCTACCAGCAACTGCTGCTGGGACTCTATTGCCGCAGCCGGGGCGTCTCTCCCCCGCCGGGGCTGGAAGACCTCTGGGGTGAGTCGGCCCTCCCGAGCGAGCAAGCCGAACAGGGGGCATTGCTGGTAAGCAATTAGTTTCTCGGTAGCCCTCATGGCGGCTGGTATTCGGCGAGCCACCGGCTTGGGCCGGAAGGTGTGAAACGCGTGGGGGCTTGGGGGCATGGGGGCTTGGAGAGGAGCTTCCGCTCCGATGCGAGAATAAGCGCCGATTCTGGCACTCGGCGAGCCGGGGACTTCAGTCCCCGGAGGAAAAGAACGAGCAAGCGTTTTTCTCCGGACCTCCCCGGACTGAAGTCCGGGGCTCGCCAAACTAGCATCGCCGAAGCAGAGTTGGCTTGCGGCTTGCGCCAGGAGTTTCCGTTGCAGCGGCAAAACAGGCGTTTGTAGTCGTGCTCGTGCTCGTACTCGTAATCGGCAGCCCGTCATCGGTGAGCGCGAATCGCCAACTCGGCGAGCCGCCGACTTTAGTCGGCGGAGGTGTGGAGGCTTGGAGGCGTGGGGGGATGGGGGGAGCTTCCGCTCCGATGTGAGAATAAACGCCGATTCTCGCAATCGGCGAACCTTGAGCTTCAGCTCGGCGAGAACGCGAGCCGGCGGCGTCAGCCTCCGGAAAGGCTCGTCGCTGCGCAGGTTCATGGCGGCTCCTGCTGTGCCCATTCACGACTGGCTGCGCAGTTGGCAGGCCCGGGGCCCCCGATAGCCGCTCCAGGGGTGGGAGCAGTCCTTCGACAGCCTCCCTCCGGCTTGTTTGCTTGCGCGGCGTTCTTTGTGCAGCCGGAAGGGGCCGGGTTGGTGTTGCCCTGCAGGGGGCAAGTGCGTAAAAGGGCCTCCCCCCTCGGAAAACGCCAGAGACTTGCCCTGGGCCCGTTCGCCCCCTCCGGTGCGACCGGAAGCGACAAGCCCCGGCTGGACTGCTAGCTAATGGAGGAGTGCCGCTGTGTTCATTGCCGCATCGAGTGCCTGTTTTCCGCATCTTTCGCTGGAACAAGCTCTGGAAAAGATGCTGGACCTGGAGTTCAGCTACGCCGAGCTGGTCATCGGCCCCGGCGCCCACCTGGACCCGGACCAGGTGGTCCGCGAACCGCAGCGGGTGGCCTATCGCTGCCAGCACAGCTATCGGGTCACGCCGGTGGCCTATTACCTGGATTTCGAGGGGTTTGATCGCCAGTTCTACGAACGCTTTCACGCCTGCTGCATGCTGGCCAAAGCCACCAAGGTGGTTTCGCTCACCGTGCGTTCCGCCGAATTGGGCACGCCGTTCAACCAGGAAGTGGAACGGCTCAAGGCCCTGGTAAAACTGGCCACGCTAGAAGGCGTGGTGGTGAGCATCACCACCGAAACCGGACGCATGAGCGAAGACCCGGACACGGCCGCCGTGCTCTGCCAGCACGTGAAAGGGCTGGCCATCACACTAGACCCCAGCCACTACATCTGCGGCCCGTCCGGCCGGAGCTACCAGAAGCTGCTGCCGTTCGTTTCGCACGTGCGGCTCCGGGACACCAGCCGCGAAAAGCTCCAGGTGCAGGTAGGCCAGGGCGAAGTGGACTACAGCCGCCTGATTAGCCAACTGGAAAACGTCAATTACCGCCGGGCCCTGTGCATCGACATCAAGCCCGAGCCGGAATCCGGTATCGACCACGACGCCGAAATCCGCAAGCTCCGCCTGCTGCTGGAAACGCTGCTGGTCTAAAGCTGCGGCCCGTGCCCGAGGATTGTTCGTCCCATGCCGCCCGGAGTCCTTTCGCTTCCCCAGGGGTGGATTGGCCGGGGCCTGCGCCCGCTGCTGGCCTGTTGGCTTGCCCTGTTGGGGACCGAAGGCCGGGGAGAACCGGCCCGCTGGCGCCTTGCCCGATTGCCCTCGCCCGGGGTGCAGACGGTTGCCACTGTGGCCGTCGAACCGTCCCGGGTGGCGTGGCCACCGGCCGAGCCGGGCCGAAACCTGCGCCTGCAATCCCCCGAGCCGTCCTCCCGGCGCGACTGGGCCCCGCGCTCGTTCTGGGAACCGGGCCAGTGGATTCCGCCCAGCGGCGCGGTGGCCGACACGCTGGAACGGGCGGCCCAACACCGGCTGATTGCCTGGCCGGTGGTGAGCGAGCCGTGGGAGCATCGTCCTTGGGGCGCTTCGTTTCGCCTGGCGGCTCTTTGGGGCGACAATATCGTGGATCGGCAACTGCGCCTGGAAACCGACGCGCTGTGGGAGTTCTCGCTCTCCCGCCGCTGGAAACCCTACTGGACCTGGGAGCTGCGTTGGGCCTGGAGCCAGCCGGACGTGGCTACCTACACCGGTACGAAACTTCCTCGGGCCGACGTAATCCTGTTCGACCTGGCCGCCCGCCGCACCTTCTTCCAGTCGCACCACTGGCGCTGGTCACTGTTGCTGGGCGTGGGCGGGGCTACCTTCTCGTTCAACGACGAAAACGGCGTGCCCCAGGACCAGACCGTGTGGCAGTTTCCCTTGGGGCTGGCGATGGAATACCGCTGGGACGACCAGTGGAGCCTGTTGCTTCAGTTACGCGACCAGATGGTGCTGGGCGGCGGGCACCGCCTGGAAACCATGCACCTGGTTTCGCTGGGACTGGGCGTGGAGTACCGTTTTGGCGGCTCCCTGCCAAGCTACTGGCCCTGGGTTCCCGAACCCTGAACCAGCACCAACTGCACTCCGGGCGCGGTCGTTTGTACGCGGAGGTGCTCGGCCACCTTGGCCTGGGGGCGAAGCTGCTGCTGCACCAGTACTACGTACCAGCGCCGCTTAGCCGCCGTGGCCACGGGCACCACCAGGGCGAGGGTGCTTCCGTCCTCGGCACGGACGGCCGCGGCGTCTTGACCCAGGGGAAGCCGCAACCGCGCCTGCCGGGGGCTTGGCAACCGCAGCTCCACGGTCGGCTTTCCCAACCCGTTCGGCACTGCAAGCAGCAACGCCCACAGCGGCTTTTCTTTTTCCTGGGGTTGCCCTTTGCGGTGCAGTTCCACGGCACCAGCCAGAACCACCGCGGGCAAGTTCCGGTGGCCCAGGCGAACAGGGACGGTTTCGTTCCGGCCGGCCGGCAGCCAAGCGATCCCGGGCGCTGCCGGCAACGAGCCTACCCACTCGGGCAACCGTTCCAGGCGTTTTTCCGGCGGCAGCAGCTCCAGCCGCAGGAAGGCGATTAGATGGGCCATCTGCTCGGGGGTCAGGTCGCGGTGCAGCCCTTCGGGCATGAACGATTTGCCCGTGGCGGCCAGTTGTTCCACGTCGGCCCGTAGCACCGTATGCACTTTGCCTTGGGCGTCGGCCAACTGGATGGCCGTGGCGTTTTCTTCCAGCACCAGCCCTTGCAGCACGCGGCCGTCTTCCAGCAGCAGCGAATAACCGACGAACTTGCTCTCCACCGCGGCGTTGGGGTCCAGAATCGATTCCAGCAGGAACTCCCGGGAGCGCTTCTGGCCGGTGAGTTGATCCAGCTTCGGCCCCAGCGAACGGCCCAGCCCCCGGTACTGGTGGCACGTGGCGCACACCCGCTGGAACACCAGCGCTCCCCGGAGCGGATTGCCCCCCTGGGCCACCCGCTCGCCGTAGCGGGCCAGCAGTCGGGCCAGCTCGCCTCGGTTGGGATGGGCAAACAACTCCTGCGCCCGGCGGCGGATTTGGGCGTCCGGGTGCCGCAGCAATGCGTCGCGTGCCTGGGCCGAAAGCCGCAGCGAACCCAGCTTGCCCTGGCCGCGGGCTTCCAGCAGGGCGACGATCCACTCCCGCCGCTCCAGCAACCGCTGAAGCGCCCGCTGGTGAAGCTGCGGGGTCAACTGCGACCATCGGGCAAACACCAGTTGAGGGAAACGGGCCGGTTCCAGCCGGGCCAGGGCGTCCAGGGCCGCTTGCTGCAACTGGGGAGCTTGCCGCGGTTCGAGCAACTCAAGCAAGCGTTCCCGCTGTTCCCGGCGGCGCTGCGGCAAGTGCCCCAACAGCGAAATCGCCTTCAACCGCACCGCCAGCGGCTGCCGTGGTTGGCCGGCCAGTTCTAGCACCCGGGCGGTGAAGCGGTCCAGTTGCCGCTTCAGGCGTCCCTGGTCGCTTTCCAGCACCTTTTGCCACACCTGGGCCCGGGCTTGCAGGGCCGGAAGCAGCCGCGCTAAGGCGTCGATCCGCCAAAGCTCCTGAGGCACGGGCAGCGGGGCCTGGGCCACTTCGCCTAGCAGGGAGGCCAACTGTTCGCTCTGGCCACTGCGGCCCAGCGTCTCCAGCGCCGCTTGCAGCACCCGTTGGGTTTTGGCTTCCGCCTGGCGAATCAGGTGCCGGACCACTTCCGCCGCGTGCGGTTTTAGCGACGTGAGCACCGCCTGGGTAATCCATACATCGCCGGAGTGCTTGCGGGCGATGTGGGCCAGGGCCCGGGCGGCCTCGGGCCGGTTCGACTCTCCCAGCGAGAAAGCCACCTGGAACACCACGCCCGGGTGGTCGCTTTCGGCCAGTTCCACCACGCGTTTGAGCAGCCGAGGGTGCCGGTCCAGCAGCGGTTCGCTCAGCCGCACCGCGTGCCGCACCAGTTCCGGGTGAGGGTCGTGCAAGACCGCGTCCAGGTCCTCCGGAGCCAGGGCTTCCAGCCCTTGCAACGTCCACAGCGCATGCAGCCGCCCCTGGGGAAGCGACCCGGTGCGCAGCAGGCGTTTCAGTTGCGGCACCACCTGGCGATGGTTCCCTTGGACCAGCAGCCATTGGGCCATCACGCGCCGCCAGCGGTTGGTGCTAGTAAGTTCCTTGACGAGTTCTTCCGGCTCAAGGTGAGCCGGCGGGCGAGGCATGGCCAGCTTGCCCTTGCGTGGAACAAGCCGATAGATACGCCCCAGCCCCTCCCCGGCCCGAACGTCGATCTGCGCCAGCCACCCGTCCGGAATCCACTGCGGATGCTCGATGTACCGGCGGTACATATCCACCACCCACAGCGCACCGTCCGGGCCGGTGGTGACCCAGACGGGGCGGAACCACAGGTCGGTCGAAGCCAGGAACTCGCTCTGTTTTTCGCTGGGAACCCTCCTTGCCTGGAACGTCACCCCCTGGGGAACCAGCACCGCCCGGTGGACCAGATTGTGCACCGGCTCGCAGGCGAAGATGTGCC
Source organism: Planctomycetales bacterium (assembly GCA_015488215.1). Classification (GTDB taxonomy): domain Bacteria; phylum Planctomycetota; class Planctomycetia; order Pirellulales; family S012-138; genus S012-138. Next base: position 15,730 of record WFOE01000139.1, read on the forward strand.
CGGCGTAGCCGGAGCCCAAGGCCACGTCGCCGTACACGTGCGCGCCGCAGGCGGAAGTAAAACGATTCAGCGAAAATAGGTCGTTGAAGCGGTCCTCCGTCCGGCTGCGGGGATACACCGGCGGCTGGCCCGGCGGCTGGGTAATCGAACGCCGCACCCGGGTAATCGCCACCGCCAGATTGCGTTCCACGTAACGCCGCGGCATGACAAAGTGCCAGAACGGGTTTGGATTGGTCGAACCGAACCACTGCCCCCAGTCGCTTTCAGTACGTCCGTACTGGCTGCGGCCGGTTACCAGTTGAAAGTGTTTTCCGTCAGGCAGAAAGCGGAAATCATCCTGTCCGGCTTGCACCTGCTGGCCCGTGGCCACCACGGTAATCCGCTGCCGGGGCGGTCCGATCCCGGCGTAAATCCAGTTGTCCAGTCCCAGGCTCAAGCTGCTTGCCTGGTGTTGCGGATTGTGGTCGTTAAAGCCGCGAAAGAGCACCTGGCGGCGGTCGGCCCGCCCGTCCCCGTCGGTGTCTTCGGCAAAGAAAAGTTCCGGAGCGTCAATGACAAACGCCCCCCGACCCCAGGGAAGCAGTCCCGAAGGGTACGACAGTTTGTCCAGAAATACCGTTGCCTGGTCGTAGCGGCCGTCGCCGTCGGTGTCGGTCAGGATTTTTACCCGCCCGCCTGGCCGGCCGTCGATCCCGGTGGGGTAGTCGCGCATCTCCAGCACCCACAGCCGCAATTGGGCGTCGAAGGCGATGCACACCGGGTCTTCCACCAGCGGTTCGCTGGCGGCCAGTTCCACTTGCAGATCGGGAGGTGGGAACAACGTCTTCAACGCGGCCTGGGGGCTTTTCGGTTCCAGCTCGTCGTTGGGCCGGAGCAACTGATGCACGCGGCGCACCAGCACGTCTTCCACCTCCGGAAGCCAGGGGCCCGGCTGGTTGTAGTTGAGCATGGAGTAGTCGGCTTCGTAGCCCCCTTCGGCAAGGACGCGGCGGCTGGCCACGTAGGCGAACACGTCGTCGCAGTAGGCGGTGACCCACACGGTGCCGGGCAGTTCTTTTTTCAGCCGCAGGGCGTAATCGACCACCACTTCCCCGCCCAGAAACACCCAAGTCAAAGGACCGATTCGCCACACGTGGATGGGGCAGGGATACGTTTCCGGCAGGCGGCCCTTGCGGGCCCACACTTGGAGCATGGCCGCGGCGTGCCGGGCGGTTCGCACGTCCGAGGACTTGAGCCGTTTGAGCAGTTCCTGGCGGCTGGGCCGGTCAAACGGCAGTCCGGCGAACCCGAAGCTGCTCATCACTTCCGCCGGCAGGGCAGTCCAGCCCTTGGGGGTTTGCAAAAGCTGTTGCACCTGGTCGGCCAGTTCCCTGCCGTGGGCCTGAGCGTGTTTGAGCCCGGGCCGAGGGTACGGCTTGGCATCCGCCCCGCAGCCGATCACGCACATGGCCACTGCGCCCGGATGGCGCTGTTCCAGGTATTGTGCTGCGTAGCCGGGCCAATCGCCGCAGAGGAAATTGTCCTGGGGCCCAAGCGTCGTGGCGTGGCAGGCGTAGCCGAACACCACGCCCAGCAGCTTGCCCTTGGGATTGCGCACGGCCAGCACTGGCACCGAGTGATCGACCGGCCCGTTGCGGTTCACCCCGTTACGCACCCAGCGGCCATTTTCCACGATGCGGCGGTTCACGGCGAACGTGGCCCGGGTCTGCGCCCACGACCACCGGGCCGGCTCCAGACGCCCGATGGCCTCCTCCAACGCCTGCAAAATGGCCTCGTAAACTTGTTGCGTGTAGCGGCGCCGGGCCTGGGCTTCCTCGGGCGTAAATGGCTTGATCAGGTGGTTGGTTAGCATTCCTTCTAGCGCCGGGCCGGTATGGGTATGCGTGGTGGAAATGACCAGCCGGGGACGCGAAATCCCCCAGCGGCGTTGAGCCGCCCGGGCCACCCGTCGGGTCAGTTGGCCCGGCACCCCAACCAGGTCCAGTGTCACTAGCGCCCGCAACTTGCCGTCGGCGGCGCGGACCACTAGCGCCCGGGCCCAAAGCGGCTGCACCACTTTGTCCGTGGGCTCCTTGCGCACCGCGTAGCCCACCAGCCGCACTTTTTCCCGGGGAGTAATCTCCACGCGGGCAAAGCCGGCCTGAAGCGGCTCTTCGGCCCGGCTGGCACCAACCAGCCCGAGAAAAAACACCACCAGCAAAGCAAAAGCAAACCTGGTCATGGTGCAGATCCACGCAGGATGGTGGAACGGGAAACTACCGGCTCGGCGTTTCCGCCGCAGCGCTACGAAATCCAACAGCCAAACCGCGGCAGCGCTTTCCGGATTGCTGTGCGCGGAACCGGCGCTTGCGCTGCGTAAACGGCGCTTACGCATTGTTATAATATATGAGAAGCCGCCGCCTGGCCGGATGCAAGAATCGGCTCAGTTCCCGCTTTGGTGCGGAAGCACCGTGCGCAAGCCGCAGGGTGCACGGCGCAAGCCCCTACTTGAGCTGCTTGGCCAGCCGGTGCACGGTGCCGATGAGCACTTCTTCCACGTCCTTGCGCCAGCGGCCCGGCTGGTTGTAATAGACCATGGAAAAGTCCACCTCGTAGCCCCCTTCGGCGATGACGCGGCGGCTGGCCACGTAGGCGAACACGTCGTCGCAGTAGGCGCTGACCCACACCGGCGAGGAAAGCTCTTTTTTCAGCCGCAGGGCGTAATCGACCACCACTTCACCGCCCAGAAAGACCATGGTCAGCGGTCCTGCCCGCCACACGTGCACCGGGCAGGGGTAGCTTTCCGGCAGGCGTCCCTGGGCCAGAAGTTGCAGCATGTTGGCCGCGTGTTGTTTGACCACGGGATTGGAGTTTTTGAGCCGCTGCCGGTAGTAGGCTTCGTCGTGTTTTTCAAACGGAAGCTGCGCTTCGGCATACGCGCTTGCAAGCTTGCCGGGCAGGGGGCGCCAGGCCGAACGGTCTTTCAGCAACGCGTCGATCTGGTCGGCTATTTCCGTACCGTGTTGTTTGGCGTAGGCCAGGCCGGTTCGCGGCTCGGGATTGGCGTCGGCTCCGCAGCCGATGGTGCACAGGGCCACGATGCCCGGGTGATGCTGTTCCAGGAACTCCGAGGCATAGCCGGCCCAGTCGCCGCAGACGAAGTTGTGCTGCGGCCCGAGTGTGGTGCAGTGGCAAGCGTAGTTGAACACCAGGGCCAGCAGCTTGTCTTTCGGGCCGCGGAGAGCAATCACCGGCAGGCTGTGATCGACGGGGCCCTGACGGTTCACCCCGAAACCGACCCAACGGCCGTTTTTGATCAACCGGCGGTTTACGGCGAAGGTGGCGGTCGTTTCGGCCCAGGACCACCGGACCGGTTGCAGCCGCTTGCGGGCCAGTTGGATGGCCGCAAGAATGGCCTGGGCCACCTGGTCGGTGTAGCGCTGCATGGCCGCTTGCTCTTCGGGCGTAAGCGGCTTTTGGAACATGTTGGGGATTCCCCCGGCCAGATGCGGCGCGGTGTGGGAATGGCTACACGAGACGACCAGCCCGCGGCGCGGGATGCCGAACCGCTTTTCGGCTTCGTCGGCCACGTGGGCGGTGAGCTTGCCCGGAACCCCGATCGTATCGACCGTAACCAGAGCGTGCGGTTTCCCTTCGGCTGGTTGAACCACTAGCGCCCGCACCCACAGCTTCTGTTCAATCTGCTGGTAAGGCTCCTTACGGTTGGAGTACCCGGAGAGCCGCAGTGGTTCCCGGGGCGTGATGTCCACTTTGGCCGCTCCGGCCTGTAGGGGTTGTTCGCATCGAGCCGGCTCCGACCAGGCGAACCAGCACGCGGCCGCCAGCAACCACAGACCGAATCGCTGCATGGCTTTCCTCCTCGACTGGCGGAAAGAGCACTCCCAGCGAGCTTTTCGCCGGGAGCAAAGCGTTTTCTTACCACCGGCACGATTGTGGCATGCTCATTGTCGGCCCAACCGATGCGGTTTTCAACAAACCGCGAAGAAAAACGGTGTTTCTGCCGACGGTTCGGCAGTAGCAAAACCGGTCCGTGGTGGTAGCCGACTCGCACCAGGCAGCACCCATGCCGCAGCTCGGTGTTACCGACTAGCGACTTCTTCCACCAGCCAGGGAGGCACACCGATGGATGCCACGTGAAGCTGGCCCAGGTATTGCCGGGCTTCGTCCCGGGCGAATCCCCGTTTGGGAGCCACGAACGTGCAAGTGTAAGCTGCGCGGATGCAAGGCCGGCCCGGCTGCCCCGTGTCGCAATCCAGCCCGCTGGGCACGTCGATGGCCACCACCGGCGCGCCGCTGGCGTTGGCCGCCTGGATGGCTTCGGCATAGGGAGAGCGGGGATCGCCGGACGCCCCAGTTCCCAGCAGGGCGTCCACCAGCAGCGACGCTTCGTTTACCGGGGCGAGGAACCGGGCCAGGTCGTCGCCGGGGGCAAGTTCGTCCAGCCGGATGCGGGCCCGACGTACGATGTGCAGGTTCACGGCCGCGTCCCCGCGGACCGAATCGCCCGGGGCCAGCAGCAGCACGTGGACCGGCACGCCGTGGATTTGCAGATGCCGGGCCACTACCAGCCCGTCCCCGCCGTTGTTGCCACGGCCGCAGAGGATGACCACGGGACAGTCGTCGGCCCGCGGACGGACTTGCAGCACCAGCTCGGCCGCGGCCCGACCGGCGTTTTCCATCAGCACCACGCCCGGGATACCCAACTCCTGGATGGCCCGGCGGTCCACCTCACGTACCGCATCGCGTGAAAGATAAGAAACCTGCGGCATGTTTTAGCCAGGAGCGTTTGAACGCATGGTCAAGCAAATGATTCTAGAAACCTTGCGCAAACCCCGGTATTGAAGCCATCATTCTATCCGTTACCGGCACGCAAATCTCCCCTTCGCAGCCCACGGAAGGAGTCACCCATGTCGCTCCGCTCGCAACGCCCTTTCGTCACAGCCAGGTTCGACCGCCGTCGTAAGACCACCGTCGACCCCCTCTAAGTGGGTTACAAGCAGGCCCGGTGCCGCCACGCCGGCAAGCCGCCGATTTGCGTCTGGGGGGTAAGCCAGCCAGTTTTTTCCGGCTCTGCCCGGACTGAAGTCCGGGGCTCGCCGTGAAATCTGGGGCTGGCCAATCACACGACGGAACACCGCGGCAATCTTGCACAGCACCCAACGACTCCTTGGCATGGGTTTCCGACTACTCAAGACCCAAGACGGCAAGACTTAGCACTGACGCACGACTTAGGACCTTATTATCCGGGGCTGGCCAAAGCGCCAAATAGAACCCGTCCAAAGTTCATTGGCTGGGCATTGGGGGTTAGCAGGTTCCAGCCTATCGCGTCCTGAGGAAGCCTGCCCGTTTCAAGGCTCCACGCCCAGAATCACCAGCGGCACGGCGGGCACGCCGCGCCCTTGCCGGGCCACGTTGTAGATTTCGGCTTCGTAGTAGGGCACGCCGGAACTCATCTGGCTTTGCAACGTTTTGGTGGGCAGGATTTCCACGCCGACGTCGATCTTGTCCCCGACGTAAAACGCCAGGTGCTTGACGAACAAGTCGTAGGCCACAAACGCATATTTGCCGAACTGCACCTCGATGGCCACCCGGTCCTTGACGAAATCGGTCTGGTTGTAGCTGAAGATGGGTTCCTGGCCGGCCTGTTCGATTTCGTGTTTCTGCTGCTCGGGCGGCAGGGTGAGCGTCTGGCGAATGAGGCGAATGTCCCGGGTGACCCAATAGTTGATCCGGTTTTCCCGCCAGCCTTGGCTCTTCAGCAGTTCGGCAAAGCGGCGGTTCATCTCCTTGGGGCTGTAGAGCAGTTTCCCTCGAATCCGCTTTTCCCGGGAAACTTTGGTGCGGCAGGCTTCGGCATCGACCCGCCGTACCACGTCCTGGATTTCCTCCCACAACTGGCGTTTATGAACCAGGAGGAACTCCAGGCCGTTGAGGTGGGAATACTGGGCGGCGATCCGCACGGCAGACTTTCCCCGAACTGCAAGGCGTTACCGCGGGCGCGATGTGAGCGAGGAGCCCGGCGGAGGCTCGTACACCGGCCGGTCCATCGGGCGGATGCGCAGCAGTCCCTGGGCGGCCAGCGACACCCGTTGCCGGGCGATTTCCAGATATTCAGGGACCACTTCCGCTCCGGCTGCTCGCCGCTGGTGCAACACGGCCGCCACGGCCGAGGTGCCCACGCCCAGGAACGGATCGACCACCAGTGCGCCGGGATCGGTCATGCTCAGCACCAGCCGCTGGATCAGTTCCACGGGAAACTGGCACGGATGGATCGTTTTTTCCACGTGGTTGTGCTTCACGTTGGGGATGATCCACACGTCCCCAGGGTTCTTGCCCAACGGATGGCACGAATACTGTCCGGCTTTCGGCCCCTTGAAGTACTTCTTGCCCGGGTACTTTTGCGGCACGCGAACCGGGTCCAGATGGAACACGTAATCGTCCGTTTTGGTAAACCAGATGATCGTCTCGTACCGGCCGGAGAACCGCCGGGTACAATGCAGCCCGTGCTCGAAGTGCCAAACGATCCGGTTGCGCATCCGCAGGCCTAGTTTGGCAAAGACGGGATAGAGCAACACGTCCAGCGGGATGATCGCCCCGCGTTCCACGTAGTTGCCCACCTGCCAGCAGATGCTGCCTCGCGGGTGGAGAATACGGACGCACTCCTCGATTACCCGCGATTGCTGCTCCACGTACAGGTCGATGTCCAGCCGCTTTTCGTACTCTTTGCCGATGTTGTAGGGGGGCGAGGTGACGACCAGTTGAGCCGCCTCGTCGGGGATGGATTGCAAAAGCTCCAGGCAATCGCCGGCGTACAGAGTCACGTCGGCTGCCGGATCGAACTGCGAACTGATCTTCAACGGACACGCATCGGCAAACAGGCTGGCCGTATTCTGTTCCGCATGTCGCAAGCGACCTGGTTTCTTGGCAGCCATTGGGCGGACATCCGTTTCATCTTCGGCGAACCCCCGTACCGTGCTTGCCCCTCGAATGGCCCAGGGCCGGGGCAGCGGCTGTGTTTTCAACATAGCCCTACCGGCCGAGACTGCAAGCCGCGGTCCCCTCCGGTGCTACAACTCCACCCGGGGCAGATGCCGCCGGTAGGGGGGCTCTTCCCGGGGAGGCAGCGGCAGGTGGTTCTCGCGGCTCCAACGCCGGCGCTGTTGCTCGCTGGCATAATAACGCAGCCAAAGCTGCGGATGGGAAGCCAGGTCGGCACAGTCCCAGTGATAATAGACGTGCGGGGAATCCAAACGCTTTTCTTCCGCGGGCAGGATGCCCGTGTAGATGAGTTCGTAGAGTTCCCGATCGCTCAGGTGGTCCGTGTGGTGCAGCACAATGCGCTGCTCAAACAGCCGGGCCACCACGCGGCGCAACAGCCCGGGGAGCTCCTGCTCGGATACGCTTCGCGGCGAGGGAAGTTCCAACGGCGGCGTGAACCAGTCCCGCACCGGCAGCACCGGGGCCTGCTCCCAGGCCAGCATGTCGCGCAGGTACTCGTTCTCCCGCTGCACCGGCAGCTTCATCCACTGGATGAACCACAGCGAATCGTCTTCGTAAGGCTCCAGTTGGTCCCAGAGCCGGGCATTTTCCAACAGGGCATCGACCGGGTATGGTGTGGGTGAAGGCTGGTTCATGGCAAGCGGCCGTTCGGGGTGCAAATTGGCAAAGGAACCATCGAGGCGACCAACCTCGACTGTACCGCAACCCCCGAACGACACAAGCAAAAACCGGCCCCGTGGAGCCGAATCCCCGAAATCCTGTTGGCCCGTTCCCGTTACGACCATGAAATCCCCGCGAGCTTCCGCTCCTTTGCTATCTCACCTGGCCCAACAACTCGACGGCGAACTCTACACCGACCCCTATCGCCGGGCGCTGTGGAGCACCGACGCCAGCATCTACCAGATCATGCCCCTGGCCGTGGTGTTGCCGCGGCATCGCCAGGACGTGGTCCGCACGGTCCGCTGGGCGGCCGAGCACCAGGTGCCGCTGGTGCCGCGGGGCGGGGGAACGTCGCTTTCCGGCCAGGTGGTCGGTCCGGGCGTGGTGCTCGATTTTTCCAAATATATGAACCGCATCGTGCGCCTGGACGTGGAAGCCCAACAGGCGGTGGTCGAGCCGGGCGTGGTGCTGGATCAGCTCAACGCCGAGGCGGACCGCCACGGGCTGGTTTTCGGGCCTGATGTTTCCACCGCCAGTCGGGCCAACCTGGGCGGGATGATTGGCAACAACTCCTCCGGCGCCCGTTCGATCCTCTACGGTCGCACGGTCGATCATGTGATCGAGCTGGAAGTGGTGCTGGCCGACGGCTCGGTAGCGACCCTGGGCCCCCTCTCGCCCCAGGAGCTGGAAGAAAAGTGCCAAGGCGATTCGCTGGAAGCCCAAGCCTACCGCACCACGCGCCAGGTGGTCGAGGAGAACCGGGAGGAGATTCTTCGCCGCTATCCCAAGATTCTGCGTCGTGTGAGCGGCTACAACCTAGACCAGTTCTTGCCTGAAAGCCGCACCTGGTTCAAACCTCCCTGGGGTGTGGAGTACGTCCGCCGGCGCGAGCAGCAGCTCTGGCCCGACCGGCAGTGGAATCTGGCCCGGCTCCTGGTCGGCGCCGAAGGGACCTTGGGCGTGGTGACGCAAGCCCGGGTGCATTTGGTCCCGCGGCCGCGGCATCGGGGAATCGTGGTGCTGCACTTCGATTCGCTTTCGGCTTCCTGCGCCGCGGTGCCGGAAGTGCTGCCGCTGGAACCTTCGGCCGTGGAGATGTTCGACCGGCTCATCATCTCCATGGCCCGACAAAGCCGCCGCTACCGCGAGCAACTGGAGTTCGTCGTCGGCGACCCGGAAAGCATGCTCATCGTGGAGTTTTCCTCCGACGACCCGCAGAAAGTGCAAGCCCGCGTGGAACAACTCTCGCGGCAGATGGAACGCTTTCCCGGCATGACGCACGCCCTGCCGGTGCTGGACCAGGGGATGTGCGACCACATCTGGAACTGCCGCAAGGCGGCGCTGCCCCTGTTGATGAGCATCCCGGGCCTGAAAAAGCCGATTGCCTTCATCGAAGACCCGGCCGTGGATCCGCAGCGGTTGCCGCAGTTCATCGAGCGGTTTCGCCGCATTCTGGAAAAACACGACCGGCCCGGGGCTATCTACGGCCACGCTTCGGTGGGCTGCCTGCACGTGCGGCCGCTGCTGGACACCCGCGACCCGGAGGACCTGGAACACATCCGCTCGATGCTCCAGGAAGTGGCCGAGCTGGTGCTGGAGTTCGGCGGAGCCATGAGCGGCGAACACGGCGACGGACTGGCCCGCAGTTTTCTGAACGAAAAACTGTTCGGCCCCAAGCTCTACCAGGCCTTCTGCCAGGTAAAGCAGGCGTTTGATCCCCAGGGTATCCTCAACCCAGGCAAGGTGGTCCACGCCCCCGGCCCGACCGAAAACCTGCGCCTGAGTCCCGACTACCAGCCCCGGGAACCCGAGACGGTGATGTCGTTTGCCCGCTACGGCGGGTTTGCCCGGGCGGTGGAGCTGTGCAACGGCTCGGCCGTGTGCCGCAAACTGCGTGGCGGCACGATGTGTCCCAGCTATCGGGCCACGCTGGACGAGGAGCACAGCACCCGAGGGCGAGCCAACGCGCTGCGGATGGTCATGGCCGGGCAGGTACCCGAGGAACTGGCCGGGCGGCGGCTGTTGGAAACATTCGAGCTTTGCCTGCAATGCAAGGCGTGCAAGACGGAATGTCCTTCCAACGTGGACGTAGCGGCCATGAAGGCCGAAGTACTCCAGCACCACTACCGCCAGCAAGGGCGCGTGCCGTGGTCGGTGCGCTTCCAGGCCAACGTAGCCCGCTGGAACCGCCTGGGCAGCCGATTGTATCCCTGGTCCAACTGGCTGCCGCGGATTCCGCTACTGGGGCGGTTGATGAAGCGGGCCTTGGGCATCGACCCGCGACGTAGCCTGCCCCGGTTTACGCCTCCGGCTTTTCCGCACTGGTTCCGCCACCAGGCCGAGCAACTCAACCAGCCGGAAAACGGCGCTCCGCTGGTGGTGTTGCTGGACGACTGCCTTACCAGCTACACCGAACCGGAAGTGAATCGGGCGGCCGTCGAACTGCTGCGCCGGGCCGGGTGCCGCGTGGAGCTGGCCCAGCTCCCTTGCTGCGGGCGGCCGATGATTTCCAAGGGATTGCTCCAGCAGGCCCAAGCCCTGGCCCGGGAAAATCTGCGGCGACTGGCTCCCCTGGTCGAACAAGGAGCCTGGGTGCTGGGCACCGAGCCCAGTTGCGTTTCGGCCCTGGTGGATGAGTACCTGGACCTGGTCCCGGGCCGGGAAAGCCAGCAGGTGGCCCAACGCACCCGTACCGTGGAGCAGTTTTTGGTAGAACAGGACCTGCTCGGGCGCATCGTTCCGGAAAAGCTTCCCCCAGCCGGGCCTGTGATGCTGCACGGGCACTGCCACCAGAAGGCCCTGTGGGGGACCGAGGCTACGCGGGCGCTCCTCCAGGCGATTGCCGGGAAAGGCGGCGTGGAGGTGCTGGACAGCGGCTGCTGCGGCATGGCCGGTTCATTTGGCTACGAACACTACGAGCTGAGTATGAAAATCGGCGAGCTGGTGCTGCTGCCCGCGGTGCGCGACAACCCGCACAAGGACATCGTGGCCCCGGGCACCAGTTGCCGGCATCAGATACTAGACGGCACGGGCCGCCGGGCGGAACACCCGCTGGTGTATCTCTGGAAGCATCTCCAACAAAGCGAGTAAAACACCGCTGGTCCGATGCACTACGCGGCAAGGCTTTTTTGCCCGAGCTAATGCTCGGAGCTGGCCGATTGCAAGAACCGGCGTTTGTTCTTGCATTGATGCGGAAGCACCGTGCAAGCCGCTGGTCGCAAGCCGATTGCCGGTTGCCGATAACGAGCGGCCGAATTACGAATCACGAGTACGAGGACTATGAACGCTTGCTTTTCCGTTGGTGCGGAAGCACCTCGCAAGGCGCAGGTCGCAAGCCGCAAGCCCCTTCCTGCCCGGTGCGGAAGCACCTTGCCCAAGACGCAAGACCCAAGACGCAAGACTTCTCCAAGTCGCCGGCTGGCCGAGGGGCAGCGCTCGTGGGCCTGCTTCCCAGCTCCTTGCCATCCGCTTAGCCTTCTTCGCGCAGGGATTCAATCAGCGGCGCCCGCAGCACGGCCACTACTGCTACCGCTCCGGCGGCTAATCCGGCAACCAGCACGCCCAGCAGAATCCAGGCCAGCAGGGCCACCGGCACGCGGGCTAGCCCAAACACCAGATGCGGCACCAGCGCCACGGCCGCGGCCACGATGCCCAGCAGCAGTCCGGCCGCCAGCAGTAAGGCGTTTTCCAGGTTGACCAGCCGGGCCAGTTTTCCTCGGGCAAAGCCCACGGCCCGGAGCAACGCCAGTTCGCCGCGGCGTTGCAGCACGTTGCGCAGTTGCACGGCGGCCAGCCCCAGTGTGCCCAGCAGCAGGCCCAATCCACCCAGGGCGGCGAACGTGGAAATGTACGTGTTCTGCACCACCAGGAACTGCCGCAACCGCTCGCTGCATCGCTGGGCGTCGAAGCCCAAGTCGGCCAAACTCCGCTCCAGCAGGGTTTGGACCTGATCGACGCGCTGCCAGGGAGCTTCGACGGCGAAGAACTGAAACCCGGTAATCCAGGGGAATTGCTGCTCGAACCGCCGCCGGCTCATCAGCACATCGCCCTGGAAGATGCTGTTGGAAAGCATCCCTACTAGCCGCAGCGGCACCTGGTTTCCTCGGCTATCGGTAATGGTGAAGACCGTGCCCACCTGGTACAGATGGAGGCTATACATGGCCGTGTTCATGTCGAGCACCACGGGCACCAGGGGGCGGCCTTGTGGGTCGGTGCCCCAGTCCTTTTCCAGCAGCAGCCAGGGGTTGGCTTTTTCTTCCGGGGTTTGTGCTTCGGAAGCGTACCAGGCGAACCCGCCGCGGCGGATGAACTCCCGGGGCACGCCCAGCACTCGCGGGCGCGTGGTCTGGTACAGGTTGCGGCAACTGGCGTCTTCACCCGGCAGCACGCGGAAGGAGTAGATTCGCACACCCTGGAGCAGTTTCATCTGCTGCTGGTCCAGCCCCCCCAGCTCTTGCAGCGCCGCGGGGTCTTCCAGCGGGCGATAAATCGGCAGCGATTCGGCCACCAGGGCCAGCCCGCCGTCGCCGGAGTCTTTCCGCGGGGGGCGATCCGCCGGGTCGATGCGGAAGGAGTTGACCGCAACCACCAGGAACGCCGCGGCCGCAATCAGCGTGACGGTCCAGAGCGTGCGGCTGGGATTGCGTGCCGCGTTGCCCAAGGCCAGCCGCAGCATGGGCCAGGGGCCGGGGCGCACCAGACGGCCGCGCGTGCCGCGGGTGGTCCAGTATCGCAGCCCGACCATGCCGGCCCCCAGCACGCAGGCTCCCGCGCCGAAGAACAGCGGCGCCTGGCGTTCCCCTCCCAGGGAAAGCCCCGCGGCGGCAAGCCCCAACGCGGCAAGCAGCAGCGCCATGGCCGCCAGCAGGGCCCAGCGCCCCCGGCCCTGCCAACTGGCCAGTTCCGGTTCGCTTCGTCCGGCCAGCAACCTGCGGATGCTCACGCCGCGCAGGGCTCGCACTCCCCACCACACGGCCACGAAACACAGCAGCACGCCGCTTGCGTAGCCGGCCGTGTAACTGAGCCAGGAAGAGTGAAAGTTCAAAAACGGCGTGCCCACGGCTCCCACCCACCAGGTGCGCAGTCCGTAAAGCATCAGCCAAGCGAATCCGGCTCCAAGCAGCACGCCGGGCAAGCCGCCCAGGGCGGCCACCGTGGCTCCTTCGCGCAGCAGCAGAGCCATGACCTGCCGCCGGGTGAATCCCGTGGCCAGCAGCAAGCCCACCTGGCGAGCCCGAGTCTCCACGCCCAGCCGGAAAAGCAGCATGACCAGAATCGCCGCCCCCGCGATCAGAAAGAAACTGAACGACAAGAACAGCACCGAAAACGGCGTCGTTCCCCGCGAAGCAGCCAGGCTCTGCCGCTTGACCGGCTGAAGCTGAAAGCCCAACGCCTCGGGCCGGAGCCGTTGCAGCAGCCGCCGGGAAAGCTCCTGGATGCTCAGCCCTTGGGCTGGGGCAATCCGCACCGAAGTAAGACGCCCGAACCGCTCCGTGCCCCAGAGCCGCTGTCCCGCGGCCAGCGAAACGAACGCCTTGGGCGTGGCCCGGTACCGGTCCCAGTACTGCTCGTCCACGGGTCGCACGCGGCTCTGGTAGAACTCGAACGGGGCGTCCCAGTCTTCGATCGACTCCTTGTCGGTCAGCCCGGGCACCTCGGGCGTAAAGTTTGGGTCGGCAGCCGGGCTGTCCGGCTCCAGCGGCACCACCCCGCGCAGGCGGAACTGGGCGGTCCGCTCCTTGCTCTTGCCGGCGGTGGTGTACTCAGGCGGAAAGTAGGTCAGCCGGATCCTCGCCCCGGGCCGCAGCGGCTCGGCCCCGGCCGCTTGGAGCTGCCGGTTCAAGTCCTCGAAGGCCCAACTGTTCAACAGAATCTCCTCAGGGCCCAGGCGGTCGATTACCTGGCCGTCGGTAGTCCGCCAGGGGCCAAGCGGGGGAGTGGCAACGGAGAAATCCAACGCCGTGACCGTGGAATACGGAATCCTCGCCTTGCCCTCGGCGACGGATATCCAGTTGGCCAGATAGGTGAACGCCCGTTGGGTTTTCAGCCCGGCAAACGCCTCGGCGGCAGCCTGTTCTACGGCTGGTTCCAGCAGCAGGCGGTCGCTTACCAGTTGGAAGTAGCCTCGCGGGGTCTTTTCAATCCGCAGGCCGAAATCGGCCAATTGAAACCTCAGCCGCCGCTGCAACGTGGCGAAGGCCCGCGGGTCGGGTTCCTGCTCGATTGCGTGATTGCCGGCAAACAGCAGCAGATTGGCCCGGCCCGGCTGCTGCACCAGTTGTTGCATGGTTTCCAAGGCCAGGTAAGCGTTCAGGGGCAGTTGCTGGTTGGGGCGCAGGCCGAAGCGGCCCAGTCCCCGCGAAGGGATAATCTGCACTACCTGCAACCGCATGGTTTCTACGGCTTCTTCCTTGCGGCCAAAGGGGGTCTCCTCCGGCACGAGCGTGGCCCGACGCAGCCGCACCAGCACGTCCTGCCCCTGTTGCACACCGAGGGTGCGAGCCAGCGAGTCGTTTAACACGATCTGGTCCGCTTTGGGGTGTTTTACCGGAACATCCAAGGGCCCCAGCGACCAGAACTCCGGGGGGATTCCCAGCAGTTGTACCCGGGAACTCAAGCGGCCCGAGTCGGGCTGCTGCACCGTCCCTTGCAACAACACGGCGGGCAACACGTTTTGATAATGGGATTTGAGTTCCTGGTCGCCGGCCAGTTCCCGGGCCAGCTCTGCGCGGAAGAACCGGGGGGCCTGCAACACCACGTCCACGCGTCCCAGGCGCTGAAGCACCAGATCGCGCAGGCTGCCCCGGACCGAATCGCCCACCAGCAGCGCGCCGACCAGCACGGCAGTACCGGCCGCCACCCCAAGCATCACGGCCGCGTACACCCGCAGATGATGCAAGACGCTGCGGCGAACCAATACAGCGGAATCGAAGCGGAAGCGGGATTCGGTCATGGGAACCTGGACCTGGGAACGGAGGCGGAATCACAACGGACCAACGGCCCGGGAGGACGCGAACCTTGCCCGGGCATGTTTCGTGCCGGTTCCTGGCCACTGCAATTGCCGCACCATTGTGGGCCGAAGCTCAGCCGGGACCGGGCGCGTGCGGCAAGGGCGGCTTCTGCGTTGTAACCGATGGCGGAAAGGGTTTCCACTTCCGGTGGGGGCCCCCTCCCGGGGAAGCCAGGGCGCATGGGGCATGGAAGCGCAAGGACCTGGGACCTTGGTGGCATGGGGGGGTAAGAGGGGACTTCCGCCCTGATGACAAGAAGGGGTAGCGTTGTATCTTCCAAGCGGGGGTTTGGGAGTCGTGCCAGCTTGTGGGAATCGGCGGATGGGATGGGAAGAACGAAAACTTTGTGAAAAATGGCACGAAATCGCTTCCGGTTGGTTGACAGTTCTCCGGCAGTTGGACTAAATTAGCCAGCCCAACAACAACCCCCAGTTTTTAAACCTCGCGGCTGCCGGCTTGTATGGCAGCCGCAACCTGCCCTGAGTAAGGCACTTGCAACCAGTGCCTCCGACCAGCACCCAGCCGCCGGACGGGTCCCCGCAGCCCAGTCCCATGGCGCTGGCCTTGGAGTGGGTCAGTCGCATCTTGGCCGCGGTGCTGGTGATGGTGGGCTTGGGCCTGGGGGGGCAGTGGTTGGACCGCAAGTTCGGCACCCGGTACTGGGTGCTTGTTGGTTTTTTGATCGGGTTGCCCGTCGGCTTGGGCTACCTGATCTGGATCACACGCCGCTTGCAATCCGGTGGCAAGCCGCCGGAAAAGCCGTAACGCCTCCGCCGGAGAAGTCCGCTTCCGTGGCGGGCAGCTCCCCCGACTTGCAATCCACCGGGCCATGACGCACCCCAAGCTGCAAGCCGACATTGCCCCTATGGGACTCTCCGGCTGGCTGCTGCGCTTCGGAGTCTTGTCGCTGGTGTTTGGCGCAGCCACGGCTCTGATGCTCCTGTGGCGCGGACACTGGCACGCCGCCCTGCTTGCCGGTGGCATCTGTTACTTGGGGGCCAGTGTGGGATTTTGGCTCTTGGCCTGGGGGGCCACGCCCCAGCAGGCGCTTGTGTCCCTGGCCGGGGCGATCCTCTGCCGCACGCTGCTGCCGTTGGTGGTGGCCCTGGTGGTGGAAAGCCAATTTCCTTGGCTGCGGGAACAAGGGTTCATGGGTCAGGTAGTGATTGTGTACTTGATCGGCCTGGCGGCCGAAACGGCATTGGTCGTTCCCATTGTTCAAAGACGGCAAGCGAGTCTGGCCGGCTCTGCAGGAGCAAGGTCCGAACATGGCTGATCCGGTTCTGCACATCAAAGACTGCTACTTTTTCGAAGTGCCTCGCTTCCTGTGGCGGCGGAACTGGAAGTCGCTGGACGAGGTGCCCGAGTTCCTGCGCAAAGCCCATCCGGAAGCCTCGCTGGCCGATTTCAATCGGGACCTTTCAGGCAAGATTCTCATCCCGCAGCCGTTCGGAGAGTTGAAGAATCTATACGAACCGGCTTCCGGGTTTTGTATCTCGAAGTTCATGATCCTGGAGGTGGTCGTCGCCCTGTTGTTGTTCTTTCTGCTTCGCAAGGCGGTGCGGCAGATCCGACCCGATGGACCACCCCGAGGGAAATGGGCCAACGCGGTGGAGGCCCTGGTCCTGTTCATCCGCGACGAGGTGGCCCGAAACGCTATCGGCAAAAAGGACGGGGACAAGTTCGCCCCGCTGCTGGCCACGCTGTTTGTTTTCATCTTGGGCTGCAATTTGATGGGCATGCTGCCTTGGCTCGGTACGCCCACCGGCGCTTGGGGAACCACGTTCGCCCTGGCCGTGGTGGCCATCGGCACCACGGTGGGGGCCGGCGTGGTGAAGCTGGGGCCCTTGGGCTTCATTGCCAATATGGTTCCCAAGATTCCGCTCCCGTGGTTCTTCCTGCCGCTGACGCTGGCCATTCAGGTGACGGTGCTGGCCATCGAGTTGCTGGGCCTGGTAATCCGGCATACGGTGCTCAGCGTTCGTTTGCTGGCCAACATGGTGGCCGGACACCTGGTCATCCTGGGGCTGTTGGGCGCGGTGGTCGGCGCGGCGGGGGCTTCGCTGGGCGTGTTCGCCACGGCGGCCACGGTGACGGTGGTGGGCGTCGCGTTGTTTTCGGTCCTTGAGTTGTTCGTGGCTTTTTTGCAGGCTTACATCTTTACGTTTTTGGCGGCCCTGTATATTTCGCTGGCCATCCATCACCACTAGAGGTGTTCCCAGTCCGCTTCGGTTGTTCGTTTTCCTCCAGAGGCAAGGAGTAACCCAAAGTGAACAAGCTGGCCAAAGTGTTCGTTTTGGCTGCGGTTGTGATTCTGGCCACGGCCCCCGCGGCGTGGGCCCAGGAAAGTGGCAGTCAGACCCTGATCGAGTTCTCCGGTGCCTTCGGTGCGGCGCTGGTGGTCATCGGAGCCGCCTACGGGATTGGCCGTCTGGCCAGTGCGGCGGTGGAAAGCATGGCCCGGCAGCCCGAGGTCGCCGGAACGATCCAGGTGGCCATGATTATCGCCGCGGCGTTGATCGAAGGGTTCACCTTCTATGCCCTTTTCATCTGTCAGACCCAGAACCCCTTCGGCGGCTAGCAGGTCGTGGTTCGTTGCCCTGAGTAGCGGGAGATTGCCCCGATGGCGGCTTTGCGTGTTGTGGTTGGGCTGATTCTCGTGGGAGTCCTTGCAGCGGCCCCGGTTTCCGCCGTGGCGGCCGAACAAGGTCACGCAGCCCATGGGGCCGCGGACCATGAGGCAGCAGGCGAACACGGGGATCATCATGCCCACATCGGCGAAAAAGGCGTGAACCGCGATCCCAGCGAGTTGCGCACCGACCTGGCCGTCTGGACCTTCGTGGTGTTCCTCGTGCTGCTTGGGGGGCTGTACCTTACGGCCTGGAAACCGATTCTCGCAGCGCTTCAGCAGCGCGAAGAGCATATCGCCAACAACATCGCCGAAGCCGAGCGGCTCCAGCGCGAAGCCAAGGCCCTGCTGGCCCAGCACGAGCAGAAGCTGGCCGAGGCGGCCGGTCAGGTCCGCTCTATGCTGGAAGAAGCCCGGCGCGATGCCGAAGCCGTGCGGCAGGAAATCCTGCAACAGGCCCGCGAGGAAGCCGACCAGGAACGCCAGCGCGCCTTGGCCGAAATCGACCAGGCCCGCAAAGCCGCCCTGCAGGAGCTGGCCACCCGCAGCGCCGATCTGGCCGTGCAGCTTGCCTCGCGTATTCTCCGTGCCCAGGTGGATCGCCAGGCCCATCAGCGGCTCATTGCCGAAGCAATCGGCGAACTGGCCGAGCCGAGCCAGAACTGATCCTCCAGAAATCCGCAGCCGATGAGCTCCGCAGACGACATCCGCCAACTGGCCCGACACCAAACCGTGCTCGACGTGGAAGGCGAGCAGGTGGGGGATCGCTACGCGCGGGCGTTTCTGCGGGCGGCCCAACACACAGACGGCGTGGACGAAGCTGTGGAGGAGCTGGAGCAGTTCGTGGCCCAGGTGCTGATGAAGCACCCGCGCATCCTCGGCGTGCTCAGCTCGCCGCTGATTTCGGCCCAGGAACGCATCCAGTTGTTGGAGAAGGCCCTGCAAGGGAGAGTCTCCAAGCTGGTGCTGAACTTTTTGCGGGTGGTCATCGCCCACGAGCGGATGCGGCACATTGTGGAGATTGTCGATGCGGTCCGCCGCCTGCTGGACGAGCAGCGAGGGCGCGTGCGGGTGCTGGTCCGGGCGGCCACCGAGCTTTCCTCGCAGGAGCAGGAGCAACTGCGCGAAGTGCTCCGCCGCCGACTGGGCAAGGAACCGCTGCTGGAAGTGCATGTGGACCCGGACCTGATCGGCGGCCTGGTGGTCCAGGTGGGCGATACGGTGTTCGACGCTTCGGTCGTGGCCCAACTGAACCGGTTGCGATCTCAAATCGTGGACAGGTGCATCCATGAAATTCAAAGTCGATGAAGTCGTTTCGGTCCTGGAAGCCGAAATCCAGAACTTCGAAGCTCAGGTGGACGTGCGCGACGTGGGTCGCGTGCTGGAAGTGGGCGACGGCATCGCCCGCATCTACGGGCTTTCCGGCGTGATGGCCGGGGAGATGGTCCAGTTCCCCAACAACGTGTACGGACTGGCCTTCAACCTGGAAGAGCACTCCGTGGGGGCGATCATCCTGGGCGATTACCTTTCGATCCGCGAAGGGGACGAGGTGCGCTCCACCGGCCGGCTGCTCAGCGTGCCGGTGGGCGAGGCGGTCATCGGCCGGGTGATCGACCCGTTGGGCAACCCCTTGGACGGCAAGGGCCCCATCGTCACCGACCAGCGCCGCCCGGTGGAAACCGTCGCTCCCGGCGTGGCCGAACGCCAGCCGGTGTGCGAGCCGCTTCAGACCGGAATCAAGGCCATCGACTCGATGACGCCCATCGGCCGCGGGCAGCGGGAGCTAATCATCGGCGACCGCAAAACGGGCAAGACCACCATCGCCATCGACACCATCCTCAACCAGAAGGACACCGGCGTTAAGTGCTTCTACGTGGCCATCGGCCAGAAAGAATCGACCGTGGCCGGTGTGATCGACGTGCTGCGCAGCCACGGAGCGATGGACTACACCACAGTGATTACGGCCGGGGCCGCCTCGCCCGCCGCGTTGCAGTACATCGCCCCTTACGCCGGCTGCGCCATGGCCGAGTACTTCATGTACCAGGGCGGGCACACGCTGGTGATCTACGACGACCTGTCCAAACAAGCGGTGGCCTACCGGCAGTTGTCGTTGCTGATGCGGCGTCCGCCGGGCCGGGAAGCCTATCCCGGGGACATCTTCTACTGCCACAGCCGGTTGCTGGAACGGGCGGCCAAGCTCAGCGACGAAAAAGGCGGCGGCTCGCTCACCGCGCTGCCGATTGTCGAAACGCTCGAAGGCGAAGTGTCGGCCTACATTCCCACCAACGTCATCTCCATTACCGACGGACAGATTTACTTGCAGCCGGACCTGTTCTTCGCCGGGATCCGTCCCGCGATGAACGTGGGTATTTCGGTTTCCCGGGTGGGTGGAGCCGCCCAGATTAAAGCCATGAAAAAAGTGGCCGGCGGGCTGCGTCTGGACCTGGCCGCGTTCCGCGAACTGGAAGCGTTCGCCCAACTGGGCACCGAGCTGGACCCGGCCACCCAAGCCCGACTGGACCGCGGATACCGCATGGTCGAACTGCTCAAGCAGAACCAGTACTCGCCGATGAACGTGGTGGACCAGGTGATGGTTATCTTCGCCGGCACCCGCGGTTACCTGGACAAAGTGCCGGTGGAGGAAGTCCGCCGCTGGGAACGCGAGTTTTTGAAGTTCATGCACGACCAGAAGCCCGAGGTGCGACAGAAACTGGCCGAGCTGGGCGACATGACCCCCGAGCTGGAAAAACAACTGGAAGCGGCCATCGAGGAGTTCCAGCTTCAGTTCCAAGCCGCCGCTCCAGCCGCCTCGGCGTAGCGTCCACACCGACGCACGAGAAGCGCCAACATTCCAACCTGCCGCTGTGGTTTCCAGCGGCCCGACAAAAAAACGAAACCGTTAGCCACCCTGACGAGGCTTTGCCATGGTCAACCCCCGACGCCTGCAACGACGCCGGCGCTCGATTGCCAACATCCGCAAGATCACCCGCACCATGGAACTGATTGCCACGGCGCGGTTCAAGCGGGCGTTGGAACGGGTCCATGCCGCCTCGGCCTACACGCAGCGCATCACCCGAATCGTCCAGCGGCTGGCCACGGCCGGGCTGGAGGTGAGCCATCCGCTGCTGGAACCCCGGCCGGAAATCCGCTCCGCCCGGGTGCTGGTGCTCACTTCCAACCGGGGCTTGTGCGGCGGATACAACGCCAACGTGCTCCGGGCAGCCATGGAACACTGGGACCAGTGCCGCCAGTTACCGGAGGCGGCGTTGGAAGTCTCGGGCAAACGGGGAATCTCCTTCTTCCGTTTCCGCCACATCGAGCCGGACCAGGAATACCTGCACCTGGCCGAAAAGCCCACCTTCGACGAAGTGGAACGCCTGGCCGAAGGTTACCTGGAACAGTTTACGTCCGGCCGTCTGGACCGGCTCGACGTCATCTACACCCGATTCATCAGCACCGCCCAGCAGCAGGTGGTGGTGGAAACCCTGCTGCCGATGAGCCACCTGGAAGAAGAACCGGCCCCAGAGAAAAAAGCCCAGGCCGAAGAACCGCCCGCGAGCCGAGGCGTGGTCCCCTACGAGTTTCTGCCCTCGGCCGCTTCGATCCTGGAAGAGATTGTGCCGGTCAGTTTCAAGACGCGGCTGTTCAAGTGCTTCCTGGACGCCGTGGTCAGCGAACAGATTGCCCGAATGGTGGCCATGAAAGCCGCCACCGAAAACGCCGAAGAGCTGCTCAAGAGCATCACCCGGGAATACAACCGGGCCCGCCAGTCGCGCATCACCTCCGAACTGCTGGACGTGATGGGCGGCGTGGAGGCCTTGCGCGGCTCCTCGTAGCAGCCAAAACGCACCGGCGAGCCGGGAGCTTCCGCTCCCGGAGGCGGCCGGGCCGCTGCCACTAGGAGCTTCCGCTCCAAGGCAAGAACAAACGTAACTACCCCAACGGCGAGCCGCTGACTTTAGTCGGCGGAGGACGGCACGGCCGTCGGCGACTGGGTGCTTCCGCACCGATGTGAAAACAAACGCGACAACACCCAACGGCAAGCCGCCGACTTTAGTCCCCGGAGGCGGCGGGGCCGCTGCCACTAGGAGCTTCCGCTCCGGTGCGGGAAAAACGTACCCCGGCGAGCCGGGGACTTCAGTCCCCGGAGAAAAATGAGCAAAACACGCGATTGCAAATGACCGTTCCGGGGCTGGCCTCGGGAGGTCAATCGTCGGCTAACCAGGAAAAAAAGAAACCCTAACCCGACTCCAGCCAGGAAACGCAACGAACCGTCATGGCTACTGCAACGCAACAGAACGTCGGCAAGGTGATCCAGGTCATCGGGTCGGTCTTCGACGCCGTGTTTCCCGAGGACCAGCTTCCGCCCATCTACAACGCGCTGCGGGTGCAGGGCAACGTCAAAGGGGTGGAAGTGAACGTGGTGGGCGAAGTGCAGCAGCACCTCAGCGGCGGCCGGGTGCGGGCCGTGGCCCTGGGCTCCACCGACGGCATGGTCCGCGGCATGGAATGTGTGGACACCGGCGGGCCGATCAAGGTGCCCGTGGGCCCCGAAGTGCTGGGCCGCGTGTTCAATCTGCTGGGCGAGCCGATCGATGGCCGCGGTCCGGTCCAGGCCAAGGAATACTGGCCCATCCACCGCGAAGCCCCCAAGGTGAACGAACTCTCCACCAAAACCGAGCTGTTCGAAACCGGTATCAAGGTGATTGACCTGCTTACTCCGTTTGTCCGCGGCGGCAAGGCGGGATTGTTCGGCGGGGCCGGGCTGGGCAAGACGGTGATCCTCACCGAGCTGATTGCCCGGATTGCCAAGAGCCACGGCGGCTATTCGGTCTTCGCCGGCGTGGGGGAACGCACCCGGGAAGGAACCGACCTGTGGCTGGAACTGCAAGAGGCCAAGATTGGGGACACGGGCCGTTCGGTCATCGAGCAGACGGTGATGGTCTTCGGCCAGATGAACGAGCCACCCGGGGCCCGGCTGCGGGTGGCCCTGTCGGCCCTGACAATGGCCGAGTATTTCCGCGATTCGACCGGGGCCGACACGCTGCTTTTCATCGACAACATTTTCCGCTTCTCCCAGGCCGGAAGCGAAGTGTCGGCTCTGCTGGGCCGGATGCCCAGTGCCGTGGGCTACCAGCCCACGCTGGCCACCGAGATGGGCGCCCTGCAGGAGCGGATTGCTTCGACGGTCAAGGGAGCCATCACTTCGGTACAGGCGGTGTATGTTCCGGCCGACGACCCCACCGACCCGGCTCCGGCCACCGCGTTCGGTAACCTGGACGCGTTCATCTACCTGGAACGCTCCATCGCCGAAAAGGGGATCTATCCGGCCATCGACCCGCTGGCTTCCAGCAGCCGCATCCTCGACCCGCAGTACGTGGGCGAGCGGCACTACCGCGTGGCCCGGCGCGTGCAGCAGATTCTGCAGCGGTACCGGGAACTTCAGGACATCATCGCCATCCTGGGCGTGGAAGAACTCTCCGAAGAAGACAAGCTGATCGTGCACCGCGCACGGCGGATCGAGCGGTTCCTCTCCCAGCCGTTCCTGGTGGCCGAGGCGTTCACCGGCCGCCCGGGCAACATCACCCCGTTGGAAGAGACGATCCGCAGCTTCGAAGAACTGTGCGACGGCAAATGGGACCACCTGCCCGAAGGGGCCTTCATGTACGTTGGTCCCATCGAAGAAGCCGAAGAACAGGCCAAGAAGATGGAACAAGGAGCCTAGGCAATGGCAGAGGCCCTGGGTGCTTCTCAGGAGCAGCTTCGTTGCGTGGTGGTCACGCCGGAAGATACGGTGGTGGACCAGCCGGCCCGGTTCGTGGCCCTGCCGCTTTACGACGGCGAACTGGGCGTGGCCCCGCTGCGCCAGCCGCTGGTGGGCCGCCTGGGCTACGGGCAGTTGCGCATCCGGCACGACGGCCGGACCGACTCCTACTACGTCGATGGCGGATTCGTCGAGGTGGCCGACAACGTGGTGTCGATCCTCACTTCCCGGGCCGTCCCGGCCGAAAAGATCGACGTGGAAGAAGTGCAACAGCAACTCCAGGCCGTGGCCGCACGCAAGACCACCGACGCTGAAACCACCCAACAGAAACACCAGGCCATGCGGCGACTTCAGGCCCAACTGCGCGTGGCCCAAAAGGGACGCACCGGATAAACGGCCCAGCCGGGCAAGAACTCAGCCGTGGTTGTTCGCCGCTGTTTTTTGGGCAAACCATCAGGCGACTCGACTCAGTGATTCGTAATCGGCGATTACGAGCACGAGTAGGAGTACGAGTGCACGCGCTTGTTTTTCCGCTGGAGCGGAAGCTCCTTGCGCAAGGCGCAGGTCGCAAGCCGCAAGACCATTCCCGCCGTGGCGAGCCCCGGACTTCAGTCCGGGGAGA
>WFOE01000140.1 GCA_015488215.1 Planctomycetales bacterium
AGTGTCAACTCGCGGAGCTGCGAAAGAACCAGCACTTGCTTTTTTCCTTTGGACTCCGGGAGCTTACGCTCCCGGCTCGCCGAGTGCAAGAATTGGCGTTTATTCTTGCCCCGGTGCGGAAGCACCCGGCGCACGTCGCACGTCGCAAGCCGCAAGCCCATTCCTGCCTGGAGCGGTAGCTCCTGCCCAAGACACAAGACCCAAGACGCAAGACCTGCCGAGCGCCTGCCCGTGGGCAGACCGCTTGCCATCGGTTAGGATGACGCTGCCTGTCCGATGGGAAATGGCATCCGGGGCTTGCTCGCAGGAAGGAGTCGAAAACATGCCGCTGCGTGGCTTGTGCCGAAGGTCGGTCTTTGTTCTGCCGGGGATGTTTCCGGCAGTTTTGTTACTCAGCGCGGCGCTAGCGGTCCCGTCGGTCTCCGCCGCGGAGTTTCTGCTGGACTGGAGCGATTCGCCGGATCGGGTCTGGGTGGGGCCGGACGCCTGGGCCAATCGGCTTCAGGACTGGCGCGTGCACGGGGGACGGCTGGAGTGCGTGCTGGGCAATCCGCGGCCCGTGCGCACCGTGCAGTTGCTTTCGGCCTACCTGGCCCCGGAACCGGGCACCCTGGAAATGAGCGTGGTGCTGGGCCCTCTGGAACCCAAGCGGCCCGGCAACCCGCGCTCCTGGGCCGGATTTCTGGTGGGAGCCGGCGGACCGCACGTGGACTATCGCCTCACGGCCCTGGTGCAGCATCGTCCGGCCGAAGACGGAGGGATGCTCTGCGTGCTGGACGGCTCGGGCCGCCTGGCGCTTTACGATTTCAGCCGCCCGGGCCAGGGACCGGGCAACCAGTGGTCGCTGCAAGGGCCGGTTTCGGCCAAAGATGTTCCGCCGCTTGGCAAACAGCAGGCCCGACTGCCCGGGGGAAAGATTCCACCCCAGGTGCAACTGCGGTTGCGCCTCTCCCCGGACGAAGATGGCCGCTACCGGGTGGAGCTTTCGGCCCACGATCCCGAAACCGGCAAGCAGCTTGCCCGCGTGGTTCAACCGGGCGTGCCCAAGCACTTTGCCGACGGGGGGCTGGGGCTGGTTTCGCACCTGACGCCCCGCGGCGGCCGCCACGGCTACTGGTTCCGCCGTTGGGAGCTTCGCGGCAGCAAGCTGCGGGTGGACCCGGCTCGACGCAACGGCCCGGTGCTGGGCGTGCAGTACACGCTCAGCCGCGGCGTGCTCAAGCTCACCGCGCAGCTTCCGCCCCTGGGCCCCCAGGACGAAAAGCAAGCCGCGCTGGAGGTCCAAGACCGGGACGGACGCTGGCGCCAAGTGGCCACCGCCCCGGTGCGGCCGATGAGCTACACGGCTACGTTCCGCATCCCGGGCTGGGACGCCTCGCGCAGTTGGCCCTATCGGGTCGTCTATCGTCTGCGCCGCAAGCAAGGCCAGCCACGGCGATTCACGTTTTCCGGCACCATTCGCCGCGAGCCGTGGCACAAGCGGCAGTTCGTCATCGCCGCTTTTACCGGGCATAAGATTTTCACCGGCAATCTGAAGTGGAACCATCAGGGTGTGTGGTTTCCGCACAACGAGCTGATTCGGGCCGTGGAATACCACGACCCGGACTTTCTGTTCTTTTCCGGCGACCAGGTCTATGAAGGCGACTTGACCGGCGTGCAGTTCCAGCCGCTGGAAGCCGCCATGCTGGACTACCTGGACAAGTGGTATCGCTGGTGTTGGGCGTTCCGCCGCCTGACGCGCAACCGGCCCGCCGTGACTATTCCCGACGACCACGACGTGTACCACGGCAACATCTGGGGGGCCGGAGGCAAGCGGACCTCGCCCGGGTTTGGCGTGGCGGCGCAGGATTCCGGCGGGTACAAGATGCCTGCGGAGTTCGTCAACGCCGTACAGGCGACGCAAACGAGCCATTTGCCCGATCCGCCCGACGCCACTCCGGTGCTTCAGGGCATCGGCGTTTACTACTGCCGGGTGGAATACGCCGGGGTGAGCTTCGCCGTGCTGGAAGACCGCAAGTGGAAGTCCCCGCCGGCGGTTCTGCTCCCGGAGGGCAAAGTGCGCAACGGCTGGTTCCAGAACCGGCAGTTCGACCCGGTCTTGCAATCCGACGTCCCTTCGGCCGAGCTGCTGGGCCCGCGCCAACTGAAATTTCTGCGGCACTGGGCCGCCGATTGGCGCCACGGGGCGTGGATCAAGGTGGCCTTGTCGCAGACGATCTTCGCCAACGTGGCCACGCTGCCGGCCGAAGCCACCAGCGACGCTGTGGTCCCGCGGCTGCGCACCGTGCCGGTGGGCCAGTATCCCGAAAACGACAAGCCGGTGGCCGATTGCGATTCCAACGGCTGGCCCCGTTCCGGCCGGGACCGTGCCGTGGCGGAGCTGCGCCGGGCGTTTGCGTTTCACATCGCCGGGGACCAGCACCTGGGCAGCACGATCCAGTACGGGCTTCAGCACTGGAACGATTCCTCCTGGGCGCTGTGTGTGCCCTCGGTGGCCAACACGTTCCCCCGGCGCTGGTTCCCCAGCACTCCCGGGCGGAACCGCAAGCCCGGGGCGCCGCGCTACACCGGGGAGTTTTTCGACGGGTTCGGCAACCGCATCACCGTCCATGCGGTCAGCAATCCCATGCAATACGGCCATCAGCCGACGAACCTGTACGACCGGGCTCCCGGCTACGGGATTGTGCGGCTGGATCGACACTCGCGCCAGATTACCATCGAGTGCTGGCCGCGTTGGGTGGACCCGAGCCGCCCCGGGGCAAAGCAGTACCCGGGTTGGCCGATCCGCATCCACCAGTTGGACAACTACTCTCGTCCCGCCCGGGGATGGCTGCCGCAAGTGGCCTGGTCCGCGGCCGGCCAGCCGGTGCTCCAGGTAGTAAACGAAAAGACCGGCCAGGTGGAATACACGCTGCGGCTGCCCGGCAAGCGGTTCCAGCCCAAGGTGTTCGACCTGAACGCCACCTACCGGGTACGCGTGGGGGATCCGGATCGAGAGTTCTGGGTCGAGTTTCCCGGACTGAAACCCAGCCGGCAGAAACCACAAGAGGTGCTCCGGGCTCCGTAGCGGCCGATTGCCGGTACCGCTGTGTCGGCTTGCGCCCTGCGCCGTGCGCGTGGTGCTTCCGCTCCAAAGGGCGTGGGGGCTTGGAGGCGTGGGGGGATGGAG
>WFOE01000141.1 GCA_015488215.1 Planctomycetales bacterium
CCCCCTGTGCCCTGCCCCTCGGAACAATCGTGGCCCCAGGAAGTGCAGGCCAGGCGGATTGCTTGGCGACCCGCGGGGCCCCCTGCCCTCCGACGTTCCCGCCTGCATGGCATCCCCGTATAACCCAGCCCTGGGCAACGCCGGAGGGGGAATCCCTCGCGTGCTCCAAGAACCCCCCCGAGCCCGCATCCCTGGGAAATCCTCCACGACCGCAGGCATTCTATCGGGCCGGTGGGTCAGAACGTGTCCAAGCTGGTTGCGGTCTGGAGCAGAGCTTCTCAGAGCATCTCTCGGGCGGTCCCGTCGGGCTGCCGACCCCCGTGTTGCCCAAGCCGCTGGGACGATAAGCTAAAGGCAACCGCGAGTTTTCCTTCCCACCAGCTTTGTGAACGCACCGATGAACAAGGCCCCCTCCCCTGCCCCGCCGGCAATCCAGCTTGCCGCGAAAGACCACGTGGCCGTGGCCACCCGGGAGCTTCCGCCCGGAACCGAAGTGCCGCATGCCGCGGGAAGCGTTCGGGTCGAAGAGCGGATTCCCCCCGGGCACAAGGTGGCCCTGGTCCCCATCGGCCAGGGCGAGCCGGTGCGGAAGTACGGTCAGGTGATCGGTTTTGCCACCGAGCGGATTGTCCCGGGCCAGTGGGTCCATACCCACAATCTGACGGCCGGGGAGTTCCAGCGGCAGTACGAACCCTGCTCGGCCGTACCGCCCGACCCGGAGCCGCTTACCGGCTACACGTTTCGCGGCTATCGGCGGCCCGACGGACGGGTGGGCACGCGGAACTACATTGCGGTAATTTCGTCGGTGAACTGTTCGGCTTCGGTCAGCCGCTACATCGCCCAGCGGTTCACTCCGCAAGTGATGGCCCGGTGGCCCAACGTCGATGGCGTGGTGGCCTTGACGCACAAGGGGGGATGTGGGCTTCAGTACGGCGGCGAAGACCACCAGCAACTGGTGCGCGTGCTGGCCGGATTTGCCCGGCACCCGAACGTGGCCGGCTATGTGCTAGTGGGCCTGGGCTGCGAGACGGCCAGCTTGCAGTACCTCATCCAGCAGGGAGAGCTGCTTTCTCTGAACGGGGACGCTTCGCCCCCGCCGGTAATCAACATGCAGGAGCTAGGCGGCACCACCGCGGCGGTGGAAGCCGGCACCCGGGCCGTGGTGGAACTGCTGGCCCGCGCCGACCAGTTGCGCCGCGAGGAAGTTCCCGCCTCGGAACTGGTGCTTGGCACCCAATGCGGTGGTTCGGATGGAAACTCCGGCATCACGGCCAACCCGGCCCTGGGCCACGCTGCCGATCTGCTGGTAGCCGCAGGCGGGACAGTACTGCTGGCCGAAACGCCCGAGGTTTACGGGGCCGAGCATCTGCTGGTGGCTCGGGCCGCCAGCCCCTCGGTGGCCCGGAAGCTGCTGGACCGAATCGCCTGGTGGGAGGAATACACTGCCAAGTTCGGGGCCCGGCTCGATAACAACCCTTCGCCTGGCAACAAGGAGGGAGGGCTGACCACCATCTACGAAAAATCCCTCGGCGCGGTGGCCAAAGGGGGCACCACAGCGCTGAAGGACGTGCTGCTTTACGCCGAGCCGGTCCGCACCCGGGGGTTGGTGTTCATGGACTCGCCCGGCTACGACCCGGTCAGCATCACCGGGCTGGTGGCTTCGGGAGCCACGTTGATTGCCTTTACCACGGGCCGGGGGAGTTGCTTCGGCTGCAAGCCCAGCCCTTCGCTCAAAATCGCCACCAACAGCGAGGTCTTCCACCGCATGAACCAGGACATGGACCTGGACGCAGGCGTAATCCTCCGCGGCGAGCCGGTTCAAAGCGTCGGCCGTCGCATCTTCGAAACGCTGCTGGAAGTGGCCAGCGGCCGGCAAACCAAAAGCGAACAGCACGGCGTAGGCGACGAGGAGTTCGCCCCCTGGTCCATCGGCCCGGTGCTGTAGGCAATCGGCCCCGCTCAGTCGTGGCAAAGCCCGCATGCGCATGTGTAGAATACAGGAAGGAGCCGTCCCATTCCCCGCAGGCAGGAAACTTTCGGCCACATGAGCACCCCCCAACCCGACGACCTGCAAGCCGTGGCCCGACTGGGCGAAGCTTTCAACCAGATTACCCGCCAACTGGAACGGGTGATTGTCGGCCAGCGCCAGGTGATTGAGCAGATTCTGATTGCCATGTTCGCCCGCGGGCACTGCCTGCTGGTGGGCGTGCCGGGTCTGGCCAAGACGCTGCTGATCCGGTCGCTGGCCGACACGCTCAGCTTGAAGTTCAGCCGCATCCAGTTCACCCCGGACCTGATGCCTTCGGACATCACCGGTACCGAAGTCATCCAGGAAGACCGCAGCACCGGCCAGCGGACGTTTCGCTTTCTGCCCGGTCCGGTGTTTGCCAACATCGTGCTGGCCGACGAGATCAACCGCACGCCGCCCAAGACCCAGGCCGCACTGCTCGAAGCGATGCAAGAACACCAGGTTACCGCCGGTGGACAGCGTCACCGGCTGGAAGAACCGTTCTTCGTGCTGGCCACGCAGAACCCCATTGAGCAAGAGGGAACCTACCCGCTCCCCGAGGCTCAGTTGGACCGCTTCATGTTCCAAATCCAGGTGGACTATCCCACGCGGGAAGAGGAACTGGAGATCGTCCAGCGGACCACCGCCGACGTGGAAGAAAAACTACAGCCGACCCTTTCGGCCCAGGAGATTCTGGAACTGCAGCACATCGTTCGCCGCGTGCCGGTTTCGCCTCACGTGGCCCAGATGGCCGTGGACCTGGTGCGGATGAGCCGCCCGCAGGAAGACCAGGCACCGGAGTTCGTGCGGCAATACGTCAGTTGGGGGGCGGGTCCTCGGGCCAGCCAGTTCCTGGTGCTGGGGGGCAAGGCCCGGGCGGTGCTTCACGGCCGCCATTACGTCAGCCGCCAGGACGTGCTGGCCGTGGCTCCGCCGGTGCTGCGACATCGCATCATGCCCAACTTCAACGCCGAGGCCGAGGGGATTTCCTCCGACGATCTGGTCCGCCGCCTGATGGACCAGCTCCCACAAGTAGAGAGCGAACATGACGGAGAGCTTTCGGAAGTACTGCGACCCTCGGACGCTGGCTAGGCTCCAGGGCCTGGAACTGCGGGCGAGGCACGTAATCGAAGGATACCTCTCCGGGCTGCATCGCAGTCCGTACCACGGGTTTTCCATCGAGTTTGCCGAGCATCGCGAATACGCCCCGGGCGACGATCTTCGCTACGTGGACTGGAAGGTCTTCGGCCGCACCGACAAGGTGTACGTCAAACAATACGAAGAAGAAACCAACCTCGTGGCCTACCTGCTGCTGGATACCAGCGAAAGCATGTCCTACCAGGGCGAGCAGTCCCCGTGGAGCAAGCTGGAATGTACCAAAACGGCTGCGGCGGTGCTGGCCTATCTGGTGCTACGGCAGCAGGACAGCGTGGGCGTGGCTACTTTCGCCGAACAGATGGAGCAGATGGTTCGGGCCAGCAGCAGCCCTTCGCACCTGAAAACCGTTTTGCACGTGCTGGAAGAAGCCCAACCCCGGGGAAAGACCCGAGCCGGCCAAACCTTCCACCGCCTGGCCCAGCGGATGCAGAAGCGTTCCGTGGTGCTGATCTTCAGCGATCTTTTCGACGATACCCGAGGGGTGCTTCGCGGGCTGAAACACTTGCGGCACCGGCGACACGACGTGGTGGTGTTCCACGTGCTGGACCCGGACGAGCTGGAGTTCCCCTTCCAGCAGACCACGCTCTTTGAAGGCATGGAAGAACTGCCCGAGGTGCTGACCGAACCGGCCTCGCTTCGCCGGGCGTACCTGCGCGAGTTCCAAGGGTTTTTGACCGAGGTACGCCGCGGCTGCCGCGAAAACGGGCTGGAGTACGTACCGCTGCGGACCGACGAATCGCTCGAAGTGGTGCTACGCAGTTTCCTGCACGCCCGAATGGCCCGAGCAGCTCAATGATTAATTGGAGGCGCAAGAACTAATGGAAGCGCAGACCGGACAACGGACGGTCCGGACTGGAAAGAGCCTTCCGATTAGGAATCCGTTTTTCTCTGAGAGTTTGTCTGCGTTAAGGTGGGCTTACATTGCGAGGTAGCGGAGGAGGGACTCGAACCCCCGACACGCGGATTATGATTCCGCTGCTCTAACCAACTGAGCTACTCCGCCACTTCTCCCCCCCGATTGTGTGGTATCTTTTCGATGGAACCTGGCGGCATGGACGCGGTAAGGCACCTGTGACAGAAGCCGCCAAGGGGGGCACCAATGACTCTGTTAGAGGTTTTGCGCAACTACATCTTGGAACACAGCTTGACACCTGAATCAGAAAAACAACTCGCAATCCCGTGCAAGTTGTTCGTGCAGTGGCTGGGATTCGATCCGGAGGTGCGAACCCTGAAGGTGGAAACCATCAATGAGTTCCTGCGGTTCCGCCAGCAAACGGTCTCCCGCACCACGGCCGGAAACAACGCCAATGCGTTCCGGCGGCTGCTGCGCTATGCCCATCGGCGCGGCTGGTGCCGCAAGCCGGAAGGAATCCGCCGCATCCGACCGGCACCGACCATTCCACGGGCCTGGGACCTTGACCAACTCCGGAGATTGCTTGCCGCCTGCCAGGAGCTTTCCGGGGAGCTCCCGAATGGTGTGCCCCGCCGCCTCTATTTCTCCTGCATGCTCCTGGTGGCGTGGGACACCGGCATGCGCCCTTGCGACCTGAAAACACTTCGCACCGACGAAGTGGACCGACAGGGGCGGGTGTACCGAGCACAGCGGAAAACCGGCTGGGGAGTGGTGGGCCAGTTGGCCCCCGCCACGCATGTGCTCTGGAACCGGGTTGCTGCCCTCGTTGCGCCCGATCCCTGCCCGCTTCGCTGGCCCCTGGGCAAGACACGCTGGTTTCAGCTTTGGGCGCAAATCCGGGAGCAGGCGGGACTGGACGGCCGCGGCGTGCTCAAGCAGGTGCGAAAAAGCGCGGCAAGTTACGTGGAGAAACACTTTCCCGGCTCGGCCCAGAAGTTTCTCGGGCATCGCACCCCGGGGCTGGCTTACCGGCACTATGTCGATCCGCGGATCGCTTACGAACAGCCGGTGCGGCCGCCGAGCCTGCTGGACGGGGATGCCGCCTGAAGTCCTTCGACTGGCCAAAACGTGCCCACGCTGAGCGGGCCTGGCCAGCGGCAGATGCTACACGAGTTGTAGCATTGCTACATCGGTTGTGGCGCCAGCCGCAGCCTGGACACCCCGCGTCCACTCTGAGGGCATCGCCCGCCGTGCAGGCGCGGGTTGAACCGAGGATTTGCTTGCCCGGAGGAGGTGGGGCAAGATAGAAATGTTTCCGACGTTTCAGTCTGTGCTGGACCGGGCGGATCGGTTGTTCGAGTTGTGCTGGTGAAGCAAATGGGACTCTATCAGTGCCCTCATTGCCGAAGGCAGTTCCAGGCGCC
>WFOE01000142.1 GCA_015488215.1 Planctomycetales bacterium
TAGTTGAAGCGACCCGTGAAAGTATGGTCCAAACGGAATACGCCTGCGGGGCCGAGAGCTTCAGAGGGAGGCAACCATGTCATTCGGTTCGGGTTTCGGCATCCCAGTTCGCAAGAAATCCACCATTCCCAGCGGCAGCATCTCCGCTCGCGACAAAGAAGCGGAGTTCGAGGCGCTCAAACAGCGCATCCACGCCAAACTGGTCGATAAGCTGGATCTGTCCCGGGTGGGCGAGCTGGAAGGTGACCTGCTGCGGCGGGAAATCCGCCTGGTGGTCGAGCATCTCTGCGACACCGAGGACACGCTGCTGAACCGCTCGGAACGCGAGCGGCTGATCGAAGAGGTGCTGGACGAAACCCTGGGGCTGGGTCCCCTGGAGCTGCTGCTGAAAGACCCTTCCATCAGCGACATCCTGATCAACGGTCCCCACAACATCTACGTGGAACGCGGCGGCAAACTGGAAAAGACGACCGTCAAGTTCCGCGACGACAACCACCTGCTGCAAATCATCGACCGAATGGTTTCCCGGGTGGGACGCCGCGTGGACGAAACCTGTCCGATGGTGGACGCCCGATTGCCGGACGGGTCTCGGGTCAACGCCATCATTCCGCCGCTGGCGTTGGACGGTCCGGCGGTTTCCATCCGGCGGTTCGGCAGCCGCCCGCTCAAGCTGGAAGACCTGCTCAACTTCAAGGCGTTCACGCCGGAGATGGTCATGCTGCTGGAAGGGGCCATCAAGGCCCGGCTCAACGTGATTATCTCCGGGGGGACCGGCTCGGGTAAAACCACGTTGCTGAACACCCTCTCCAGCTTCATTCCCAACAACGAACGAATCATCACTATCGAGGACGCCGCGGAGTTGCAGTTGCAACAGGACCACGTCGTGCGGCTGGAAACGCGGCCGCCGAACATCGAAGGCAAAGGGGCCATCACGGCCACCGATCTGGTGCGCAACGCCCTGCGGATGCGGCCCGAGCGAATCATCATCGGCGAATGTCGCGGGCCGGAAACCCTGGACATGCTCCAGGCGATGAACACCGGCCACGAAGGGTCGATGACCACGCTGCACGCTAACAGCCCCCGGGACGCCATCGCGCGGATCGAGACCATGATCATGATGAGCGGCGTCGAACTGCCGCTGAAAGCCATGCGGCAGCAAATCGCCAGCGCCGTGGACATCATCATCCAGGCCAACCGCCTCCAGGGGGGCAAACGCCGCATCACGCACATTGCCGAGGTGGTGGGCATGGAGAACGACACGATCATCATGCAAGACATCTACCGCTACATTCAGACCGGCATCGACGAGTCGGGCAAGGCGATTGGCCGCTTCGTGGCCACGGGGGTCCGGCCCACCTTCATGGACCGCCTGGAAGCGGCCGGCGTGCGACTTCCTTCCAGCGCGTTTCGGGAACGGGTGATGCTGGAGGACCGTTGAGCCTGCCCGAAACGCGGCTCGCCCAGGCGGATTGCTCCGCAGCCGAACCTTTTTGAGTGCTATGCTTCCCTGGGGGAGCGTACTGTTCCGCAATGCGGCCAGGAGCCGAAGCGGAACGACAAGCCGGAAAAACCGACTCGCCGGAAACCAAGCAGAAAACCATGTCGCTTCCGATCCTGATTTCTATTGCCGTATTCGTGGGGGTGGCCGCGCTGGTCATCGCGCTGGGGTATTTCTTCACCGGCCGGGAAGAGCGGCGGATCGAGGACCGGCTGGAACTGCTGGCCGGAGTCCGCTCCCCGCAAGCCCAAGAACAGCAACAAAGCATCGTCAAGGAAACCCTGCTGGGCGAGGAGGCCAAAAGCTGGCTCCACCAGTTCCTGGCCGACCGGTTGAATCTGGGCCTGCTGATGGAACAGGCCGACGTGCAGATGCCGGTGGGGCAGTTCGTGCTGTTCCTCCTCGGAGCCGGCCTGGCTGGGGGGGGAGCCGGGTTCTTCATAGGAAAATCGCTCTTTTGGGTCCTTGTGGTGGGGGTGTTGGGAGCCACGTTGCCCGTGTTTTGGTTATTGTTCCGGCGCAAGCGGCGTTTGAAGGCTTTTTCGGCCCAGTTGCCCGATGCCCTGGAGCTGATTGCTCGGGCGCTTCGGGCCGGGCAGAGCCTGGCCGCGGCCATTCACCTGGTGGGGGAAGAAATGCCGGCCCCCATCTCCCAGGAGTTCGCCCTGGCCTACGAGGAACAGAACCTGGGCATTCCGCTGGAAGAATCCCTGCGGAACATGACCCGCCGCGTGCCCAACCTGGACCTGAAGTTCTTCGCCACGGCCGTGGTGTTGCAGCGGCAGACCGGCGGAGACCTGGCCGAAGTGCTGGACAAGATCAGCTCTTTGATCCGCGAGCGGTTCAAGATCTGGGGCCAAATCCAGGCGCTGACCGGCGAAGGACGCATGTCCGGCGTGGTCCTGATGGCCCTGCCGCCTGTGCTGCTGGCCGTGATGTATTACCTGAATCCCGGATATACCTCGTTGCTGTTCGAACACCCGCAAGGACAAAAAATGCTGGCCGGTGCGGTGTTCATGCAACTGCTGGGGGCATTGACCATCCGCAAGATTGTCAACATCGACGTGTAGCACTCCCCTTCGGCCAAATCGCCGCCAGAGGAAACCGCCCCTGGACGCCTGCCGCCGAAGAAAGAAGCGAAGAGGCCCACGATGAGCCTGGAAGCACTGACTCCTTATGCGGTTTTCGGTTTTGTGACGCTGGTAGGCTGGTGGCTGCTGGAGACGCTGGCCAACCGCAGCGGCAACCTGGTCGAGCGGTTGGAAACCATCCGCCGCTCGCCCGGTAAACGTTCCGCCGAAGAACTGCAGCGGCCCAAGAGCACCCCCTGGGCCAAGTTGGTGGAAACGGCCTCGACGGCCGGCAAAGTGCTCGAGCCCCGGAACGAATACGAGGAAAGCAAGCTACGCGGGCGGCTGGCTGCCGCCGGGTTCCGCTCCGAGTCCGCTCCAGCTGCTTTTTTGGGCATCAAGGTCATCCTGGGGGTGATTTGTTTCCTGGGAGCGGGGGGGACACTGGCCCTCTCCGGAGGACTGGACCGCCAGGGGCTGATGTACACGGTCATTGCGGGGGGGATCGGCTTCTACCTGCCGGAAATCGTCCTCTCCCTGCTGGTCAGCCGCCGCAAGAAGGCTATCTTTCGCCAACTGCCCGACGTGCTCGACCTGCTGGTGGTGTGCGTGGAAGCGGGGCTGGGGCTGGACCAGGCGATGCGCAAGGTGGTGGCCGAAATGCGGGAAACGTGTCCCCAGCTTTGCGAAGAGCTGGCCATCGTCAACTTTCAAATCCAGATGGGCCGTCCTCGGTCCGAAGTGCTTTACGAGCTGGGCTCCCGAACCGACGTGGACGACCTGCGCACCCTGGCCGTGACGCTGGTGCAGGCCGAAAAGCTCGGCTCCAGCATCGCCCAGGCGCTGCGGACCCAAAGCGACGCCCTGCGCACGCGACGGCGGCAAATCGCCGAGGAAAAGGCGGCCAAAACCGCCGTCAAGCTCATCTTCCCGCTGGTGTTGTTCATCTTTCCCGGCATCTTTGTAGTGCTGGTCGGTCCGGCGGCTATCCAGATTTCCGAAAAGTGGCTCTCCCGCTGAACAAACCGCGCCAAACGGCCGTTCCCGTACTCCGGAGCGGGAATTTTCTGGATTGCTCGGCCCAAAAAGGGCAGAATCGGTATTTCCACGTTCCCGGGCCGGTGATAGCATTTGCTGCATTACCGGGAACCCGAGGCGCGCAGGGACGCAAAAGCCCCGGCTCGGCGGCGCGTCGCCTCCTGATGGCTTGCGGCTGTCCTTCGGCGACGCTTCAGCTACAATAGTTAATGACAAGGCCCTTCCGGCGCCGGCCGGGTGGGCGTTCCGGATTTGCCCCCATTATTGTTTTGCGTAGTAGATGAATCCCCGCGAAATCCTGCGTCTGGTCGAAGCCATTCACCGCGAACGCCACATTCCGCGCGAAGTGGTTTTTGAAAGCGTGGAACAGGCGTTGCGTTCGGCGCTGCGCAAACACTTTGACAATGAGGAAGCCCTGTCGGTCCACATCGACCGCCAGGATGGGACGTTGCAGGTCCGCTACGAGGACCACGAGCTGGATCCGGAGCAGGTCGAGGAACTGGTCGGTCGCATCGGCGCCCAGGTGGCCCGGCAGGTCATCATTCAGAAAATCCGCGAAGCCGAGTGCGATACCATCTTCAAGGAGTACATGGCCGAACAGGGGCAGTTGGTCAGCGGAGTCATCCAGCGGTACGACGGCGGGACGGCCACCGTGGCCCTGAACGACACGGAAGCAATCCTGCCCCGAAGCGAGCAGATTCCCGGCGAAGAACTGCACGTCAACAAGCGAATCCGCGCCACGGTGTACGACGTGCAGCGTCGCGGCAGCCGGGTGCGGATTATCCTCAGCCGCACGCGTCCCGAGCTGGTGCAGCGATTGTTCGAGCAGGAAGTGCCCGAAATCGCCGACGGCATCATCGAAATCAAAGCCATTGCTCGGGAAGCGGGATTCCGCACCAAAGTGGCCGTGGCCACCAACGACCCGCGGGTCGATTGCGTAGGCGCCTGCGTGGGCGTGCGGGGGAATCGGATTAAGTCCATCGGCGACGAGCTGAACAACGAGCGGATCGAAGTCATCCCCTGGAGCGACGATGTGGATCAACTGATCCGCAACGCCTTGCAGCCGGCCGAGGTGGAAGAGGTGATGCTCTGCCCCAAGCTGGGACGAGCCATTGTCCTGGTGCGGGAAGACCAGCTTTCGCTGGCCATTGGCCGCCGAGGGCAGAACGTGCGGCTGGCCAGCAAGCTGACCGGCTGGGATATCGACATCATGACCCGCGAGGAACTGGACGAGGCTATCGAAGGGGCCATCGAAGCCTTCTGCACCATCGAGGGGATTACCGAAGAAGTGAGCGAAGCCCTGGTGGGCGAAGGCTTTTTGTCTTACGACGACCTGTCTATCATTGAAACCGAGGACCTGGTCGAGCTGGCCGGGTTGGACGAGGAGCAGGTGGAAGCGATTCGGGAAGAGGCCGAGCGGAAAGCGCAAGAAGCCGAGCAACAGGCCGAAGCGGAACGCAAGGCCCGGCAGCAGGCCGAAAAGCAAGAGTCTGCTCCGGCTTCCGCCGCAACGCAGTCCCCTGCGGTGGAAGCGCCCGATACGACCGCTCCTGGCCCGGAACCTTCCGCGGAGGCTGCCTCCGAGCCGCCGTCGGAGAAGGAAGTTCCTCCGTCGGACTCTGTGGTTTCCGAATCCGCACCTGCCGGGGAATCGCCGCAACAGGCCTCGACGCTGCCAGAGGGAGGAGTCTCCGGCGAGTAGACGGCACGTGGCGGCTCTCGCAGGGCCTGATCGCTGGCTTCCGGCAAGCGGTTCACCGCCGGGATTGGTTTGCGCACTGGAATTGACTTTGCAGGAGGGCTCGTTTTGCCCAAGCGGATTTACAAACTTGCCAAAGAACTGAACCTGGATAGCAAGGACCTGATGGAAATCTGTTCCAAGGTCGGCATCCAGGGGAAAGGCTCGGCGCTGGCCAGTCTCAGCGACGAGGAAGAGCAGAAAGTGCGCAAATATCTGGCCAATCTGGTCGCCGGGCCAGCGCAACCCCGTCCCCCCGCCACTCCGGTGGTCAAAGATTCCAAAGTCCGGGTTCTTCCGTCGCGGCGGCCCTCCAAGCCGGCTCCTGCCAAGCCCGAAGCCACTCCGCCCCCAGCCGAACCTGCGCCCACCGTTCCAACCGCCGAGCCGCCCGCCCGCGAAGAGAAACCGGCGGCGACCGAATCCCCCGCACCCAGTCAGCCGGCACCTCCTCCCTCGGCCCCAGCGGCTGTCCCGCCGCTGTCGGCCATGCTCCCTTCCAATCGCGTGCGAACCCTGACTCCCAAAAGCAAAGAGAAAAGAAGCGACGCCGGAAAACCCAAGGAAAAGTCCAAGGGGCGCACTCCGCCGGTGATCCGCGTGGCCATTCCCAAGGCCAAGCAGCCGGAGTTGAAGCCCCCGAAGAAAAAAGAAGAACCGGCGCCGCAAAAACCGGTCATTGCGCTGCCGCCGGACGCCATCCGCGAAGCCAAAAGCGGCGGCGGGGCGTTGCGGGATCGCGTGCGGCAATTGACCCAGCGGTTCCAGGAACAACAGCAGGCCGACGAGGCCGAACCGGTCGCCCCTTCCCGCGGGAAAGGCAAAGGACGCAAAGGCGAGGAAGAACGCCGCGGCGGGCGGCCCGTCTCCCGGGAAGAACGCCGCCAACGCCGCCGCCAGAAGAATCTCCGCATGATGGTGGACGAGGAGCAGGAAACGCCCCGGCCCGTCCGCCGAACCCTACGCAAGACCGGGGCCAACACGGCTGCTCCTCGCAAGCGGGAAGTCAAGGTGACCTTACCCTGTACGGTGCGTTCGTTTTCCGAAGCTTTGGGCGTTCCCGCGTCCAAAGTGCTCATGACGCTGCTGAAGCTGGGGCAGCGGCTTACTATCAACAGCAACCTGGACCCCGACCTGGCCGAGCTGGTCGCCGCGGAGCTGGGCGTGGAAGCCCAATTCCGCCGCGAAGTCCCGCTGGAAGAAGAAATCCTGGCCCGGTTCCAGCAGGAGCCCGATCCCGAATCCCTCCGCCCGCGTCCCCCCGTGGTTACTTTCCTGGGACACGTGGACCACGGCAAAACCTCGCTGCTGGACCGCATCATCGGTACCCACGTAGTGGAAACCGAAGCGGGCGGGATTACCCAGCACATCCGGGCCTACCAGGTGGAAAAGGACGGGCGACTTATCACCTTTATCGACACTCCCGGTCACGAAGCCTTTACGGCCATGCGGGCCCGAGGGGCCAACGTGACCGACGTGGTCGTGCTAGTCGTGGCAGCCGACGACGGCGTGATGCCCCAGACCGAAGAAGCCATCTCGCACGCCAAGGCGGCCGGGGTGCCGATCGTCGTGGCGCTGAACAAGATCGACCTGCCGGGAGCCAACGTGGATCGCTGCTTGCAGCAGCTTTCGGCCCATGAACTGCTGCCCAGCGAATGGGGAGGCGACGTGGAAGTGATCCGCACCAGCGCCGTAACTGGCGAAGGGATCGACCAGTTGCTGGAAACCCTGCTCACCCTGGCCGAGCTGCACGAGTTCAAAGCTCCCTACGACGGCCCTGCCACCGGCACCTGTCTGGAAGCCCAACGCCACGAAGGATTGGGCGTGGTGGCCAAGTTGCTGGTGCAGCGGGGCACCCTCCGAACCGGCGACGTTCTGCTGTGCGGTCCGGCCTATGGCCGCGCAAGAGTGATGAAAGACACCCTGCGGCCCGACCGCAAACTGGACCAGGCTCCCCCTTCCACTCCGGTGGACGTGATCGGACTGCAGGAAGTACCCGGGGCGGGGGACCAGTTCTACGTGCTGGAAGACATCTCCGTGGCCCGCGAAATCGCCGAAGAACGGCAGCGGCGGCAGCGGGAAGAATCGGCCACGGTCATTTCGGCTAAGCCTTCGCTGGAACGGCTGCAGGAGTTCCTGGCCAGCAAGAGCGGCGAGGTGAAAAGTCTCAACCTGATAATTCGGGCCGACACCCGCGGCTCAATCGAAGCAATCCTCAAGGAACTGGGCAAACTGGAACACCCGGAAGTGCAGGTCAAGGTGGTCCAGGCCCTGGTCGGTGGCATTACCGAAGGGGACGTCCACTTGGCCGACGCCTGCGACGCGGTAATCGTCGGCTTCAACGTCGCTCCGGACGAAAACGCACGCGCCCTGGCCAAAGAGCGGGGCGTGGAAATACGCCGCTACAACATCATCTACAATCTGACCGACGATCTACGGGCGGCCCTGGAAGGCATGTTGCAACCCCAACGCCAGCAGCGCGAACTGGGCCGAGCCCATGTGCTGCAAGTGTTCCGCATCAGCAAAGTGGGCAACGTGGCCGGGTGTCGCGTGGTCGAAGGGGTCATCCGCCGCGGGGCGAACGTCAAGGTCCGTGTTATCCGGAACAACACGGTCATCGGCGAGTATGCTCTGGAATCGCTGCGCCGCGAGAAACAAGATGTCAACGAAGTCCGCGAAGGGATGGAATGCGGTATCAAGCTGGCCAACTTCAACGACGTGAAGCAAGGGGACGTGCTGGAAGCCTACATGGTCGAAGAGGTCGCCCGTACCCTGGAAACCGCGTCGGCTTCCACCTGAGAGCCGTTTCCTTGCCGCCGGGCCATGCGTAGAATCCAATGGGACTTCGTTGTTCTCTTTTGCCGTTTTGTTCACGGGTAGCAGCTTCCCCGATGAAACGCCACCGATTGCAAAAAGCGGCCGCAGCCATCCGGCAGGTGGTTTCCTGGGCCATCCTGACCCAGGTGAAGGACCCACGCGTCCGCGACGTGACCGTTACCGCTGTGGAGCTTTCGGCCGACATGCGCCAGGCCAAGGTCCACGTTTCCATCATGGGCACTCCGGCCCAGCAGGAGCTGGCCTTGCACGGACTGCGCAACGCGGCCGGGTTCTTGCAGTCTCAGATTGCCGAGAAGATAGACACCCGCTACACCCCGCGGCTCAGCTTTGTGTTGGATCAGGGAGTGAAGAAATCCATCGAGCTGATGCGACTGTTCAAAAAAGTGGAACAGGAGCGGCTACAACACGCTGGTGGGGACGCTTCGGCGGCCGAACCAACCCAGCAGCCGGAGCCTGCGGCCGAGCCGGAAGAAACACTGTAAGCTGCGGACAAACCGGGGCCTAAGCGGCCCCAGAGGCTCGTCGGCGCGGGACCGGACGGGAATCGGTTGCCCCCTGGCGGTCTAAGTCT
This sequence comes from Planctomycetales bacterium, assembly GCA_015488215.1. Classification (GTDB taxonomy): domain Bacteria; phylum Planctomycetota; class Planctomycetia; order Pirellulales; family S012-138; genus S012-138. The sequence continues at coordinate 8,754 of WFOE01000142.1, forward strand.
GGCGAAGCGATTCCGCTGCAAAGCAAGAGCAAACGCCAATTCTTGCAACCGGCCAGCCCCGTGCTCTAACGCGGCGAAAACGACGACAACGGCGAGCCGCCAACTTCACTCGGCAGAGGGGCCCCTGGTCGGAGTCTCTAAAAGCTTCCGCACCAAGGGATGAACGACGCTGTACATCTCGGACTGCGCAACAGCAAACGCTTCCCGGTGGCGATTTACCTCCGGGAAGTCGCTTTTCCTGGTGGAACGACTAACGCCGCAGGTGTTCTTCGATTTCGCGTCCCTGGGTGGTCACAGGGCCTTGGGCTGGATCCAACAGATGCTGGGCGTTGGAAACCGCCTCGCTCCACTCGGGCGGCTGCTGCCAACTGGCGCAGCCTGCCGCCGCACCCAGCAGCACGGCGGCCACTAAGGCCCACCCCCGGCGTTTCGTGTTGGCTGTTTGCGCGTTCATCGATCCACAACCGATCTTCGGGTTCCGAGCCTGAAGCGGGGCGGAGTCTGCCAAAACCCCCCCGGGCGGTCCAGAGCAATCCGGCCAAAAAATGGCAAAAATCCTCCGAATTTCCCCCGGCCGGGGCCGCCGCCGGTTGCTAGCACTCCGGCGGGCCGTCTTTTGAGTACAGGCCGTGTTCGTAGATATAGGCTTCCACCGCCCGGGGAACCTGGTACCGGATCGACAGCCCCTGCCCGCACCGGCGGCGAATCTCCCGGCTGCTCAGTTCCACCTGCGGCATCGTCACCGTAAGGGGTGGGGCCTGCTGCCAGCGCTGCTGGTCCATCAGAGGCCGAAGCCGTTCCCAATCCAGTTCCGGAAACCCGGGACGCCGAACCCCCACCAGCCGGGCCAACTGGCAGATTCGCTCCGGGTGTTTCCAGCCGGGCAGTTCCGCCACGCTGTCCCCACCCAACAGCAGGAAAAGTTCGTCCCCCGGGTGGTTTTGGCGGAACTGTTCCAGCGTCTGGTAAGTGTAGCTGGGCCCGGCCCGTTTCAGCTCGCAGTCGCTGAGCACGAATGCCTCGTTGCCCGCGGTGGCCAGCTCCAGCATCTGCAAGCGATGCTTGCCCGCGGTGATTGGCTGCCCCAGTTTATGTGGCGGCTGAGCGCTGGGGACGAACACCACTTGGTCCAGCTTACACTCTTCCCGGCAAAACTCCGCCAGCAGCAGATGGCCCCAATGCACCGGGTCGAACGTGCCGCCAAAGATGCCAATCCGCACGGCGTTGTCCTTGTTCCATGACAGGGGGGGTGTCATATTGCGCTTCGGGGGGAGAGGGCTCTCCCGAAGCATTTGCGGCCCCGGAACACGTTCCGGCGGCTGACTCCCGCCATCGTAGAAAGGACCGCGGCATTGGCCAAGGGTTCCGCCAAAGCCGGACAGAAGCTGCTTTTCGCCCGGGACGAAGCCCCCTGGGAAAACGCCGAGGAGGCCGGACGCCTCGTGGCCCGAGTCCTGTTCCCCCACGGGCCCAAGGAGCCGCTGGATTACCTTGTGCCGGAAGCCTTGGCCGAGCGGCTGGAAGTAGGGATGCGGGTTCGGGTCCCCCTGGGCAAAGGGGACCGGCTGCGCCAGGCGTACTGCATCCAGTTGCGCGAAGCGGGACCGGAAGACCGCGGGCTGAAGCACGTGGCCGAAGTGGTCGATTCCCGGCCCTTGCTCACTCCGGCCCTGTTGCGACTCTCGCAATGGATGGCCCGGCGTTGGGTCTGCCCTTGGGCCACGGTGTTGGAGGCGATGATCCCAGCCGGGGTCCGGCAGGGGGCGGGCCGACACTGGGTTACGCTGCTTGAACCGAACCAAGCCGAGCTGGAGAAAATCTCCCTGGCCGAGCTGCCCCGCAAGCAACGCCTGGCCCTGGAACAACTGCTGGCCGCCGGGGAGCCGCTTCGGCCCGAGGAGCTGGCCCGGCTGGCCCGCTGCACGCTGGCTCCGATCAACGCCCTGCGCAAAAAAAATCTGGTACTGGCCCGCCGCAGCCGCCAGCGGCGGCGTCCCGCCGCAGACGAATCCCCCCTGCC
>WFOE01000143.1 GCA_015488215.1 Planctomycetales bacterium
TCGGCTTGCGACTTGCGCCGTGCGCCTTGCGCGAGGTGCTTCCGCACCGGTGCAAGAATATAGTCGATTCTCGCAATCAGCGAGCCGGGAGCGTCAGCTCCCGGAGTCCAGAAACAAAGCGAACACCGGTATTTTCACCGCTCCGCGAGTTCACACTCGCGGCTCGCTGGATACGCCACAACGTGCTGACACTCGGCAATCGGCGAGCCGCCGACTTTAGTCGGCGGAGGACGGCACGGCCGTCGGCGATTGGGTGCTTCCGCACTGGGAAGGCTTGGGGGCGTGGAGGCGTGGAGGCTTGGGGGATGGCGAGAGTGCTTCCGCACTAAGGCAAGAATAAGCGAAGATTCTTGCAGTCGGAGTGCCGGGGAATTTAGTCCCCGGAGACAAAAGATGACAAAAGCGGTTTCCTCGGCTCTCCCCGGACTGAAGTCCGGGGCTCGCCAAACTCGAAGCGACTTGCGACCTGCGGCTTGCGCGAGGAGCTTCCGCTCCAGCGGAAATGCACTCGTTCGCACTCGTGCTCAACAGCACACTATCGGTGAGCCGGAGCGTGGAGTACAACAATCCGCTGGTGCACACAGAGAGTGCCTGGCCATCTGCTTATTCGGCCTATTCGCTTTGCCGCAGGGCTTCCAGGGCTTCTTTGAGCCCGGGCAGCAGTTCCGCCCCGGCACGCACCTGGATGCTCGAACCTTGGAAATCGTTACCGATGGGCTGATAACGGCCGCCCAGGTGCCGGTGCAGGAACAGCTCCACCACGGCGTTGAAGGCCAGGCGGTTTTCCTTGCGGACAAAGCCGTGCCCTTCGTCGGGAAAGACGACGTAGATGACCGGGATGCGTTTTTTTTGCATGGCCTGGACAATCTGGTCCGATTCGCTCTGTTTGACCCGGGGATCGTTGGCTCCCTGGCCAATCAGCAGCGGGCGACGGATGCGGTCCACATAGGTCAGCGGAGAGCGCGAGCGGAGGAACCGACGCCCTTCTTCGGTGGTGTGGTCGCCCACCCGGGTCTGGAACAGTTTCAGGGCCGGTTTCCAGTACGGGGGGATTGTGTTGAGCAATGTAATCAGATTGCTCGGCCCGACGATGTCCACGCCGCAGGCGAACACTTCCGGGGTGAACGTCAACCCCACCAGCGTGGCGTAGCCGCCGTAGCTGCCGCCCATGATGCCCACCTTGTCCCGGGGAGCGATGCCACGGTCCACGGCCCACTGGACCGCATCGAGCAGGTCGTCGTGCATCTTGGCTCCCCACTGGCGATTGCCCGCGTTGAGGAACCGTTTGCCGAACCCGGTGGAACCGCGAAAGTTGACCGAAAGCACCGCGTAGCCCCGGTTGGCCAGCCACTGGTGGATGGGATGGTAGCCCCAGGTGTCCCGTGCCCAGGGCCCGCCGTGCACCAGCAGCACCATCGGCACGGGGCGTTGCGGCTTGCCGTCCTGGTCCGGATCAGCCACCAGGGGCAGGGAAAGATAGCTGACCAGCTTCAGCCCGTCGCGGGCTTGGATAATCACTGGGTGCATGCGCACCAGCGGCAATCCTTCCAGCTCTTTGCGGTTGGTGAACAGGAACCGGGCCCGGCGCTGCTGGCGGTCGTAGTGGTAATAGCGGACTGGACCGTTGTCCATGATGTAGGCCACAATCCAGTGCCGCAGGTCCTGGCTGGTGCTGGTGATGCTCAGCTCCCCGTCGGCCAGGCGCTGCAGATAGTCGAAATCCGGCTTGACCGAATCATCAAGCACCTTCCAGCGTTTGCGGTCATACGTGAACGTGACGGCCAGCACCTGGTGGGTTTCCGGATGGAGGAACGCCCCGCCGATGTCGGCCCGAGGGTCTTCGGCCAGCAAGGTGCGTTTGTCGGTCTTCAGGTCCCAGGCCACCAGCGCGGCGGTGTCGCGGCCGCGGCTGTCGAGCATGTAGAGCACCTGCCCAGTTTTGTCGAAATCGAGCGGGGAAGTGGTCAAAGAGTCCTCCTGCGGGATTTTCAGGAACGGTTCCCACTTGCCCTGCTGGTTTGGGCGGAGCATGAGCGTCCCCCCGTCGGGAGCAAACTGCATGGCGAACCGCACGCGGTAATCCTCGTCGATGACAAAGCCCAGAAAGCCCGGGTTCTTTTGCACCAGGTGGCGCTTGCCGGTGGCGATGTCCACCTCGTACACGTCGTGCAACTGCGGCACGCGGTCATTGAGCGAAATCAGGATGCGGGTAGGGAACTTGGGGCTGACGGCGGCCAGCCGGGCCGAAACGCCTTCCACCGGGGTCAGGTCGCGCTTCTGGCCCGTTTCCAGGTCCACCAGGTAGATGTGCCAGTTTTCGTTGCCGCCCTGGTCCTGGTAATAGACCAGGTGGCGGCTGGTATAGAGCCAGGAATAGCGAGAAACGCTCCGCTTGGTTTCGCTGGTAACCACCCGGGCCTTGTCCGGCTGGTCGATGGGAGCCACCCAGACGTTGAGCACTCCTTGCGAAGGGGCCAGGTAAGCCAGCAGCTTACCGTCGGGACTGATACGCACGGCCGCCCGATCCGGGTCGCCCAGGAACACGCTGCGGGAGATGAGCGGCGGTTCTTTCCCTGTGGCGGCTTTTTCCTGGGCCATGGCCCTCTCCTGTACGAGCAGACCTGCTGTTGCCAGCAGCCACGTAAGTGCCCAGCAAGCCAGAAAGCCGGACAGCGCTTTGCCGAAAGAGCGCATCGTTTTTCCTCCTTTGGGGTCGAAGTGTACGGCTGCCCTCGCCGCGGCTGCGGTTCGCTGATCCGGCGACAGACCGCCGGACGGCGACGCAGCTCTTCTGAAAACCGTACCCGGTTCGGCCTTTTTTGACCAGTTCGCTGCTGTGGTCGGAACATTGCGCCGTTTTTCCCGGCGCTGCTCCGGCTGCCGCTGGCTGGTTTCCATGACTGCCCGAGCTCCAGCATGGTCGGCTGTGAATTTCCGGCTGCGAATTGTCCGCTGCAAAGGGAATTACTACTACGCAATCCTTGCGGGAGCGATTAGCCTTGTAGGCGGTCCGGCGGTCGCGTCGCGGGTAATCGGACTGCCGGACCGGCCTAAGTGAGTTGCAATTCGTTTTTGAGCAGAAGCGGGTGACGTCGTGCCCGGCGAGCCGCCAGCTTGAGCTGGCGGAGGACGGCAGGGCCGTCGGCAACTGGGTGCTTCCGCACCAAGGCAAGAATAACCGCCCAAACACTGGCTCTCCCCGGACTGAAGTCCGGGGCTCGCCGAAACGCCGAGCCGTCGAACGCCGAGTCGTGCCGTCTGCTGATTTGCTCAAAGACTATTGACTGGATACTTAGTGCAGAGCGTTCCTCTGGCAGATAGGTTTGCCGATGTCGCTGGTGGATCATGCGGTCATTGTGGTTTATCTGGCGGCCATGGTCGCCTTGGGGTTTTGGTTTTCGCGGCGGCAAAAGACCGCCGAGGAGTACTTTCTGGCCGGGCGAAACATGGCCTGGTGGGCCGTGGGCACGAGCATCACCGCTTCGCTGCTCAGCAGTCTCACCTACCTGGGCGAACCGGGCGAGGTGTGGAGTTCCGGCGCCACGCACATGCTGGGCAAAATGCTCGGCATCCCGCTGGAGATGCTCATCGTCTGGGCATTTCTTATCCCGTTTATGATGCGGTTCCGCTTCACTTCGGCCTACGAGTATCTGGAGTACCGCTTCAACTACACGGCCCGGGCGCTGGGGCTGGGGCTGTTTCTGGTCATGGCCACGCTGTGGATGGGGTTTGTGGTGCTGGCCTCATCGCGGGCGCTTGCGGCCGTAAGCGGCATCCCGCTACCGGTTATCATTCTCACCATGGGCGTGGTGGCCACGTTGTACACGATTCTGGGCGGGCTGCGGGCGGTCATCTGGACCGACGTAATCCAGGTCATACTGCTCATCGGCGGCGGGCTGTTTTCCATTGCCGCGGTGGCCTGGATGACCGGAAGCTGGATTCCCGAGTGGTACGCCACCACCCGGGACTACCTGCTTCAGCACGCCGGAGAGCACGAGGCGTTGCCGTGGTTCAGCGCGGATCCGCGGGTACGAGCCACCATGGTCACCGTGGCCGTCAACATGGCCGTGTGGTACATGTGCACTCACGCGGCCAACCAGA
>WFOE01000144.1 GCA_015488215.1 Planctomycetales bacterium
GGCGTGAAGGGCGCGAGCCCCGCACGTTAGTGCGGGGAGAAAAGTCGCAGATCGGCTTACGGCTTGCGGCCTGCGGCTTGCGCGGGAGCTACCGCTCCGATGCAAGAATAAATAAAGTAAAGGCCGATTCTCGCACTCGGCGAGCCGCCGACTTCAGTCGGCGGAGGACGGCACGGCCGTCACCGACTGGGTGCTTCCGCACCAGGGCAAGAAGAACCGCCGATTCTTGCACTCGGCGAGCCCCGAGCTTCAGCTCGGGGAGAACAGAGAACAGCGAGCCGGCAGCGTCAGCTCCCGGGAAGCGCCACTGGCCACGCCAAGCCGCCAGTTGGAGCGAGTTGTACTCCCCCCAGCTTTGCCGCTGGCACCTGACCGCCGGGCGAAGCAAAATAGGGCTTGCCGTCGAGTTCCCGCACCAGGAAAGCAAGCCGCTTTCTTCGGCTTTGCCGTTTGATTGCAACTAGCCACGCACACTCCGACGGAGTTTGCCCGTGAAGAGACTGCTTGCCTTGTTCGTCTGTCTGCTGGCCCTGAGTTCGGGCAACCTGCTGCTTCCGGCCGCTTGGGCCCAGGTGCAAACCACCCCTCCGGCCGGGCTGAAGGAAAACACGCCGAACGTCTTCGCCCTGACCGATGCCCGCGTGGTCGTAAGTCCCGACAGGGTGCTGCCTCGGGCCACGGTGGTCATTCGCGGAAGCACCATTGTGGCCGTAGGGGCCAAGCTGCCCCCTCCGCCGGATGCCACGGTAATTCCCTGCCGAGGAAAGACGATCTACCCGGGACTGGTGGACGCCTACAGCGTGCTGGAGTTCGAAGACTCCCAGGCGGCCAACGCCTCCGGGTACTGGAACCGCGTTACGTTGCCGCACGTGCTGGCCGCCGAGCACTATCGTGTGGATCGTGCTCTCAACAAAAAGCTCCGCGGCCAGGGTATCACCATGCGGCTGGTAGTTCCCGCGCGCGGGGTGGTGCGAGGGCAAAGTGCCTGGGTCACCACGGCCGACGGCCCGCTGGCTGCCGTGCTGGTGGAGCCGCAAGCGGCCCTGCACGTGCAGTTGGTGCCTGATCGCCGGGCCGGCAGACGTCAGTATCCCAACAGTCCGATGGGCGCGGTGGCCTTGGTGCGGCAGGTGTTTTACGACGCCCGCTGGTATTCCCAAGCATGGCAACTGTGGCGGCAGCAGCCGGATTTGCCTCAGCCGGAGCGGTCCCAAGCCTTGGAAGCCCTGGCCCCCTACCTGGAAGGCAAACCGGTGGTGATCGACGCCCCGGATGAGCTTTACGCCCTGCGCGCCCACCGCCTGGGCCGGGAGTTCGGCCTGCGGGTGATTCTCCGCGGCTCGGGCAACGAATACCGGCGACTGCGGGCCGTGCGAGCCACCGGCCGCGGGGTGATCCTGCCGCTTGAGTTTCCCAAACCGCCAGACGTAACCCGGCCGGAGCTGGCCCGGGCCGTGAGCCTGGAAGAGCTGATGCACTGGGATCTGGCTCCCGAAAACCCCGCCCGACTGGCCCGAGCCGGAGTCCCCATCGCTTTTTGCACCTGGCGGCTCTCCGGACCGGAGAAGTTCTTGGCCCAACTGCGCAAGGCGGTGGCCCGGGGACTATCGCCTCGGGCGGCGCTACGGGCGCTGACGCTGGAGCCGCTGCGGTGGTTCGGCCTGGACCGCCACTACGGGACGATTGAAGCGGGCAAAGCCGCCTCGCTGGTAGTGACCGACGGGGACCTTTTCTCCTCGGGCACCCGGGTGCTGGAAACCTGGGTCCGCGGCACGCGCTACGTGGTGCGCAAGCCTGCTCCCTGGCATCTGGCTGGCACCTGGCATCTGGAACTGACCGACCCGCAGGGCAAAAAACGCTCGCTGCAACTGGTGCTCAAGCTGGAAAAAGACAAGCCCAGCGCCACGCTTCGCCTGGCAAAGCAGGAAGAAAAACTCAAAGACCTCAAGCTGGAACACTACCATCTGCGGGGCACGGCGTCGGGCAAGCTGCTGGGTAGCAAGGGGCGGGTGCGGATTTCGCTTACGCTGATTGAAAACCGGGACCGTACTCAACTTCAGCAGGCCCAGGGGGAGTTGGTCTGGCCCTCGGGCCGGCGCAGCAGCTTGCGCCTGGTGCGCTTCGAGCCGGCCAAACCCAGCCCTCCGACCCGGAAGAAAAAACAGCAGCCCCAGCGGGCGCTATACGAGCCGAATTATCCGCTGGGGGCCTTTGGCCGCACGGCCCTGCCGCCGCAGCCTCGGGCGGTGCTGTTTCGCGGAGCGACCGTCTGGACCTGCGGACCGCAAGGGGCGCTCAAGAACGCTTCGGTGCTGGTCGTCCGGGGGCGGATTGCCGCCGTGGGACGCGACATCAAGCCGCCCGAGGGGACCCTGGTAGTCGACTGCCGCGGCAAGCATATCACGCCGGGTATCATCGACTGCCACTCGCACATTGCCACCGACGGCGGCGTGAACGAATCGGCCCAGACGATTACCGCCGAGGTGCGAATCGGCGACTTCATCGACCCGGACGACATCAACATCTACCGCCAACTAGCCGGCGGGGTGACGGCCGCCAACATCCTGCACGGCTCGGCCAACACCATCGGGGGGCAGAACCAGGTGATCAAGTTTCGTTGGGGGCAGCTCGACCAGGAGCTGAAGTTCCGCGGTGCTCCGCCGGGCATCAAGTTCGCCCTGGGCGAAAACGTCAAGCAGAGCAACTGGGGCGACCAGTACACCACCCGCTATCCGCAAACCCGAATGGGTGTGGATCAGTTGATTCAGGACGCCTTTCGCCGCGCCCAGGACTACCGCCGCAAGTGGCAACAGTGGCGCCGCCGCCAGGGACGCACACTCCCTCCACGGCGCGATCTGGAGCTGGAAGCGCTGGTGGAAGTGCTCGAAGGCCGCCGGTTAATCCACTGCCACAGCTACCGGCAAAGTGAAATCCTCGCGCTGCTACGCACCTGCGAACGCTTCGGCGTGCGGGTGGGCACCTTGCAGCACATTCTGGAAGGCTACAAAGTGGCCGACGTGATGGCCGCCCACGGCGCCGGCGGCTCCAGCTTTTCCGACTGGTGGATTTATAAGTTCGAAGTCTATGACGCCATCCCCTACAACGGGGCGCTGATGTACCGGGCCGGCGTGCTCGTTTCGTTCAACTCCGACAGCGCCGAGCTGGGGCGGCACCTGAACACCGAAGCGGCCAAAGCGGTCAAATACGGCCGCGTGCCGGTGCAGGAGGCGTTGAAGTTCGTCACGCTCAACCCGGCCCGGCAATTGGGAATCGACCGCCGCGTCGGCTCGCTCCAGCGGGGCAAGGACGCCGACCTGGTGGTGTGGAACGGGCCGCCGCTTTCCACCCTGAGCGTGTGCGAGCAAACGTGGATCGACGGCCGCAAGTACTTCGACCGCCGGGAAGACCTGAAGGCCCGGGGGCGTTTCGAGCAGATGCGCCAGCGGCTCATCCAGCGCATCCTCACCACGGCCGAGGAGCCGCGCAAGCCCGGCCAAGGGAGCCGGGATCCGGACACACTCTGGCCCCGGTACGACGTGTTCTGTAGCCACTGCCAGTCGGTGCATGAGGCTGCCGAGCCGGAACGCGAAGGGGATACCAACTAGTTTTTGAACCGTGGCGAGTGGCGCCCTTCTGTGGTCGAGCCGCCGACTTCGATAGGGGTGAGGGCGTGGAGGCGTGGAGGAATGGGAGCCGAGAGGTCTTGCGGCTTGCGACCTGCGTCTTGCGCAAGAAGCTTCCGCTCCGGCGGACAAACAAACGCTCGTAGTCGTAATCGGTAGCTCGGAATCCGCAATCGCGAATCGGCACTCGCCGAGCCGCCGAGCTTTAGCTCGGGGAGAACGGCGAGCCGCCGACTTGAGTCGGTGGAGTGAGAGCGAGCCGGGAGCGCAAACTCCCGCAGGACGAGCCAGTCGGATGCAGCCTGGCCGGACGAAACAAGCCGCGCAGGACTTTGCTGCGCGGCTTGCCGTTTTGCTTGGGTGTGCCTTGCAGGTCGAAACAGCCTTACAGGAACACTTGGGTCATCAGCCAGAAGATGGGCAGCAGGATGCCGCAACTGTAGAGCATGTAGCCGAAGAAGCTGGGCATGCGGATGCCGGTGCTTTCGGCAATGGCCTTGACCATGAAGTTGGGCCCGTTGCCGATGTAGGTCATCGAGCCCATGAACACCGCCCCCAGGCTGATGGCCACCAGCAGCAGCTCGGGCACACCGCCGGTGTGGGCCGGGCCTTCGCCCAGGGCCTTGGCCGTCTCGAAGAACACCACGTAGGTGGGAGCGTTGTCCAGCACCGAGGAGAGGCTTCCGGTGGCCCAGAAGAACTCGTGCGGTGTGTCCACTCCCAGCGAGGGGCCTTTTTCGTGCAGGATTTGCAGGGCCGGCTGCATACAGATGAAGATGCCGATGAACAGCGCGGCCACTTCCAGGATGGCGTGGTAGTTGAAGTGGTTCTTTTCGCGAATGGATTTCACGCCCAGTCCCAGCGACACGGCCACCAGGGCCAGTTGGACCACTTCGCGCAGGTAGGGCCAGGGATGCCACGAGGTGCCCGGCACCGCCTTGCTCTTGTCCAGAAAAGCCACCGAAGCGATAACCCCTAGCAGCAACAGCCCGTTGAGCTTCCAGCCGAAGATGCGCAAAGGCCGCACCTGGGTTTCGTCCCGCTGGATGTCCTGGGCCTTTTCGCGGCGGTACATCACGCTGTCCCACACCACGTACACGGCCAGCAGCAGCCCGTTGACGAAAGCCCATTCGCGCCACAGGTTCAGCGTCCAGAAGAAATCCACGCCGCGCAGGTAGCCCAGGAACAGGGGCGGGTCGCCAATGGGGAGCAGCAGCCCGCCGCAGTTGCACACGGCAAAGATGAAAAACACCACCGTGTGGACCACGTGGCGGCGTTCCTTGTTGGTTTCCAGCAAGGGACGGATGAGCAACATGGCCGCCCCCGTAGTGCCGATGAAGCTGGCCAGCGTGGCTCCCACGCCGATGAATCCCGCATTGACCACCGGATGGGCGCGCAGGTCGCACTCGATGCGGATGCCGCCGCTGATTGTGTACAGGCTGAACAGCAGCACAATAAACGGAATGTATTCGTCCAGCACCGCGTGCTGGACCACATGCACGGCGTCGCTTACTCCGCGGGTGGCCAGGTAATAGATGAGCGTGATTGCCGCCAGCGCGGCAGCCACGTAGAAACGGTGCAGGTTGCTTTCCCACCAATGGGCCGTCTGAGGGAGCAGAGGCAGCACGGCGATGGCTCCCAGTAGTACGGCAAAGGGCAGCACCATGAAAAGCGGCGGAGCCTGGGTTTCATGTTCTCCGGCCTCAGCGGCGTGCTCTCCCGCCGAAGCGTGTTCGCCTGCGGCTTCCGCGGCGTGTTCACCACCAGCGGCTGGGGCCGTCGGTGAGGCGAACCAGGGCACACCCGCGGCAACGGCCAGAAAATAGACCACCACCACGGCTATGATTGCGGCAATGAGAACTTTGTCCGACCGGGGCGAAAGAGCATGGGCATCTACGGTCATGGCGTCGGGAACCAGTGCTTGAGCCATCGTCGGGAGCCTTTCCGCTGCTAGGACCAGAAGAGGGAACAAGAACCTCTCTCGGCTTGTCCCTTCAGGCGGGCGGTCGCGGCAGTCAGGGCGTCAAACGGCTCCCAAGGTGTTGAATCAAGGCAAGAACACGCCCTAGAATCCGCGAAAGGCCTCTGCCGGGTCAAGGGGGCAAGCCGTGTTTTTCGCAATGCGGCGACTTTCGGTCTGTTCAAACACTAGACCACAATCGCCGACAAAACTTCTGCACGGCGGCCTTCTTGCCCCGCTGGCCAGCTCCGGCAACCTGAAAAATCCGGCAGAATCGCTCCAGGCGGCCCTGCCAAGGGGGCTTTGGTTCCGCAGGGTTTTGTTCTAGCATGGGAGGGCAAGTTGCCTCGGCTGGGCCAAACAAGCCCCCCCATTTTGCCACGGCTGCCATGCCCGATGCTTCTCCTGCTGTCGTTCTGAGCGTTCGCTCCAACCTGCGCATCGGCGCGGCGATGTTGCTTGCCGCCCTGGCCGCGTTGGGGGTGGGAACCTATCTGCTCTGGATTGCCGAGTCCTGGCTGCTGGCACTGCCGGGAGCCGTGCTCGGGGGCTTGGGAGCTTGTTGGACCTGGGCCGCGTTGTGGTATCTCGTGCTGCCGCGGGTGGAGCTGCGCAAAGGAGAGCTTTGGGTTCGTCTGCATCCCGTGCTGCGAGCCCAAATCCCGCTGGAACACGTGGAAGCCTTTCTGCTCAACCAAGGGCCGGCCATGCCGCAGGAGGCGGTCCGCGATCGGGCCCTGGCCACCAACCTGGTCATCCGCATCGCCGAAAAAGCCGAGCCCTGGAGCCAGCAGCGCCGGGCCACGCTGTTGGGCATCTGGTGCGGCCCTTATATCACCCTCCGCGGCACCTGGCTGGAGCCGCTTTCCGTCCAGAAGGTCAACCGTCTGAACGAGCTGCTGTATCAGGCCAAGCAAGCCGCCGAAAACGACCAGGCCGATGAACCCCTTGGTGATACCGCCCCGGCTGCGCCTGCTGGTCAGCGTGCGTGACGCCGCGGAAGCCCGGCTGGCCGCCCCTTGGGTGGACATCCTGGACTTGAAAAACCCCGACGCCGGCCCCCTGGGCGCCGTGGACGCGGAAGTGCTCCGGCAGGTGCTCGCCATGCGGCCCCAGCCGCCTCGGTTGAGCGTGGCCCTGGGCGAACTGTCCCAGGTGGCCGAAGAGCTGATCCGGCTGCTCGGCCGGGAGCCGGGCAACGTGTGCTATGCCAAAGTCGGGCTGGCCGGCTGGGCCCAGCGGGCGGACTGGACCAGCCAGCTTGGCCGGCTTCGCCGCCGGCTGCCGCCGGAAGTGGAACTAATCCCGGCCGCCTATGCCGATTGGCAACGCGTCCAGGCCCCCGAGCCTTGGCGGGTGCTCGACTCGCTGGCCGAGCTGCGCTGTGGCACCTTCATGCTCGATACGGCCGTCAAGGACGGCCTGCGGCTTTGGGACCACTTGACGCCGGAACAGGTCATGCGCCTTGTGCAGGAAGCGCGTTGCCGGGGCCATCGCGTGGTGCTGGCCGGTTCGCTGCGGGCCGAGGACGTTCCGCTGGTCCGCCGCTTCGGGGCCGAAGTGCTGGCCGTGCGCGGCGCGGTCTGCCGCCGAGGCCGGGACCGGCTCGAGCCCGGCCGCCTGCGTTTGCTGGCCGAACGGTTGCAATGCCCCGGCGTCGAAACGAAGTCGCAAGCACCAGCGCATGCGGCTTCCGGCAAGCGAAGCTGAATCGGGTGGGGTGGCTCTTCCTTGCCGTTTCCGATGCAGCGTCGCAAGGTGTCGATGCAGCGCCGCAAGGCGTTTTCGACTAGGGGCCGGGAACCTCCTGCACCACGGCGCCGGAAGAGCCGCGAGGGAGCACCCGCACGCGAAGGCGTTTCAGTTGCCGCACGTCGGCCCGCAGCAAAAGCTCGTGCCGCCCTCGCGCAAGCTCCACCGGAACTTGCGTGCCGGAGAGGAGCCGCTTGCCGTCGAGCCACAACGAAACCAGTTGGCCCCCTTGTACTTCCAGCACGGCCGGACCGCCCCGGAGCACGTTGAGCCGGGTGCGAAGATAGACCACGGGGCTTCGGGCCACCTGGGCCGCTTCTTCCAGCAGGACGTCGCCCCGCACCAATCCCAGCACCGGCTGCCATCGTTTCGGCGGGGTGGCCAGCACTTTCTTCTGCAGCAGGAACTCGTCGGGCACTTGCTGCACCACCTCGGGCCGGGGGCGGACCAGCACCTGCCAGTTGCGCAGCACCGGCACCTGCGGAATCGCCCAGGGACCCGGCTTGCCCAATCGGGAAAGAAACGCCGCCAGATCGACCAGCTCCCTCCGGGTCAGAAACCGGGTAAGCCCCTCGGGCATCAGCGACCGGCCTTCGGCTTCTTCCTCGATGTCGGCCACCGGCACCGTGCGCAGTTGCCCTTCGGCGGTTTTGAGCACCACTTTCTGATCGTCCCGACTGACCTGGATGCCGGTAATCACCTGCCCCTGGGCAGTGATGATGACCTTGGTCTTGTACTGTTCCTTGATTGCCTGGTTGGGGAACAGAATCGACCGCAGGATGTAATCCACCGGGGAGCTGGCTCCCACGGCGCCAAGATCGGGCCCGATGTCGCCGCCCACGTGGTTGATGGCATGGCACTTGGTGCAGCTTAGGTCCTTGCGACGGAAGATCATCTCGCCGCGGACCGGGTCGCCTTCGGCGTTCACTTCGGCGATCAGGGCCGGCAGGTCTTTTTCGGTAAAGGGGGGCTTGGACAGGTCGATCCCAGCCGCCTCGCTCAGCACTTGCACCAGCTCGGCGTCCGAACGGCCCACCGAGTACAAATACCGCAGCACGAGCCGGGCCGCGTCGGCCGGGAGCTTCTTGCCCCGAAGCGCCTGGGCCAACAGCTTGCTCCCTCCGCGGCGGTCCAGAAACGGCTGAAGCAGCGGGGCCGGGTTCGTGCGGTCATCCAGCACGGGAATCAGCTCGGCGGCCAGTCGCGCCGCTTGGGCGGTATCCAGTGGTACCAGCGCTCCCAGGGCTCGCATCCGCACGGTCAGGTCGTCGGCTTCGCGGGCCAGGTGTTCCAGGGCGGCTTTGGCTTCGGGGCCTTTCATGTTTTGCAAGGCTTCAATGGCCGCTTGCCGCAGCGGGGCGGGAGTCCCCTTGGCTGCGGCGAGCCGCCCCAGCGACGAAGCCAGCGGGCGCACCTGCCACAGTCCGGCCAGTCGCACCGCTTGCAACCGCAGTTCCGGCGACTGGTCCAGCAACTCGCTCAGCCGGGTCAAGTCGCCCGCCGGGCGCAGCTTCCGCTGCCGGGCGGCCGTGGCCAGTTCTTCAAGCACCTGGGCCCGGAGTTCCACGGGCCGTTTGGCGTCCAGGGCCACGGCAAAAGCGTAGGCCAGCTCTTTTGGCCCCCCGCGCTGGCACAGCAGCCGAAGCGCCGGCCCTTGGCGCGAAGGAGGCAACCGGCCGCTTTCCAGCAGCCGCATCAGCGCAGCTACGGCCCCGCCGGAAGAGCCCGACTGAGCCAGAACACTCGGCGGCGTCAAGGGAAATGTCAGCGACACCAGCAGAATCAACACAAACTTTCGCATGGGGGCTATCTTTTAGGGGCTTGCGTCGAATGCCACGCAGATAAGGCGTAAGTGCCTGAGGCGAAACGAGCTAGAACAAAAATGATCTAGACAAAAGTGGCCTCCTTGGGGTATGGGGAGACTTTTTTCCACAAAACCAATCCACCAGGTAAGGAAGCCACCATAAGCAAAAGCAAGCATACCACCGCCCGGCCAAAGCGTCCACGGCGATTCGACGCCAACGTCCGCAAAGCCAGAAAACGGCTCGAACAAAAGCCGCGGGCCTTCGAGAACGCCCTCTACCGGGACCTGATCGACCAGGCCATCCAAGAATCCAACCTCAAGTACCGAGAACGCAAGCTCCCCCCTGGCTCACCCTCTGGGCCTTCGTGTGGCAGATCATCCAAGGCTAGACCTCCTGCCAAGACGCAGGCGAAGAACGGCCGAAGAGGTGGCCGCCACGCTGCTGGACGCTCGGGAGTACCCGGACGAGGCGATCGCCGAGTTGTTTTCCGCCGCTGGCAGGCGGAGCTGTACCTGGACCAGATCAAGACGAGCCTGGGTCTGGAGATGCTTCGATGCAAGAGCCCGGAGATGATTGCCAAGAAGCTGTGGGTGGGTTTTGGACCTACAACACGATTCGCATTCAGATGGCCCAGGCGGCCGAGTGTGTGGATGTGCCGCTTCAGGAATCAGTTTTACGGTGACGCTGAACACGATGGTGGCGTTTCGGGAGGCACGGAGTGTGGAGGAACGGGCGTTGATGCTGGCTGCGATCGTGCAGGTGCTAGTGGGGCATCGTCCGGGACGGAGCGATCCCCGAGCGGTGAAGCGAAGGTCCAAGCCGTTTGAACGGCTCGCCCGCGGCCGCCCCAGTTTTACCCAATCTCTAAACCGCGCGGCATTCGACGCAAGAAGCACGACCACTGGAGCGGAAGCTCCTGCCCCATCCCCCACGCCTCCATGCTTCCACACCCTTCGGTGCAGAAGCACCGGTGTCCTAGGCGGAATCCTCCCCGGGGGCCAACTGCCGGGCTTGTTCCACCAGGGCTTGGGCCTCTTGGGCCGAGGGAGCTTCGGCAATCAGCCGTACGACCGGTTCGGTGTTGCTGGGCCGCACGAGCAGCCATTTCTGGGGCCAGTCCAGGCGGAGTCCGTCGGGCCGGGAGGCCGTGGCTTCGGCAAAGTGTTCTTGCAGCCGCCAGTAGAACTGCGGCAAGCGTTCCGCCGCAAGCGGCATCACCTGCTTGACCATGAACGAAGGGGGAAGCTGGGCCACCACCTGGGCAAGTGATTGCTGCCGCTGGGCCAGCAGGTCCAGCACCTGGGCCATCCCGGCCAGCGAGTCTCGTACCAGGCCCACCCGGGGATCAATCGGGCCGCCGTTGCCTTCGCCGCCGTAAACGGCTCCGGTGCGCAACATCCCCTGCACCACGTTCGCTTCGCCCACGGCCGTAATCGCCAGCGGCACGTCGTACCGCCGGGCCAGGTGCCGCAGCAGTTGCGAAGTGGCGCAGTTGGTGGCCAGAGGGCCGGGCTGCTGTTCCAGGCGGTGCCATGCACAGAGGGCCAGCGTGTACTCTTCGCCCACGTACCGGCCTTGGTGGTCCAGCAGGGCCAGACGGTCGGCGTCCGGGTCGAGGCAGAATCCCAGCTCGCATTGGTGTTCCACGACTCGGGGGCCCAGGCGGCGCAGGTTTTCGGCGGTGGGTTCGGGCGGATGGTCGAACCGGCCGGTAGGCTCGCAGCCCAGGCAAACCACGTCGCAGCCCAGGTGGCCGAGCAGCTCGACGGCGGCCGGCCCGCCGGCTCCCCCGTTGGCGTCCAGCAGCACGCGGAATCGCCGCCGGCGGATTTGCTCTGCGCCGACGGTGGCCAGCACGCGGCGCAGGTGTTCCTGCCAGGGAGCGTTTTCACACCGGGCCGTTCCGGTGTGCAGAGCGTCGTGCCAGGCGAATTGCCCCTGGTGGTACCGCTGTTTGACCTGGCGGCCTTCTTCGGCGGTCAGGACCCGCCCCTGGCCGGTGGACGGTTCGCGCACAAAGAGCTTCAGCCCGTTGTACTCCGGCGGGTTGTGGCTGGCCGTTACCATCACGCCGCCGGCGGCTTGGAGCGAATCGACCAGCACGCCCAGGCTGGGGGTGGGGAGAATGTCCGCTTCGATTACGTCGTGTCCCGTGGCCAGCAGCGCCGCTGAGACGGCCCGGGCGAGCATGGCGCCCGAGGGACGCGAGTCGCGGCCCAGCACCACCGGCCCGGGCGGCAGCCAGGAGCCGAAAGCGGCCGTGTAGCGTAGGGCCTCCTCGGCCGTAAGCCCCGTGCCGACCACGCCACGATAGCCGGAAACCGTAACCAACGCCTGCGAGCCGGAAGCGGAACGGGGCATCGTGGGTTCCTTGGCAGAGGAGGAGAACCAGGGGCGGCACCGCTACGGCACCGCCGGAGCGTACTTTCCGGCGCGGCGGCCGAAGGCGTCAAGACGACTGTGCGGCCAGTTGCTGGAGGTAGTGAAGAATCTGCTCCGGCTCGACCATCCGCCCCACGCCTTGCTGGCGGCAACTGAGCCAACCGGACTCGGGCCCCAGCAGATGGTAGCCGTCCTGCCGCAGTTGTTCCACGTTGCGCTGGGTGGCCGGGTGGTTCCACATCTGGGCGTTCATTGCCGGGGCCAACACGACCGGTCCCGCAAAGGCAAGCAGCGTGGCCGAAAGCAAATCGTCGGCTAGTCCGTGGGCCAGGCGGGCCAGGAAATCGGCCGTGGCCGGGGCCACACAGGCCAGATCATGCTGCTGGGCCAGTTGGATGTGGGCCCCCAGGGGAAAGTCCGAATCGAACAGGTTCGTGTAGACCTTCCGGCCCGAGAGAGCGGCGAACAACTCCGGGGTGACGAACCGGCTGGCCGCAGCGGTAAGCACCACGGTGACCCCGGCCCCCTGCTGCACCAGGCGGCTGGTCAGCCAGGCGGCTTTGTAGGCCGCCACGCCGCCGGTTACGCCCAGCAGAATCTCACAATCTTGCATGGCCGGGATTCACAGAGGGCCGACCCGCCTCTACGCAGATCGGCCCAATAGTGGTCCGCTGGTCAACGTCAACAAAGGCGTTACTCCGCTTGCGCCGGAAAAGGAGCCGTGCGGCGACGAAGCAGGGAGACTGTGCCTGCCTCGCGGCGTGGCTCCACGGTTTTAGCGCAGGTCCAGTCCCAGATCGGGGGCTCCGCCGGCTTCGAGGGCGCCGGGGGTTTCCTCCCCTTCCAGAGCGGGAACGTGGAGGTAGATTTTGTCTTCCAGGATTTCGTTCAGCACGATTTCCATCGGGTGGTCGCCCTTGGCCAGCGGGCGGGCCCCCTTCATCAACGCCACCAGGCGTTTCTGAATCAGGGCCGAAAGCTTGAACCGGCCGCCGACCTTGTTGACGATTTCTTCTTCTTTGAGTGCGTCGAACATCGGGCCTGAAGTCCTCGCCGTTACGGGGAAGGAACGCTCCGGAACCGGGCTTCGCCAGGGGTTCGCCCTGTCGGGGGCTTAGCCCTGGGAAGTCTGACTTGCCTGGCAGTTGCCGTGGAGGATGCGGCGCAGTTGCTCCACGGCTTCGTCTATTTTGTCGTTTATCACCTGGAATTGGTAGAGGGTGGCCTGCTGCCATTCCCGCCGCGCGGTTTCCAGGCGGCGGTGCAGGGCCTGTTCGTCTTCGGTGCCCCGGCTGCGCAAGCGGTGTTCCAATTCTTCCCAGGTACGGGGCCGAATAAATATGGTGATGGCATCCGGAAAGTGCTTCAAGACCTGTTGGGCTCCCTGCACGTCGATTTCCAGCACCACCCATTTGCCTTGCCGCAGGTGTTCTTCGACCGGCTGCCGGGGCGTGCCGTAGAAGATGCCCGGGTACACCTCGGCCCACTCCAGCAACTGGCCTTCCCGGATCATCTGCTGGAACTGTTCCGGCGAAAGGAACCAGTAGCTTTTGCCGTTCTGTTCGCCGGGCCGAGGGGGGCGCGTGGTGGCCGAAACGGAAACCCACACCCGCTGCGGCTCGGCCTGGGCCAGGCGGCTCACCAGCGTGGTTTTCCCGGAGCCGGACGGACCGGAAATGATGACCAGCTTTCCGTCGGTTGCACTCATGGACCGGAGGGCAAAAGGCTCTTGCGGCCGCGGGGCCGGGCGCCCCGGCCGCTCATTCCACGTTCTGCACCAGCTCGCGTATCCGTTCCACTTCGGCCTTGGTTTCCACCATCAGATGGGCAATCTGGCTGTCGTTGGCCTTGGACCCGATGGTGTTCACTTCCCGAAGCATCTCCTGGGTGATGAAATCCAGCTTGCGGCCCACGCTTCCCGTGGACTGCATGGCCCGCAAAAACTGCTCCAGATGGCTGCGTAGCCGCACGATTTCCTCGGAGATGTCCGACCGTTCGGCAAACAGGCTCACTTCCCGCAACACGTCGGCCTGGTCCAACTGCACGTCCAGTTCTTCCAGCGTGCTGCGCAGCCGTTCCAGCAATCGCTGGCGGTACTCGGGAGCCACGTGCTGGGCGCGCTGGGCTATCTGGTCAGCCAGACGCCGGATGTTGCGGCAGTGTTGTTCCAGTTCGCGGGCCATTGCCTCGCCTTCGCGGCGGCGCATCTGCTGCAATTGCTCCACGGCCTGCTCCAACGCCTGGCGGACCAGGGGCCAATCGGCATGGACGTCGTGTTCCAGCAGGGACTCGTCCACCACGCCGGGCAGGTTCAACAAGGCTTCCGGCTGCACCGCCTCGGGCAATCCCCAGCTTTGCCGCAGCCGCTGCAACTGTTCCCGGTAAGCGTTCAGGGCCGTGGGGTTCAGGCGGAACTGGTCGGGCCGGGCCGTGCGGCGCGCTTGAAGATAAACCGTCACCGTGCCGCGGCGGATGTGCTGTCGCAGGTAGCTTTCGATTTCGGGTTCCAGCAGGTTGTAGCCGTCCTGGGCGCGCAGGTGGAGCTTGAAGTAGCGATTGTTGACCGATCGCACTTCCACATGGACGGACAACTGCTCCTGTTGCAGTTGCCCCTGGCCGAATCCGGTCATGCTCAACAGCAATGGACTCTGGCTCCCTCCCGCGGCGGATTCCGACAGGCCACCTGCCAGGCAAGAGCTAGCTAGGCCGGTGCCCCCCGGCAAAGCGTTTCCCACCAGGCGACCAGCCCCTGGAAGTCTGGCCCAGGCCGGACGACCCAGCCCCTACTGTTTTTCCTGGGACGAGTCGCTTTGCTGGTCGCTCTGCTGGCCAGAAGCGGGACTTGGGGCGCCCGAGGGCTCGGCCCCTTCCGGCTTGCCGGCGGCGTCCTGTTGCGTCGCGGCCGGTTTGTCGCCTTCGGCGGCGTTGAGTTCCAACTTGCCCGTGCCGCGCCAGCTAAAGTAGCTGAGCGTGAGGATGCAAAGCAGAATCCAGACCGACGCCACGCCGATGGTGATGCGGGTAAAGACGTCCCCGGCCCGGGTTCCGAAGGCACTCTGCCCTCCCATGCCGCCGAATGCTCCCGAAAGACCGCCGCCACGGCCTTGCTGGATGAGCACCAGCAGGATGAGAAACACCGAAAAGATGGACAACACCACCATGAGAAAAGTGCCCATGGTCTGCGGTTCCTGGCTGGGGGAAACGAGTGCCAACGCCTGGAACCCCTACTTTTAGCAACTTTTGCGCCCGGGGGCCAGACCGCCTGAACGAGCAGGAGGAGCTTCCGGCTCGCTTGGGACCGGGGCGAATCGGCATGGTGCTAGCGGGCCGATTCGGTTACACTCCCGCCCGTGGAGTGCCGCCTGGCGGTGGTTTGCGGCACCGCGCGCTTGCCCGCTGACGGAGCACCTGGCAGCCATGGATTGGCTCACGTTCTTGCACAGCTCGGATTTTCTGCTGGACCAGCCGCTGTTGGGCCCGCCGGATCCGCCCCCGGAACTGGCCCGGCTGCTCCTCCAGGCTCCCTACCAGGCAGCCGAAGCGGTGTTCGATCAGGCCATCGAACACCAGGTGGATTTCGTCGTGCTGGCCGGGGGACTGGTCGATTGGCTCTGGAGCGGGCCGCGGGGGCCCCTGTTCCTGGCCGAACAGTTCCGGCAGTTGGAAGAATCGGGCATTGCGGTCTATTGGGCCGCGTCGGCCTGCGAGGACCCGCAGCACTGGCCGCGTTCCGTGCCGCTTCCGGCCAACGTGCATGTCTTCTCCAGCCGCCAGGTCCAGGCCCTGGCCCACCGGCGGCACGAAAAGACCGTGGCCACCGTGGTGGGACTTTCCCGGCGGGAGGAGCAAAAACTGCGGGCCGAAGCGTTCCGGCTCCGCGAAGCAACCCCGCCTGTGGTGGCCGTGGTCCATGCTTCGGCCCAGGCCGACGCCTTGCAGCAACTGGGCCACCACTACTGGGCTCTCGGTTCCCAGGTGCAAGCCTGCACGCTCTATTGCCACGAACAGGCGGCTCGATTTTGTGGCTCGCCCCAGCCGCGGCACTTTCAGCATCAGCGGGCCGGCACCTGCACGCTGGTCCACATGACTCCCGCGGGCGACGTGGCCTGCCAGGAACTGCCCACCGCCGCGGCCCTGTACACCCAATGCGTATTGCGGGCCGAGGAGCTGGAGGGCGAATCGCTGGAGAGTGCTTTCCTGGAAGCGGTCCAAACCCTGGAACAAACCCGGCAGCGGCGCGTGCCGCTGCTAGTGCGGTGGCTGGTGCGAGCGGCTCCGGGGCAAATGCACCGCCTGTGGCATCCCCAGGGCCAACGCCCGCTGCTGGAGCGGCTCTGGCACTGGGGCGGCCAGCTCGATCCGCCCATCTGGACCGTGGAGCTGGTACCGCAGGAGTTTTCCGCCCCGTTGCCCGAGGCGCTCGATTCCTCACCGGTGCTTGGGCGGTTCCAATGCCACCTGGCCGCGGCCGCCGAGCAGCGGGACGTGCTCTCCCAGGCGCTGGAACTTGCCCCGGATGACCAGCGCCCCACGCTGGAACAACTCCTCCAGAGCGTGCACCAGGCATCGCAACGACTCGGGCAGGAAGCCCAACTGCTGGCCCTGGACCTGTTGAGCAAGGAGTGCCGACCGTGATGCTTTGCGCACTTGGTGCCGAACCGTTCGGCCCCTGGAACTCCCTGGTGCTGGAACACCTGGACCACCCGTTGCTGGTCCTCTACGGCGGCAACGCCTCGGGCAAAAGCGCGCTGGTGGAACTGCTGGCCTGGGCGCTGGGGCCCGAGGGGGTCGGAGAGCCGGGCCGCGGACGCTTCCCTTGGCTTGACGAACCGGCCACCGAACGCCCGTACCGGAACTCCGTTCGTCCGGGCCGGGTCTGGACCCAGTGGCGGTTCCAGGACCGGCAACTGCGGCTGCTGCGCCGCTTCGACCCGCGGCAACCCGACGGGGCGGGCGAGACGGAGCTACAGTGGCTTTCTCCGGCTCCGCCCGATGCACACCTGGCCCGAAGCTGGCACGAGCTGCACGCCCGCCTGGCCGAACTTACGCCGGAGATGCTCCGGCGCACGTTCTTCCTGCACGAAGAAGAACTCCGCCGCATCCACGCCCGGGGCGGGGCGGCTTGGGAAGCCGCCTGGTACCAGGTGGGAGCCGGCGTGGGACGAAGCCAACTGGCCCGAACCCAAAACCACCTGCGCCGCACCGCGCAGGCCCTCTGCCAGCCGGAACAGGGAGGATTGCTGGCCCGACTGCTCCAGCGGCGGCAAGAGCTGGTGGAACAGTTGGAACAGGCCGCCTCGCGGGCCGCGCGGTTCGATTTGCTTCATCAGCGAATCCACGACCTGGCCGAACAGATCGACGCCCTGAGCCGAGATCACGACCGCCTGGCCGTGCAGCGGCAGGCTTGCCGGGCCGCAGGCCAGGTGCTCCCCCTGTGGCAAAAACAACAAGACCTCCACGCCCAACTGGAACATCTGCCAGGCACTTCGGCGCTGAGCGCGCCGCAGGTGCGGCGAACGGCCCTGGCCCTCAAACGCCTGCACCAGATCCGCCAGCGCCTGGCCCGACTGCGCCAGCGGCGCAAAGAGCTGCGGGAACAACTGCGCCGCTGTCCCAAGGTCCCCTCGCCCAACGTTTCCTGGCCGCAACTTTTGCTGGTGCTCCAGCAACAAGAATTGCTGCACACACTGGAAGACCAGGTGCGACAGGCCCGGCGCCGACTGCTACGCTGGCAACAGCGGTACCAGGAAGCCCGGAGCCAGGCGCCTGCGGCGGTCCCCCAGACCGGCTCGCCTCGGCTTACCCGGGAACAGATCGACCAGTTGGCCAAGCTCAAGCGGCAGCGGGACCACCAACAGGAAGTGCTTTCCCGGCTGGAAGCCGAATGCGAAAAGCTCCTCCAGCGCCAGCAGGAACTGGAAGCGGTACCGGTGCCCGAGGAGCCCAAGCCTCGGCCCAAGCAGCAGCGCCGACGCCGCGAAGAACTCAAACGCCGGGCCGAAGCCCTCCGCCGCCGCATCCAGTTGGACCACCGCATCCAGGAAACCCAACAGCACCTGGAGTTCCTGGAAGAACAACTGGACCAACTGCTAGAAGCCCAGGTGCTCCCCCGCTGGATGGAGATTGGCTTCGGCGTGGGCTTTGCTGTCAGTGGGGCGTTTCTGCTAGCCGGGTTGCTGTTGCCCAGCGCCTGGACCGGCGGCATGGGACTGCTGCTGTTCGTTCTGGGGCTTTTGGGCACCGCGGGCTCCTGGGGCGGCAAACGCTTCGTGCAGAAAAAGTTAGCCGAACGCCTGCACCACTGCCAGCAGGAACTGGAAGACACCCGCGACGAACTGGAACGGCTCCGCCAGGACGAGAAGCGGTTGCCCCGGGAGCTTGATCCCGCCCAGGGCCCCTGGGAACTGCAATTGCAAAAAGTAAAGGACGAACTGGCCCTGCTGGAACCGGAAGCGGACGCACCGGCTCCGCAAAGCGCCGCCGAGACGGCCGAAGAACTGGCCCGCATCCGCCGCCGGCTGGAAAAGCTCCAGGACCAGTTGGAGAACCACGCCCGACGAGCCGAACAACTGCAAGCCGACTGGGAACAAGCCTGCCGGCGCCTAGGCGTGCCTGAGGACGTGGACCCACAGCACTTGCAACCCCAGCCGGCCCCGACGCCTCCGCCCGCGGTGGATGCGGAGGCAATCAAGCAACACCTGGAAGAAGCCCAGGCCGCTTACGAACGGGCCCGAGGGCGGCTCCAGGCCTGGGAAGACCAGGTGCAGCGCCTGGCCCAAGGGCTGGGGCTTTCGCTCGCCCCCGGCGAATTGGGCCAGCAACTGGCCGCCTTGCAGGAGCAGCTCCAGCGGTACCAGCAGACCCAGGCCCGGCGGCGACGGCTCACCGGACAGCTTCGCCGGCTGGGGCGCACGGCCGCCCGACTCCGCGCCCGGACCAGACGCTACCGCGGCTGGTGCGACCGGATGCTGGTGCGGCTGGACCTGGAAAGCCTGGGCCAGTTGCAACGGCTGGTCCGCCAGGCGATGCAGCGGCTGGAAGTGCTGGAGCAAATCCAGCGGCTGGATGCCCAGATGGCTTCCCGCTGCGAAGGGGCGCCGCTGGAACTGGTCAAGGAACTGCTGGAACACGAATCCCCCGCCCGACTGCAACAGCAGGAGCAGGAACTGGCCCGACAACTGGCCCAACTGGACCAGGAGCTGGAACAGCTCCGCGCCCAGCAACAGCAGTTGCAACAACAGCGCGAGGAACTGGCCCGCGACGAGCAGCCTGTCCGATTGCAAGCCGAGCTGACCGCGCTGGACTACCAGTTGCAGCAGGTGGCCGTGCGTTGGGCTTCCGGCGCCTTGGCCTGGCGTCTGCTGCGGCAAGCCTGCACGGGGGTAGAGCAACAGGAAAAATCCCCCTTGCTGCGGCAGGCCGAAGCGTTCTTCCTCCGCTTGACCCGGTCGCGGTTCGTCCACCTGGGAGCATGTTGCGACCGGGCCGGGCTTTGGGTCCAGGATGAACAAGGGAACCGCTGGGCTCCCGGCCAACTGTCCCGGGCCACCCAGGACCAGCTTTACCTGGCGTTGCGGCTGGCTTGGTGCTGGCAGTTGCGCAGCCAGGGCGTGGAGCTGCCGCTGGTGCTGGAC
>WFOE01000145.1 GCA_015488215.1 Planctomycetales bacterium
CGCATGCTGCGTTGCAGTGGCAGCGCATGCCGGGTTGGAGCGACAGCGCAAGCTGCGTTGCAGTGGCAGCGATAGTTGGGGCGGGGTAACAGCGCATGCTGCAGGATTCAAGCGGCCGTTGTGGTCGCGGCGCAGAGCGTATGCGCCGAAGAGGTGGCAAAGGAACGCTTCCTTCCGTTTCCATGTCAACCGGCCTCCAAGGAAGCGGAAACTTTTCCGAAAAAGAGCTACCGGCTAGTTGACACGGACAGAGGTACTCGTACTCGGTAGCTCGGAATCCGCTATCGCGAATCGACAACTCGGCGAGCCGCCAGCTTGTGTAAGGCGTGGGGGCTTGGAGGCTCGGAGGTTTGGGGGGATGGGGAGAGTGCTTTCGCACCAGAGCGAGAATAAGCGTTTATTCTCGCACTCGGCAAGCCGCCAGCTTTAGCTGGCGGAGCAGAAACAAAGAGCAAACGTTTCTACTTGCCTCCCCGGACTGAAGTCTGGGGCTTGTCCCCGGGCGGAGTCGATTCGCTCAGCAGGACCTGCTCAAAGACTTCTCGCCCCGGTCTTGGCCCCCCGCGCGTTATTCGTTCACGTGGGTTTCCAGGAATCGGGCCAGGCGGTGGAAATCGCTTTGGGGTTCGATGTACCGCACCCGGGTCACCAGGGTGCGGGGATCGACCAGTTCTTCAAACGGCACGTAGATTAGTTCCAGTTGGCCCACGACGGAAATCATCACGCCGTCGCGCCCTTCTTCCACCAGCGCACGATAGGCTCCCACGCCCAACTGGCTGCCCAGCATCACGTCGAAAGCGTGCGGCTTGGCGCAGCGGCTTTCGTAGCCCAGTTGCACGGCGTTGATGCGTTTTTTCCGCCCGGTTTGCCGCTGATATTCTTCGGCCGCCAGCGTAGCCAGGATGCGTCCCACGTTGACATCCGAGCTGGAGATGCGCAGGTGCCCATGCGCGTCGCGGCCGATTCCCTTGATGTATTCGTAGGGGAGCAACTCGGTGAGCCCTTCGGCCACGACGATGACGCCGAAGTGCTTGTTTTCCCGGTCTTCGCGCACGCGGATAGTGGCCACCAGGCGTTTGACCACGTTTTCCAGGTGCATAATCCGCCGCGTGACGGTGGTTCCCTCTTCGGGGCCGGGCGCTTCCTCAGTGGTCTCGTACTTGCCAGTGATGTCTTCGACGCTGATTACCAGACTGGCCTCTCCGGCGATGGCCGCCCCGTAGGCCAGCCAACCGGCGCTACGGCCCATCGTCTCCACGATGAAGTAGCTCCGGTTCGCTTCTGCGTCGTAGATGAGGTTGCGAATCTCGCTGGCCAGGAACTCCACCGCGGTGAAGTAGCCGAAGGTGAAGTCGATGCCGTGGTAGTCGTTGTCGATGGTCTTGGGCACGTGGACCACCGGGATGCGTTTGGCCCCCTCGGGCAATCGTTCCTGGAAGCGTTTGAACTTGTTGGCCGTCTTGAGCGTATCGTCGCCTCCGATAGAGACCAGCGCATCCACCCCCAAGGAACACAACCCGTCGTACACCCGGCGTAGCGGCTCGGTTCGCTGGGGATCGTCGAAGTGGTCCGGATGCTGGATTAAACGGCCCGGGTTGGCCCGCGACGTGCCAATCATCACCCCTTGGGTGTTTCGGGTCCGGCGGAGGAACTGGGCGTCCAACTGCACGAAGTGTTCCCCTTCCCGCAGCGGCTGGTCCGGATCGAAGT
Source organism: Planctomycetales bacterium (assembly GCA_015488215.1). Taxonomy (GTDB): domain Bacteria; phylum Planctomycetota; class Planctomycetia; order Pirellulales; family S012-138; genus S012-138. Next base: position 1,711 of record WFOE01000145.1, read on the forward strand.
TTTCCAGGTTCGAATAACCGTACAGGATGCCCAGCACCTGGATGTCGTTGCGCAGGAACGACGCGGCGGCGGTGGAAATGACGGCGTTGGCCGCCGGAGCCGGACCACCGGCAAACAGGATGGCCACCTTGCGAATCGGGGTATCCACTCGCGGCGGAGAGGACAACGCAGCCGAAGAACTCATGTCCGAACACTCCTCTGGCGTCTTGCTGCTCGGCCTGAGTCGGCCGAACCAGGTTATATGTTCTCGTGGGGGTTTGGTTCACCGGGCCGGACTCTGCAAGCCCTGGCAACCCGAAGGGCCAAGATAAGCCAAGCCCTTCCGCGCCGACAAGGCCCCCCCAGATGCAAAAAACCGCTTCGCCCTAGGGCGCTTTTGGCGAAGGAGTCCGGCTCGCCGGGTGCGGGAATCGGCCGTTTGCGGGAATCGGCGATGGTTCTTGCCCTGGTACGGAAGTACCCTGCTCAAGACACAAGACGCAAGACCTTTCGACCTTTAGTCGGCGGCTGGCCGAGTGCTGGCGGCTCGCTACTGCCAAGAATCGCTGCTGCCGGGAATCGCTGTTGCCGAAAGTCGCGCAACGGGTCGTCAAGCGATGTGGAACTCGACGATGTCCCGGTCCTCGGGCACGTAATCGTCCTTGACCACGGTGCCGTCGTGCACTTTGCTTCCCCAGACCTTGGCGAACTTGAACTTCTCCACAAAATCCTTGTGCACCTGGGCGGCCACGTCGCGCAGGGTGCGCCCGCGTTTGATGGTAAAAGGGCGTTCCATGTCCGGCTCCCGGGCCGAAGGTTCCTTGGTGTACACGCGGACGACGTCCAACGCGCGGTAGATCGCGTCGCGCAGCTCTTCCAGGCCGGTCCCCTGAGTGGCCGAGACGCGGTAGATGGGAAAATCCACCGGATGGAGTTCCAGGAACAGTTGCAGCCGCTGTTCGGCCTCGGGAGCGTCGATCTTGTTGGCTACCAGAAACGTTTGGGTGTAGGAGATGCCCACGTCGTTTTCGTCCAGGTAGGAGCGGCGGGCCAGGCGGGTTTTGGTGGCGGCCAGGCGCTGGAGCACGGCGGCCGCGGCTTCGATCTCTTCGTCCTGCTCCAGTCCCAGCACCAGCAACGCCAGGTCGGCCCCGCGAATCAGCCCGTGCATGTATGGTTCCATGAAATCCTCGGTAATGGGAGGCGTGTCGATCAGTTGGACCATCACGTCCTCCCAGGGCATCATGCCGGGGGTGGGCTGCTGGGTGGTAAAGGGCCAGGGAGCCACTTCGGGGGTGGCTCGGGTCAGAGCCCGCAGCAGTTGGCTCTTGCCCGCGTTGGGGCCGCCCAGCAGCACCACGGTGCCCGCCCCTTGCCGCGGGATGCGCAGCCCGGAACGGCGGGCGCCCCCCTTTTTCTTCTGGCTTTGCAGCTCTTTTTTGAGCTTGCTGATCTTGCTCTTGAGATCGCTTTGGAGC
>WFOE01000146.1 GCA_015488215.1 Planctomycetales bacterium
ATCCCCCCACGCCCCCAAGCCTCCGCCGACTAAAGTCGGCGGTTCGCTGGCGAGCTGCCATCGCGGGTGCTCAAAAACGAATGGCTGCCCGGCCTAGAAATGCTCTTCTTCTTCCGCGTCGTAACCCTGGCGGTCGCGCGGATGCCAGAGCGGCAAGCCTTGTTGCAATCGTTGGGCCAGCACGGAGATTTTTTCCGGCGAGCCGGGCGGAGCGTCGGTCGGCTCGAACTGGTCCTGATCGACCGCCTCCGGCTCGAAGTGCCAGATGCCCAGCTTGATGGCTTCCAGGACGCTCTTGGGCATGATGCCTCCTTCCATCAGCTAAGTTGACCGAACGATTGCCTGGCTACGGAAACAGAGCAATCCCCTGTCGTTTCCCTTGGACCCGATTTGCTTGCTTTGCGCAGAAGAGGTTTGCTTGCGCTATCCGCTTGTCGAACCTGTCTTGGGTAGAGAAACTCCCTCGCGGCCACCTGCGGCGCAGAACGCACCGGAACGAACACTTCCCCGTTCAGCGACCAAGTATGCCGGTCCGCAGGAGGCGTTGTCAAGCATATTGGCCGCAAAAAGCGACGCCCCCGCCGCGGTGACTTTCCGTGGCGAATCCGATGCCGCCCTCCCCGAAGCGAAAGCCAAACCGCTGCGGCCGAAACATCCCTTGAGCGGCAAACAAACTGCCGCGTACTTTGTGCCACCGGATTCGATTTGCTGCCCCCGGAGGCCCACTTGCCCGACGTTACCCCCAACCTGACCTCGGCCATGAACATCCGCAACCGCATCCAGGAACTGGTCTGGGTCCAAGCCCGGGAACTCCAGCCCCATCCGCGCAACTGGCGCACCCATCCCCAGCAACAGCGTCGCGTGCTGGCCGGAGTGCTCCAAGAGATCGGCTACGCCGACGCCTTGCTGGCCCGACGCCTGCCCGATGGCAAGCTCCAACTGCTCGACGGCCACCTGCGGGCTGAGCTTACGCCCGAGCAGACCGTGCCCGTGCTGGTGCTCGACCTGAACGAAGAAGAAGCCGACAAGCTGCTGGCCGTGCTGGATCCAATCAGCGCCCTGGCCGGTCGGGACGAGGAGAAGTTGCAACAGCTCCTTCAGAACGTGCAGACGCAGGACCAGGCGGTCGCCTCGCTGCTGGAGGAGCTGGGCCAGGCGGCGCCCCCGGCCGAACCGGAACCGGCCAGCCAGGTCCACCTGCCGGAGTTGTACCAGGTGCTGGTCCAGTGCCGGGACGAGGAGGACCAGCGGCAACTTTACGAACGACTTCAACAAGAGGGCTACTCATGCCGCGTGTTGACGTTGTAAACCAGTGCCCGCTCTATCGCTCCTTCCGCGTGGAGCAAGTGGCCGGCATGTTCGACGTGCCGCTGGAAGAAAAACTCCAGCGGCGCATCCAGGCCGAGCTGCCGGGAGAGGACGAGCCGTGGCAGATCGGGCTGATCGTCGGTCCCAGCGGATCGGGCAAAAGCACCCTGGCCCGCCGGGCTTTCGGCCACGCCCTGTACCGGCCGCGGCAATGGCCTGCCGACCGAGCGGTAATCGACTGCCTGGGCGACCATTCCATCCGGTTGATTACCCGGGTGCTCACGGCCGTCGGACTGAGCAGCCCCCCGGCCTGGATTCGCCCCTACGCCACGCTGAGCAACGGGGAGCGTTTCCGCTGCGACCTAGCCGACGCGCTGCTCAACGGCGGACCGCTGGTGGTGTTCGACGAGTTCACCTCGGTGGTGGATCGCACGGTGGCCCGGGTCGCCTCGGCCGCCGTGGCCCGAGCGGTGCGCAAAGGGGTGGTCCCGCGACGCTTCGTGGCCCTGAGCTGCCACTACGACATTCGCGAGTGGTTGGAGCCGGACTGGTTGCTGGACCTGGCCACCGGGCAACTTGTGCGAGGGCGTCTTCGACGTCCTCCGGTGGAACTTCACGTCTTCCGTTGCCGAGTGGCTGCTTGGACCCTGTTTGCACCGCATCATTATCTGAGCCGCTCCGTGCACCCTAGCGCCCGCTGCTATCTGGCCCTGTGGCAAGGGCAGCCCGTGGCCTTCGCCGCGTTGTTGGCCGCAATCGGCCGCCGCGGCGTACGACGCATCTCCCGCGTGGTGGTGCTGCCGGACTACCAGGGCTTAGGCGTCGGCTCGCGGTTCTGCGAAGCCCTGGGCATGCTCAACCGCCGCGAGGGCTACCGCACCACCATCACCACCGGCCATCCGGCCATGGTCGCCTACCTGGCCCGAAGCTCCCTGTGGAAAGTACGTAGCCTGCGCCGCTCGGGCAGCCACTGGGGACGCTTCGGCCGGATCAAACAGGTGCGCAGCACCAGTTGGGGCCGGGCGGTCGTTTCGGCCGAATACGTGGGACCGTAGGGGGCTTGCGGCTTGCGCCGTGCGGTTTGCGCGGGGAGCTTCCGCTCCGGGGCAAGAAGAAGCACCCATTCCAGCACTTTGCGAGTTGACATCGGCGACCTGCCGGACACACAAACACACGCACACTCTAGCCATGCCCACAAAGAAGAAAACCACGCCGAGCCACCCGGTGCGAAGCACTGCC
>WFOE01000147.1 GCA_015488215.1 Planctomycetales bacterium
AGCTGATTGGCCGCAATCTGCTCCTGGCTCAACGCGCCGGTGTTGGCCGCTTCGCTGACCAGGCCGCGGATGTCGTTGAGCAGGGCGTTGACCTGGCTCAGTGCGCTTTCGGCCGTGGCGATGAGCTGGTTGGCCCGCTCGTTGTTCGTAATGGCCCGCTGCACGCTCACGATGCTGGTGCGCAGCACTTCCGACCCGATCAATCCGGCCGGATCGTCCTTACCGGTGTTGATTCGCAAACCGGTGCTCAAGCGGGTCAGGGCCAGTTGCAACGACTGGTTGGAACGTCGCAGGGTCTTTTGGGCGTTGAGCGAAACCACGTTGGTATTGATGCGGGTCATAACCAGCTACCTCTCGTGCTTGAGGAGTTCCCTTGCCGAACGGCGTGGAGCAGTGGGTTCCAAGTCAGTCGCCGGGCGTGAGCCGGTCGGCTCGGCGCCGGGTATTTCACACAACCTATAGGTCACGTCGTATGCAGGAGGAAACTCAATGCGGCGAAATCGGCGAAGTTTCCTGCATTGACAGCAAAAGTCATTTGGCACAATCGGAACAATTCGTATGTCCCTTTAGTGCCTGCCCCGGGCGTTGCTCCGTAGTGCTGGTAGCGGTTTTGCCGGTTTTGCGGACCGTAGGGGCAACGGCCGGATTAGCCGTCGCGGGACAGCTTCCGCGCTTCGTCCGTACGGAGCTGGGCCGCGCGGCGGTTTTCCCGCTGAATGGCCTCGTACACTTCGCGGCGATGGACCGGGATTTCGCTGGGGGCTTCGATCCCCAACCGCACCTTGTCTCCGCGAATGTCCACCACCGTGATAATGATGTTGTCTCCGATGATGATGCTCTCGTCACGTTGGCGCGATAATACAAGCATGTGCGGCTCCTTCCCCGAGGCAGGCAAGCCTTCGTGGCTCGCCGGAGGCATATCGGTTTTTCCGGCTACGTGCTGGCAGCAAAGAGGAACCGTCCCGGGCTGGGGAAACGGTGTCCTATTGCCTCTTCGGACGCAGAGGGCGTCTGAAGTGCATGAGGCCCAAGAGTTTCCGGTCCTTCCGGTCGTGCGCGTTGAAAGCAGCGCGCCGGATGTGTGCCCCGCGGGAACGAACTACGCGCAGCGCCGACCCCGTGAGAGGGCCAGCGGATAGGCCAACGGCCACCGCCCGCTTTGAATCACCTGCACGCCCCGGCCGCTTCGCAGCGAAAGCACCACCGGCGCTTTGAGGTTCAGCGCCAGCGTTTCGCCCCGGCGGGTGAGTATCACCAGCACCTGCACCGGGTCCGAAGGAGTCCAGGCAAGCGGTTCCAGGTCCTGGCGGCTGACGCGAAGCTGAAAATCGGACACGAACCGCCGGGGGCAGACCACGGCCAAGGCCACCTCGGGACAATCGACCGACTGGAGCCAGGCCAGTGCGTCGGTGTGCCGATCCCCCAGCAACAGCCAGCGGCGGCACATGGGAAAACCGATTAGCCCCCTGGGAAACTCCAGCACGTGCCGGGATGGGTCATAGGTCAGGGTGCCGAATCGAGTGTGCAGTTGCGGCATGAGCGGGCCTCGTCGCTCCCTGCGAGTTGTCCGGCGTGCAGCCGGAATATCCGGTCTGTTCGTTAGAATCGGAAAGAGCTGCGCCAGGCCAACAGCAAAACCTTGCCGGCTAAATGAAATCCAGCAGCGTCAGCCGCGCGGTGCGGCCAGCCACGCGCAAGGCCGCTTGCAGTGCCGCCATGCGACTGTTGAGCTGGATGACCGCCTCGGTGATATCCACTTCCACTTCCAGCGACAGGCTGCTTTGCAGCTCGACCTGTTCGGTTTCCAGTCGCTGCTGTAAGAGGTCCAAGCCTTGCTGCCGCGCTCCCAGTTCGGCCCGGGCGAAGTTCATGCCCCGAAGCGCCTCGTCAAGAATCTCCACTCCCCGCTGGATGCCCTGCAAATCGTCGGCCAGCAGGGCGTCCCGCAGCCGAACCAGCGCGGCGAACACCCCCCGCGTCTCCAGCGGGTTGGGGTCGGTGCCGGTGAGCACTTCGCTTGTCCCCCCGGAGAACGCCAGTGGTGAGGCGGTGGCCGCCACCGTGTCGGTGCCCAGATTGCCCGGGTCGGCCGTCAGGTCCAGTTGGGCCGCGAATTGCTGGGAGACGGTCGGATCGTTATTAATCAGATCGACTAGTTGCGAAGCCGTCAGCCCGGCGGCCAGGTCGGCTTTGACGCGGAGCGTAGTCCCGTCGAACGTCACGCTGGTGCTGCTGCCTGCACCGCCATCGACCACCTCGAACCGGAAGCTGTTCGCCCCTTCACCCAGGGTGCGGCTGGTAATCCGCACCGCGTCGTTTCCGCCGGCCCCGTCGTACAGGACCGAAGCGGCCACCGCGGCGGTTTGGGCCGAGGCTTCCGATTGCTGAAAGCCCAGCAGCCCCAGGTCCTCGGCCGCCTGGCTGCCCGGGACGGCCAGCACGGTGAGCGATTCGCTCCCCCCGGCGTAGTCGTCCACCAGCTCGATCCCGTTGCCGAATCGGGCCAGCCGGGCCACCACGCGCCGGTCGCCGGGAACGTTGTCCGGATGGTAGTTAATCAGATCGAGCACGTCCTGCACAGTCTGGGCCGGGCCGCGACCACCGCTGAAGGAAACGGGGCCCAGCGGCGTAAGATTGCCCGAGCCGGTGTTCCCCGGATCGTTGACCGTATCGAGCACCGCTTCGAACTGGGTGGAGAGCACCGGGTCGGCCGCCAGCAGATTAATCGCATCCTGGGCCGAGAACCCGGCGGCCACGTCCACCCGAAAAACCAGCGTGTTGCCGTCCAGGAACACACTGTCGCCGCCTCCCGGCCCGCTGTCTTCAATCCGCAAGCTGTACTGGTTGCCCTCTTCGCCGGGCTGCTTGACGCGGAAGATGAGCCCGTTGTCGGTCCCCGGCGGATCGAGCTCCAACCGCGCTTGCTGGCCGGCGGTCAGGTCGATCTGAAGTTCCACGCCGTCCTTGCGGCGGATGATAAAGTCGGGCCCCTCGGCCGTGATGACTCCGCGGCCGTAGTTCAGGTCCTCCAGCCGCGTCTGACCGGTAAAGCTGCGCACGCCCAGTTGCGTGGCCGTGGTGCCTCCGTTTTCGCCGATGGTGAAATCGCGCCCACTGACCCGACTGCGAATGTCGATTCCGGTGCGGCTGGCGTTGAGCTGGGCCAGCACGTTGGCCGCCGAGCCGTTGAGCGTGTTGAGCAGGTCTTCGACCGTTTCGGCCCCGGCAAAGGTAATCGTCTCCACCTGGTCGCCGTTGAAGATTTGCAGCCCGGAGCTGAGATCCAGCGCCTGCCCCGCCCCCTGGGCCGTGGTGGCGCTGCCCAGGCTCATCAGGCCGGTGCCGTCGTTGTTCAGGTCCAGCCGGGCCGTGAAGTCGGCTGCCGCGGCCGAAGCGTTGAACGCACTGACGACCGTCTGGGCGGTAGAGACGTTCTCCTCGATCTGAATGGTGATCGTTTTGGTGGATGTGTCGTAAGTAACCGTTTCGGCTCCGGCAGTCCCGCCGCCGACGATGTTGATTGTGTAGCCGTTGAACTGGTCGCCGGGAGTGTTGGCTTCGATGACAATCCGGCCGTTGGGCGTGCCCGTGTTCAGTCGAGCCCAGGCCCGCACGCCCAGCAGGTTGTCCAGCCGGGTGGTCAGTCGCAGCACTGGGTCCAGGTCCTCTCCCACCAGGGGGGCCGTGCCCACGCCTACGTCGGTCTGGATACCCAGTTCCGAAGCGGTGGTGCCCCCGGCCACGTCCTGAATGGTGAGGTTACCGCTGGCCAATTGTACGACCAGCCCCTTGGGTGTCACGTAGGCGGTTACCTGGTTTCCGGCCGGAGGGTTGGCTTCCAGCAGTCGGGCCACGTCGCCGATGGTTTTGGCCGAGCTGATATCCACGACCGAAGAGTTGGTGCCATCGCTAATCAGCACGCTGCCTGGGGTAATCCCCCGTCCCCCGCGCAGATCGGCCAAAGGGGTATCGGGAGTGAGAATCGGGTCCAGGTCCACGCTGCCTTGCACCTGCTGGCTCAGCGCGCCGAAGATTTCCGCCCCCGTAATGTTGGCCGGCGTGAGGATGTCGGTATCGGTATAGCTGAGCAGGTCTTCTTCGTTGCCCCGGTAGAGAATCCCGTAACCCAGGTCTTCGAACGGCCGCTGATTGGACAAGCTGCCGGCGAAAAGGTACCGGTCGCGGAACCGCTGGTTGCCCGTGTCCAGCAACTGGCCGATGGCTGCGTCGATTTGCTGGGCCACGGCCTGCTTGGCCTCGGGCGAGGTGAGCGTGTCGGCCACCGAGATGACCGCCCCGCGTACGTCGGCCAGAATGCCCGAGACTTCCGAAACGGCCGTGTCCGTGGCACTCAAAAACGATTGCGTGGTGCGCAGGTTGGCTTGCACCTGGGTCTTCTGTTCCCGCAAGCGTTGCAAGCTGATGGCGCGCAATGCCGCCGCCGGATCGTCGCTGGGCACCTGGAGCCGCAATCCCGTGCTCAACTGCTGCTGCACGCGGTACAGTTCCGCCTGATCGAAGCGCAACTGGGTCAGCAGCCGCTGCTGCACGAAAATGTCGCTAATCCGCGTGGAAGGGATTCCCGCGATGGCCATCCGTGGCTCCTTGCCGCTTGTGTGGGCCGAATGGGGCGTCGCCTTGCTGGCACGCCTGGGGCGCAGAAGGCCACAGAATCGCTATCGGCAGCGCAGGCGGAAAACTCGACTCTCCCGGCAAGACTCCCCCGTTAGCCCTCGCGGGCCGCGGCTGCTGGTTCGGCCGTCTGGTCGGCGGCCGTGGTTTCTTTTTCGCGTTTGGGTTCCAGCAACCAGGCGTGCACCAGCAGCATCAGCACGCCGCAGACGAGCAGGCTGTCGGCAATGTTGAACACGGGCCAATCGAACTTGTCGTAATAATAGACGTGGATCCAGTCGCGCACGGCCCGTACCGGATCGCCTACGTGGTGGCGTACCGTGCCGTCGGCGTTGAGCACCACGTGGTGCCAAGTGAGCCCGTGCCAGCCGAGCCGGTCGTACAGGTTGCCCAGAATGCCGCCGACAATCAGCCCCAGGGCCACCACGAGCCAACGCTGGCGAATCGCCTGCCCCCAGGCAAGCCAGACCACGATTCCGACCAGCGCCACCAACGACAAGACGGCAAAGAGCCAGGAAAGCCCGTCGCCCAGGCCGAACAGGGCCCCTTCGTTGTAGGTGGTTTCCAGACTCAGCACGCCGGGCACCAGCACCCAGGGAGGGCTTTGGCCGGGAAGCCCCAGGCGATTGAAAATCCACCACTTGGTTGCCAGATCGACCGCCGTACCGCACACCGCCAGCAGAACGAACAGCACCCAGGCCCCCAAGGTGCCGGGAGCGGCAGAAGGAGCGGCCGAATCGGTTTTTTCCACAACGGGCGGATCGGTCACGGACTAGCATCCCGGGCGCAGAAGGGGATAGGGAGTAGCTGCTTTGATTATCGAAGCCCCCCTCGGCCATGTCGAGAGCGGCGGTCGGACTGCGGCCCCTATCGCTTCTTTTTCTTCTTGCGTTTTTTCTTTTTCCGCGTTGCCGGCATGGTGACGACGCTTTGCCCCAGCAGTTGCAGCTCGGCCGCTTTGCCTTCTTGCTGGTCGACTGCTTCACCGGCGGATGTTTGCTCGTGGCTCTCCGGCTCTTCGTTGGAAACCTGCCGGGAGTATCTTCCCGAGGCGGCATCGGCCGTAGCAGGCTTCGCCGGGGCGGCGTCGGCCGTGGCGGGCTTTTCCGGCGCAGCCGGTTCCGGCGAAGCGGGCTTTTCCGGTGCCGAAGCCCCCATCGGCTGCGGTTCTTCGGCCGGTGCTGCCGCGGCCTTTTCGCCGCGGCGTTTGGAGGGCTTGGGGGAATCGGCCTCACCCGAAGCCGGCAAGGAGCCTGCCCGTTTGCGCTTTTGCCCCAAGCGGCGTCGAGAAGTGGCGGCCGCTTGGTTCGGATTCTCCAACTGCCACAGCAACCCCCGAGCGTAAAGCAGCAGGGCAAACACCAGGAACAAGTGGCCGGCCATCTCGGCCCCTTCTTCCAACATCACGCCCCGGGCTCCGGACTGGGGCCAGATCCACTGCAACTGGGCGGCCACGGCCACCGCGTAGCACAGCCCGGTCAGCAGCAACGCCGCCAGTGCCACCGGGAACTCCGCCAGCTCGCGCAGCAGGAACACCCCGACCGGAAAAAGCACCAGCAGATAGGCCGCCACCCACCAGAGCGACCCGTCCCCGGCGATGCGCGTGCCGGTGGCATAGCTCATCATCTCTTTGAACCCTTCGTGCAGGCTGCCGGTTTCGTCGATGCTCATCAGCAGCCACACGCCGCAGGCCAGGAGCCAGAACCGGTACCGGGCCTTGTAGTCGTCCAGCCGATGGCGGCGGATGGTGTAAATGAACCAACTAAGCCCCGCGGCCAAAAGCAACAGCGTGGAGGAATACCACACGGCCAGAGAGCCTTCGCCGTCCAGGTCCAAGGCGGCCACGCGGCCGTCGGTGGTCAGTGAGGCCACACGGGGCATCAGCGCATAGAGCCATTCCAGCAGTGCTATCACGCCTGCACCCAGCAGCCACACGAGAGCCAACACCCAGTTGCGCCGGGGAATCAGATCGGCCACCCGTACCATGCCGTCCCGCTGGGCTTCCTGCGGGTAGAGAACCGGCCGGCGCGCAGCTTCCCCGGGCGCTGCCGTCTCGTCGCGGGAGTCGGCAGCGTGCTCCTGTCGAGCCGCCTCCTCCAACAGCAGCAGGCGGCGGCGCTGTTCCGGATTGCTTCGGCGTCGTTGCATGGCAGCACATGGTAGTGCTTCGCCGCAGCCAGGGTAAGATCAGCTTGGAGCTTCCTCAGAAAGCGGCTCGCCGCGGCCATGGCGCTTGCGCCGGGGTTCTTTCCGGGGCGGGAAGAACTGGCCTTGCCCTGGGTGGCCCGGCTTGGGCACACTCGCCCAGGGGATGGCTCTCCCCCCTTGGGCCGAAGGGGAGCCTGCCCGCTTTCCCACGGACGAAACCGCTTTGCCACGGACGAAACAACGCGTGCGAAGCTCTAGCCTGCCCGACTCGTTGCGTCCCGTGCTCGTGCTGGGAGCCTCCGGCACGTTGGGCGGGGAACTTTGCCGCCAGCGGCCTCAGCAGGTGATCCAGCTCGGGCGGTCCGAGCTGGATCTGCGGCACCCAGCCCGCGCGCAACAGGTGGTACGCAGCTTACAGCCCAGGGCAGTGATCCACGCCGCCGCCTTGACCGACGTGGACTGGTGCCAGCGCCATCCCCGGCAGTGCTTTGCCGTAAACGCTCACTCGGTGGCTGCGGTGGCCGAAGCGTGCCGTCAGTTGGGTGTACCGCTGGTGTATGTGAGCAGCAGCTTTGTGTTCGGCCAGCGGTGGCCCGGCGGCCCGTGGCAGGAACACCACCCGCCTTGTCCCGGCAACGCCTATGCCCAAAGCAAGCTGTTGGGCGAGTGTTTTGCCAGAGAGTGCCCGCGGCATCTGATCGTCCGCACCTGCGGGCTGTTTCATCACCGGCCGTCGCGGCGGCAGGGATTCGTGGAAAACGTGCTGGCCCAGGCCGCCGCCGGGAAACGCGTGCGCGTGGTGTGCGATCAGTGGACCAACCCGACCTACGTGCCCGAACTGGCCCGAGCCATCTGGTTCCTGCTGGAAGCCTGTTCCCGCCGGGAAGCTCTCTGGGGGGTGTATCACGTGGTCAACCAGCCGGCGAGTACCTGGTACGAGTTTGCCCGGGCACTTTTGCACGCGGCCGGCTACACCACGCCGGTGGAGCCCATCCGCACAGGCGAGTTTCCCGCCGTGGCCCCCAGGCCGCGATTCGCCGCCCTGGCCACCGAAAAATACGCCCAACTGGGCGGACCGCCGATGAGCCCCTGGCCGCAGGTGCTTGCCGGCTGCCTGCGCCGTTTGCCCAGTGGGCGTTCTGTGCGAAAGCTCCAGACGGGAACAAGTCTTTCCCGGCGGAGCGCAGCTCCCGTTTGAACCGGGAATGGGATTTCCGTCCCGGGGGCAGATCAGTCGTCCACAAAGTTGATTGCCACCAGGATATAGGCCGGCACGGGACGTCCTCCGCGACGGGCCGGTTCCCAAACCCAGTGGCGTAGCACGGTCTGGCGTGCCACGCGGTCCAGCACCGCATGGCCGCTGGATTTGTACACCTCGGCACGTTGAACCCGGCCGTCGGTACCGATGAGCAGGCGTAGGATTACCTTACCCGTTGGCCGGGGGAAGACTTCCGGATAGGGGGGCTCCGGCGTATAGACTCGCCGCGGGGCCTTGGTCCGCTCGGTCCCTACGGCGTCGGCCAGCGGAGCCGCCCGGGTGGCCGGACTGGGCAACCTCCGCTGCCTGGCCAGACGAACAGGCCGGGAAACCGGCTTTTGTTCCCGGGGGGGCGTTTGTTCCTTTCGCCGCGGCACGGCGGCCGGAGGCTGGGCGGGCAAAGGCGTCGGATCAGCGGTCTGCTTCGTTGCCGGAGATTCCACCACCCGGGCCAATTCGGCCTGGGCCAGCAGCTTGCGCACCGGGGCTTTCCGCGGCCGGGGGCTGCGCATCTGCGGGGCCTGCTGTCGCGAGGTCTGGTGACGAGCCAGGGCGTGTAACACTTCCAGCGAATCCTGCACGGGCACCTTCGGCGGTTTGGGTTCCGGCGGCGAGGGAATTTCCACCGGCGGCGGAGGCGGTTCCACCGGGGCGTCTTCTTCCGGCAACGGAATGACCACCTCCAGGCTCTGCGGCGGCGAGGCGACCGAAGCCTGCGAGCAGACCAGCGTAACGACCTTCGGGTTGCCCGCCAGTTTGGCCTGAACGAACACTTCCGGCGGGGCCCAAACCAACGCGGCAAGCACCGCCGCGTGGAACACCAGGGAGGCAATCCACCCGCTCGCCTGGCCCGGGCTGCGCGTGGCCAGCGTGGCCAGCACGGATTGCTCCGGCCCGGGAAGCCACGGGAACTGGTGTTCCGATAAATTGCTCATTTGGCGCAAATTGAGGGGCCTGGGAAATATGTCAAGGAGCCTGGAAGGCTGCAGCTTGCCCGAGAACGGAAAACACGCCCCTCAACACTTGGGGGGCGCAAGGCTATTCGCCGCCTGGGGGCCAGATTCTTCCCGGGCACCGCAACCGATTGGCTGGCAGCCGGTTACGTTTTCCGGCTATCCTTCAATCTGGTACGGAGCCCGCTGGGGCCGGGAGAGCATCCCGTTGGCCTCGTCGTCCCCGATGAAACGCTCCGCCTTGGCGTCCCAGCGCAGCTTGCGCTGCAACCGGCAGGAGATGTTGGCCAGGTGGCAGGCCGAGACGGACCGGTGCTGGCTAACCACGTCGGAAACCGGCGTGCTGCGCTGCCGCACCGCTTCGATAAAGTTGCCCATGTGGCTTCCCGGCTTGGAGCCGCGGTACAGCTTGCCCATCAGCTCCAGCACCGGTTCATACAACTGGCGATCCTGGTCTTGCAGCTCGATGGGCTTGCCGGTAATCCGTCCGCGGTTGACGTAGATGCGCCCCTTGGTCCCCTCGAACAGAATGCCTTCGTTTCCGCCGCGTACTTCCACCTTCACGCCGCCGGGATAGATCATATCCACCACCGGATACTTGGGCGTGTTGTAGCCGCCGGGGATGTTGGGCATCTTGGTCCGCGAACCGTCGATCGACTCCGGCCCGCCGTGTTCCACGTCCAGGGCCCATTGGACGATGTCCATATGGTGGGCTCCCCAGTCGGTCATGATGCCGCCGGAGTACTCATACCACCAGCGGAACGTAAAGTGGCATCGCTGCGGGCAGTAGGGCACTTTGGGGGCCTGGCCCAGCCAGAAGTCCCAGTTCAGGTGCTCAGGCACCGGTTGGGGCGGAAACGGCCCGCCTTCCTTGGTGGACAGGGGCAACTGCACCAGGATGCGGCGGATGGTGCCCAACTGGCCGCTGCGCACGGTGGCCACGGCCCGCAGGAACCGCAGCCCCATTTCGCTTCGCTGCTGGGTCCCCACCTGGAGCACGCGGCCGGTTTGCTTTACCACGCGGCAGAGAATCTGGCCTTCTTCCACCGTGAGGGTGAGCGGCTTTTCGCAATAGACGTCCTTGCCGGCCTTCAGCGCCGCGATGCAGGGAGCCGTGTGCCAGTGGTCGGGCGTGCCGATGGTCACAAAGTCGATGTCTTTCCGGTCCAGCAGCTTGCGGTAGTCTTCGTAGATTTCGGCCTTGCCGCCGGCGACTTGCCGGGCCCGCTCGGCGTGCTTGCGGTCCACGTCGCAAACGGCCACCACGTCGCCGAACCGCATCGCATGCCGCATGATGGCCGTCCCCCGGCCGCCGACGCCGATGGCCCCAATGCGAAAGCGGTCGTTCTTGGAACGCGGGGCCTTGGGCGCCCCCAGCACCAAATCGGCCATCCAGGGAGCCGCTACCGCCGCAGTAGTGGCCGTTTGCACAAACCGGCGACGGGTGAACCGAGTCATGCCCTTGTCTCCTTCTGGGTTTCGTCTCCGCTGAACACTCAAAACGAGAAAAGCCCCAGTAGGCTTGCTCCAGCATAGCCGGCCCGGTTAGCAATTTCCAACGGAAACCCGGCGGCCGTTTGCGGCTTTCGCCTGTGGTCGTCATCCACCTTGCGACCAGCCGGTCCCCTTCGTTCAAGCACCAAACGCCCTGCCGGGACCGAGGCACCTCCCCCGGTGCCGTTTTCAGAAACAGCGGCTTCCTCATCGAGGGGGACTTCGCCGGGACCAGACTGGGACAGCCACCCCTGGAAACCAAAAGCGTAAAGCCAGCTTTACACCTTTGCGCAAGGGCGTTTAACCGACCAGACGGCCCGCCCCGGTCCTGGTCCCAGGTACGGCTTGGCTGCGGCCAGAACGAGTTGGCATAACCTGAACCACAGCAATAACTTTCGGCATCTACCACGTTTTCGCCCATTCATTCCCCTGCTTGGCACGGAGTGTGCATATCCCCCTGGAGCGTGGTGAGTAAAGATGATCCCCTGCACCGGGCGGGGACATCGGAACCGTAGCTTCCCGTAATGGAGGAACTGCTGATGCGACTGTTTGTTAAGCTGTGGAAGGACGAGGTGGGTGCCGTCGTCTCGGCCGAACTGGTCCTGGTGGCCACCACCGTGCTGCTGGGCCTGATTGTCGGTCTGGCCACCCTGCGCGACGGCGTGAACAACGAATTGGCCGACGTGGCTCAGGCCATCGACGACCTGGACCAGAGCTATGAAATCGCCGGGATCGATGGTCACTCGGCTGCCGTGGCTCAGAGCGTTTACACCGACGTCAACGACTTCTGCGACCAGGACGGCACCGCGGCTGAACACTGCATCACGATCACCGATCCGGGTATCCCCGACGGTGGCGACGATGCCTAGTCGCTGGGCATAAGCCTGCCGAACGAGCCTGGGTGGTCTGCGGGGCCACCCAGGTTTTCTTTTTGCGCTTTTCCAGCTCAGAGACGCCCGCAATACCCTCAGTTTCCAAGCCTTGGTCCACGCCTATTCCAGACGGGCAAATCTGGTCCGGAGCAGCCCCACCCGTTCCGGAACGTACCGCTTAAGCCCCAGGAACGACCACCAGTGCCTGGTCGCTGCGCGGTAGCACTTGTCCTACGATGCAGGCGGCCAGGATGCCTTCGCGGTGGCAGGCCTCCACGTAGGACTCGGCTTGCGATTCCGGCAAACTGACCAGCAGTCCGCCGGAGGTCTGGGCGTCGAACAGCAGCTCCAGTTTGCCCGAGTCGGGCTCTCCCTGGAGTTGCATGTGCTGTTGGAGAAAACGCCGATTGCTCTCGGAAGCCCGGGTGCGAAACCCTCGCTGGGCAAGTTCCACCGCCCCGGGAAGCTCGGGCAGTCGGGCCACCTCCAACTGGAAGGTGACTCCGCTGGCCAGGGCCATTTCGCAGGCGTGCCCGCCCAGGCCGAAGCCGGTGATGTCGGTAACGGCGTGGGCATGGTGTTCCCGGGCCAGTTGCGAAGCCTGCTGGTTCAGCTCCACCATGCTGGCAATGGCCTGCTGGAGCACTTGCTCTGGGCAGCGTCCCGCCTTGGCCGCCGTGGTGATGAACCCGGTGCCCAACGCCTTGGTCAGCACCAGCCGGTCCCCCGCTTGGGCCCCGGCGTTGTCGAACAGTTGCTCCGGATGCACCGTGCCGGTGACGGCCAGGCCGTATTTCACCTCGCTATCGCGGACCGAATGGCCCCCCAGGATTACCGCCCCGGCCGCCGCCACGCGCTCGCTGCCGCCGCGGAGGATGTCGCTTAGCACCTCCAGCGGCAGCTTGTCGTCGGGAAAGCCGACGATGTTCAGCGCCGTGATAGGCCGGGCCCCCATGGCGAACAAGTCGCTCAGCGCGTTGGCCGCAGCGATGCGGCCGAACTGGTAAGGGTCGTCCACCAGCGGGGGAAAAAAGTCCAGCGTTTGCACCACGGCCAGGTCGTCGCGCAGGCGGTAAACGCCGGCGTCGCTGAAGTGTTCGGCCCCCACCAGCAGGTTGGGGTCCTCGAACCGGGGCAGGTTCCGCACCACCTGTGCGGTCGCCTCCTGGGGCAACTTGCCGGCTCACCCGGCGCAGTTGGCGTAGTCGGTCAGCCGTTTTTTGCGTCCGAAAAGCATGGGCTTGGGCCGCTTGGGAGGATTAGTACCGGGCCACGTCCTGGCCGGCGCGGCCGGTCAACTCGGCCAGCGTGCGTTGGGCCTCGACGGTCATCATCCGCAGCTCGCTCCCCACGGCAATGAACTGCATCCCCTGCTCGGCGCGGCGCAGCGCCGTTTGGGCGTCCATCACGTGCATGCCGGTGGGCGTGCCGACCTTGCGGCCCGTGTCGATTACCTGCTGCAACGCGGCTTCGAACTCCTCGTCGGTCGCTTCGGTTCCGTCGGGCTTGCGCATGTTGGCCCGCAGGTCCACCGGCCCGACGAAGATGGCGTCAACGCCGGGAGTGCTGTAGATGGCCTCGGCGTTCTGGATTCCCTGGGGGCTTTCGGTCTGGAGCACCACCAGAATCTGGTCGTTGGCCCCGGCGTAGTATTCCCCGGCCGTGGCGTCGAAGTTCATGCTGTGCATCCCGCCGCCCAGGCTGCGGTTGCCCACAGGTGGGTACTTGGCTGCGGCCACGGCCACGCGGGCCTGTTCGGGGGTGTTGACCATCGGCACCACGATGCCCCAGGCTCCGGCGTCCAGCACCCGCTTGATGTAGTCGTGGCTTCCCTGGGGCACCCGGGCCAGAGGGACACAACCGGCGTCGGCCACCACGGCAAAGATGGCCGCCGCCTGCGACCAGTCGATGGGCGAGTGTTCCATGTCCAGCGTCAGCCAGTCGAAGCCCAGCCGGGCCATCACCCGCGTGGCGTACAGATCGCCCAGGGAAAGCCAGGTGCCGAAGCTGGGCTCGCCGCGGCGGAGCTTTTCTTTCACAGGGTTGGTTTTCACGGGCGGGATTCTCCGTTGGCACGAGTCGGCAAAAACCTCCACGCAGGCAACCGGCAAAGCCGGACTCCCCTTACGCTTGTTACGGAACAATCAGAATAAAGTGCGGCCCCCCGAAAGGACAAGCACCACAGACCGCCAGGTTTCCACGTCCCCAAGCCGCACGCCCGCGGGAGCGGAAACCCCAGCGCATGCCTTCCAATTCTCCACCGCCCCGGCCGCAAGAAGCGGTTGGCTGCAGAGATAACGACAAACCGGCCGTTGTTCCCACGGGCCGTTAGCCAAAGCGTTCCATCACTTCCTCTGGAGCCGGCCCGTAATGCGAAGGCTGCATCGTGTAGGTGGCCCGGCCCTGGCTCAGCGTGCGCATGGCCCCGGAGTAGCCGAACAGGTTGGCCAACGGGGCTTCGGCTTCGATGACGGCCTGGGACCCTCGCACGTCGGTCCTGCGGATAGTGGCCCGCCGCTGCTGCAAATCGGCCACGAACGCCCCCAGGCAATCCTCCGGCGTGTGGATTTCCAGCTTCATGATTGGTTCCAGCAACACCGTGCCGGCTTCCTGCAAGGCTTTTTCGAAGGCGTCCACCGCGGCGATGCGGAAAGCGGTTTCGTTGGAATCCGTCTCGTGCACTTCGCCCCCGAGCACCGTGAGCTTGATCTTTGTCAACGGGAACCCGTACAACCCGCCCCCTTGGCTTCGCTGGGTCAGTTCTTCGAGAATTGCGGCCAGGTACTGGGAGGGCAGCTCCTGAGCGGCCGGATCGATGGTCAGAAGCTGATCCTCTTCCCCGGCCGGTTCCATGCGGATGCGCACCTTGGCCCACAGGTTCTGCCCGCCCAGTTGACGCTGGCACTGGCCTGTGACTTCCACCGCCCGGGCGATTGTTTCCCGATAGCTTACCCGGGGCTTGTGCACTTTGACGTTCAGCTTGAAGTCCCGCAGCAGCCGGTTGCGGATAATCTCCAGGTGCAGCTCGCCCATGCCGGAGATAATCGTCTGGCCCGTCTCCGGGTCCTCCTGGGCGTGGAAGGTGGGATCCTGCCTGCGGAGCAGTTCGAGCCGCTGGGCCAGTTTCTTCCGCTCGGCGGTGCTTTCCGGCTCGATGGCCATGGAGATGACCGTCTCGGGGAACTGAATCGGCTCCAGCAGGATCGGGTGCTTGGGATCGCAGAGCGTATCGCCGGTGATGGAGTGCCGGAGGCCAATCACGCCCACGATGTCGCCCGCTTCCACCTGTTCGACCTGGTCCCGGCGCTTGGCCTGGATGTGCCAAAGCTGCTGGATTAGCTCCTTTTTCTCCTTGCCGGGATTGTAAACCCGCGTGCCGGCTTTTAGTTTGCCGGAATAGACACGCACCCAGGCCATCTCGCCGTGCAGATCCACCACAATCTTGAACACCAGCCCGCAAAACGGCTCACTGCTGCTGGCCTTGCGATAGAGCTTTTTCTCGGGGTCTTTGGGATCGGTCCCTTCCACCGGGGGCAGATCGGCCGGACTGGGCAGATACCAGGCCACGGCGTCCAGCACCGGCTGCACGCCCATTTTCTTCAGCGCCGAGCCGCACAGCACCGGCACGGCCAGGCTCTGCACGGTGGCCTGCCGCAGCACGCGGCGGATTAGCTCGGCCGGGATTGGTTCTTCGGCCAGGGCCAGCTCCATCAGCTCGTCGCTGAAGTCGTAAAGCTGCTCCAGCATCCGCGACCGGGCCTGCTCGGCCCGGGGGAGCAGTTCCTCGGGGATGGGCTGGGCCTGGACCTCGTCTTCGGTAAAGGTCAGGTAGTTCATCTCCACCAGGTCGATAATGCCGCGGAAAGGGTCCGCGCCGTGCGCCGGCCCCTGGCCCACGGGCAACTGGAGCACCACCACGTTGGCTCCCAGCCGCGTGCGCATCTCTTCCACCGTGGCTTCGAAGTCGGCCCCTTCGCGGTCCAACTTGTTGACAAAGGCAATCCGCGGCACGTGGTAGCGGTCGGCCTGACGCCAGACGGTTTCGCTTTGGGCTTCGACCCCTTCGCGGGCGCTGAAGACGACCACCCCTCCGTCGAGCACGCGCAGCGAGCGTTCCACTTCGGCCGTGAAGTCCACGTGGCCGGGCGTGTCGATCAGGTTGACCGTCACGTCCTTCCAGCGGAAGGTGACGCAGGCCGAGTAGATGGTGATGCCGCGTTCCTGCTCCTCGGCCTCGAAGTCGGTTTCGGTAGTGCCTTCGTCCACCTCGCCCATGCGGTGGATTGCCCCGGAGTAGTAGAGCATCCGCTCGGTGAGTGTGGTCTTGCCGGCGTCGATGTGGGCGATGATGCCGATGTTGCGCAGCTTGTGGATGTCGCGTGGCATGGCGGGACGGCGAAAGAAACGGCAACAGGGGTTGGAAAACCGTCAGTCTATCCCCGGCTCCGGCGCAATACAAAGGCCGCTTGGATTCCCACCCGGGCCGGGGGAACCGAAGCGGCCTTGGCGGATTCGGATTACCAGGCGAAGTGGGCAAACGCCTTGTTCGCCTCGGCCATGCGGTGCACGTTTTCGCGGCGGGCCATGGCCGTTCCCTCGCGGTTGTAGGCAGCCAGCAGTTCTTCGGCCAGGCGCTGGCTCATCGGTTTGCCTTTCTTTTCGCGGGCAGCCTGGATAATCCAGCGGATGGCCAGCGACTGCTGCCGCTTGGGGTTGACCGGCATGGGCACCTGGTAGGCGGCCCCGCCCACTCGCCGGGAACGCACTTCGATGTTCGGCTTGACGTTCTCCACCGCCTCGGTGAACACCTCAATAGGCGACTTGTCCTTGACCCGTTTGGCGATGATGTCCAGCGCGTCGTAAAAGATGCGCTGGGCCACCGTCTTCTTGCCGTCCCACATCAGGCAGTTGATGAACTTGCTGGCCAGCAGGGACCCGTACACCGGATCCGGCTTGAGCTGTTTGGCACTGGCAGTAATCCGACCCATAAGCTACCTGTCTCCTTCGCTCGATTCGGCTGAGAGCAGCAATGTCTTCCCCAGGGGTGCCAAGCCCCGATGCGCGGCTTTCCGCGTCGGGAACACCGGAACCGGCTACGGCTTTTTCGTTCCGTAGCGGCTGCGGCTTTGCCGACGACCTTCCACCCCGGCGGCGTCCAGCGTGCCGCGTACCACCTGGTAGCGCACACCGGGCAGGTCGCGCACCCGGCCCCCCCGGACCAGCACGACCGAGTGTTCCTGCAAGTTGTGGCCTTCGCCGGGAATATAAACGGTCACTTCCTTACGGTTGGAAAGCCGCACGCGGGCGATCTTCCGCAACGCGGAGTTGGGCTTCTTGGGCGTCATCGTGTGCACCCGCAGGCACACGCCACGTTTTTGCGGGCAGCCTTCCAACACGGGCGATTTGCTCTGACGACGCTGTTTCTTGCGTCCTTTGCGAACCAACTGGTTGATCGTGGGCATCGTCTTGCTCGCGAAAAACTCCCTGGAACGGGTCGCTCCCGTGGAACAATCACGCAGTCGCTCCAAAAAGTTAACCATACCCAAGCCCCGGGGACTGTCAAGCCGAGCTTGTAAAAGAATCAGGGACCAGACTCGGCTTACGACGCGCGTCCCGCGCCGGCAATCGCGTTTCCCCACCGTGCGGGAACAAAGGCGGATTCTCGCAAATGGGCAAACCGCCACGCCGGTTCCGACGGCAAACGTGTGTAAAACGCGTGTAAGTGGAAAACGCCCCCAAACCAGCCGTGTTGAATCGCCGCGGGGACCCGCGCTAGAATGAGCCGCAACGATCCGCAGCGGCCGCGGTTTTCCCGGCCATGTTGCCGGGGGACCTGCGCCGCTTCGTCCCCTTTCCCGCATCTGCTGCTTGCAAGGAGAGTGCCCGCCGTGTACTGGAGCCGCACGTTCATTCCCACGATGAAAGAAACGCCCGAAGGGGCCGAAATCCCCAGCCACGTGCTCATGCTCCGGGCCGGGCTCATCAGCCAGGTGATGGCCGGGGCCTACACCTATCTGCCGCTGGGGCTGCGCAGCCTGCGCAAAGCGGAACAGATCGTGCGGGAGGAAATGGATCGGGCCGGGGCCGTCGAGCTGCTCATGCCGGCCCTGAGCCCCATGAGCCTTTGGGAACGGACCGGCCGGGCCCGCGATTTCGGCAACGTGCTAATCCACTTCGAGCTGACCCGGGGCAACCGCAAGGTGCACCTGGCCCTGGGACCCACGCACGAGGAAATCATCACCGACATGGCCTCGCGGTACATTTCCAGCTACCGCCAGTTGCCGATTACCTTCTACCAGATTCAGACCAAGTTCCGTAACGAGGAACGCCCGCGGTTCGGCGTGCTGCGGACCAGCGAGTTTTTGATGAAGGACGCCTACAGCTTCGACGCTTCGGTCGAGCAGCTCAACGAAAGTTACCAGAAGATGTACGAGGCGTATTGCCGTATCTTCGAGCGGGCCGGGCTGGACTACCTGCCCGTGGAAGCCGAAAGTGGCCCCATCGGCGGCGATGCCAGCCACGAGTTCATGGTCCCGGCTCAACACGGCGAAGACGTGCTGGTCCACTGCTCCCAGTGCGGTTACGCGGCCAACACGGAGCGGGCCGCTCGCCGCGGGTCGAAAGAGCTTCCCCCGCCCCCGGCTGCGGAACAGATGGAACCGTTGGAGCTGGTCGATACCCCCGGGGCGAGCACCATCGAGCAGGTGAGCCGCCTGCTGGGTTGCCAGCCCCAGCAGTTGATAAAAACGCTCATCTACCTGGCCGACGGCAAGCCGGTGGCGGTGCTCATTCGCGGCGACCACGAAGCCAACGAAAACAAAATCCGCCGCTTCCTCGGAGCCGAGCAACTGGAACTGGCCCCGCCGGAGGTGATCGAAAAAGTAACCGGCGCCCCGGTCGGATTCGCCGGGCCGGTGGGGCTCAAGGAGCCCGTACCGCTTTACGCCGACTGGGACGTGGCCGCCGTGACCAACGCCGTGGTGGGAGCCAACCAGGCCGAAAAGCACTATCGCGGAGCCAACCGCGGCCGCGATTTCCAGGTGCCCGAGGACCACTGGGGCGACCTGCGGGTGGTGGTAGACGGGGACCCCTGCCCCCGCTGCGAACAAGGAAAACTGCAAAGCAGCCACGCCATCGAAGTGGGCCACGTGTTCAAGCTGGGCACCAAGTACAGCCGCGCCCTGGGCGCCCGGTTCAACGACGCCGATGAAAAGCTGCACGACCTGATCATGGGCTGCTACGGCATCGGCATCAATCGCATCCTGGCCGCGCTGATTGAAACCAGCCATGATGAGCACGGCATCATCTGGCCGCTGGCTCTGGCCCCCTACGAAGTGGTGGTGCTGCCGCTGAATGTCAAGGACGAAGCCGTCCGCACCACCGCCGTGCAACTGCACGACCAACTGGAACAAGCCGGCGTGGAAGTGCTGCTGGACGATCGGGACGTGCGAGCCGGGGTGAAGTTCAACGACGCCGACCTGATTGGCTTCCCCTTGCGCGTAACCGTAGGCGGCCGGGGACTGAAACAGGGCCAACTGGAAGTGAAGTGGCGTTGGGAATCCGAAAGCCGTAACATCCCCCTGGAAAGTGCCGCGGAGCAGATCCAACAACTGCTGGAACAGGCCCGGCAAGTGCCGTTCCGGCAACTGGTTCAGCAAGCCCGGCAAGCCGGGGTCCCGGCCGCTGAGTAGCCCCTTTGACCCCGCCGCCTGACCAGATTGACTCGGCAGTGGGCAAGCCCCGGCTTTCGTGCCAGCGGGGAAGAGGCTGTTTTGTTCCGTCTTGTTCCCGCCTTTTGCTCCACAGCGAAAACTCCCTGGGACAGCAGTCCTTCCTTGTTACTTTAGCCGGTTGAAAAACGAGCGGGCCACTGCAAACGCGACGTTTTTGCTTACGGCGTATGTTTGCGCCTTACTACCGGCTGCGTTTTTCGCATTGCCCGTGCTGCGCAGAAGCCCCATAACGCTGCAATCAAGGGTTTCGTGGACAAGGGCCTCGCAGTAGAGGAGTTCTCAGCCCGCTTGTACCAGGAGAGTTTGCCGGCCCGGGACGGTGCTAACGCGACACCTCGGTCCTGTGTGAGGCACTTGTGTGCTCGTGTCAGAAGAGTTTACCTACGCAGCTCTCACCTATCCCGAAGTGCTCTGTTACCTGGTCGCAGCGCTGTGCGGCAGCACACTCAGCAGCACAATCAAGAAATAGGACCAAATAGGACCACTTTGGCAGAGCTGCCCGGAGATGCTGTTGGTCCCAAGTCCGTCCCGTTTCGTGACTTGCCGCGAGTAGAGTTTCGACGGGGACTTAAGGAGTGGGCTCGACTGGATTCGAACCAGTTTTCGTAACCGATTTTGCTTACTGGCCTTACGAAAACCATATTGTCGTCCGCGCCACCAATTTGTCACTAGATTTGCTCCAAGCCCCCTACGCTGCTTGCCAATTCGAACTAGGCACAGAAACAGGAAATTGCACCGACTGACTGGTTGCCCGGGCTAAGTCTTGGCCCTTGACCGGCCTGACGGGTGGTGGCCAACTTCGCCTTCCGGAAGCCTACCGGCAGACATGGGCCAAGTGGGTGCGCCAGCCAACGGCCAGCCAACACAGGCGTGACCGCCGTCTAACAAACGAAAGCCGTTCCAGGCTCAAAACTGCGACAAACCTCTGGTACACAAAGCCGTGTCCCAGTGTCGCAGCAGGCGCAAGTGCTTATTTTTCCGTTGGTTATCTGCGACAACGGGCAAATGTCGCAGATTGTCCTAGTGTCGCAGCCCTGGCCCTCAAAGAACCATCC